>NZ_JAPHOV010000001.1:3072500-3379205 GCF_026191185.1 Legionella sp. PATHC032 | reverse complement strand
AAAATAACTCCTAAATTAAACAAGGGTGGTAAAAGAATACTTAAAACTATCTATCCACAGTATTAAATATTGCCATTGAAAGTACCTGATCAGCAAGACAATTAATAAAGATTAATAACAAGAATTTATCAATTGGTATTTTTTTTTAAAATCTAAAAAGATTTCAATCTATATGTTATCTGAACAATCAATAAATTATACCCGGGTTTAAAGAAAAGGAAAAGTTATCCACAAAGCCATAATAGAATCTTCCTCTTAATATTCATATTAACAGTAAATTAATTTAAATAAGATCAGAGCTTTAGCAATGAATAGAAATATAATCAAAAATTGATTAATTAAAGTTATTTCCTAAACAATTTCCCAACATCAACAAGCCAATTTAAATACAATCAGTATTTATTGCAATTATTTTGAATATATTTTTTTATGGATAAGTACAGTTCAAATGAGTGAAAAAGAGAAAATAACTTATGCGTAATATTGACAGGATAAATAGACAACAAATAAATCACAATAAAACACAGGAGTTACAAACATAGTTTAGAACAATATAAGTTATTAAAAATAAAGTTATTTTTAAAAATATCCACAAGAGGTGATGTATATATAATAAAAATAAATTTAAAAAATATATAAAGTTAATACTATTACGAGCTGTAAATAAAAATTTACACAAAAAATAATCAATTATTCAAATTGACAGTTGAAAAAAAGTTATCTATCATTGCCAACCTCATAAATTTAGAAGCAGGGTCATCATGAAACGCACTTTTCAACCTAGTAATTTAAAACGTAAACGCGATCATGGTTTTCGTTTAAGGATGTCTACTCGTGCTGGTAGATTGGTTATAAAAAGACGTCGTGCTAAAGGTCGCAAGCGTTTATCAGCTTAAGTGTTTGTATTTAAAAAAGCGCAACGGCTATTAAAAAAAAATGATTTTGATTTCGTGTTTGAAAATGCGAAAAAAATAACTACAGATGACTTTATTTTCCTTTTTAGAGAAAATAAGTTAGGCTATGCTCGCCTTGGATTAGCATTGTCAAAAAAAATGATAACTAAGGCTCATGACAGAAACCGTATTAAACGGCTGCTTAGAGAAAGTTTTCGTCAAACTAACTTGCCTGCTGTAGATGTAATCATTTTGGCAAGACCAGGTCTAGCAAAGAAAACCAATTTAGGTATAAATACTAAATTAAATAAAACATGGGACAAATTAAACTCATGCTACGGCGAATAGTTTGCTTACCAATAAAAATGTATCAGTATTTTATTAGCCCTTTGATAACACCGTGTTGTCGCTATTATCCAAGTTGTTCAGAATATGCTGACAGTGCGATAAAACATTATGGCGTAATCAAAGGTATATTGATGGCAGTTAACAGATTGTCTCGTTGCCATCCATGGTCAAAAGGTGGCTATGATCCTTTATTTCCTAACGATAAGAATTGAGAATATTTAATGGATATACGACGTATAGTTTTATATATGGCGCTTGCGCTTATTGGTTTATCACTTTGGAACGCTTGGCAAATTGATTATCCAGTCAAACAACCAATTGAAGATAAGACTGCAAGTAAACTAACATCAGATGGGCATTTGTTACCACAAATAATACCGTCTAATGTAGAATCTAATGCTGAACAAGCCATAACATTGAAAGCAGAGGAACAAGCGAGCAGCAGTAAACAATTGATTCAGGTTAAAACTGATGTTTTGGATGTCGACATTGATTTAAGAAATGGAGATATTGTTAAAGGTCTATTGCTTGATTATCCACTAAGTGTTGAAGATAAAAATAAACCATTCCCTCTCTTGCAAAATCAGACCAGCGAGAGATACGTAGCGAACAGCAGCCTTTTTGTTTTAGATGGCCAAAAACCGCAATCATTGGATTTTGATTTTACATCGGAAAAAGAATATTACGAATTGAAACCGGATCAAAACCAGCTGATAGTCACTCTAAATGGTAAAAGCGAAGACGGTTTGGATGTGAAAAAGGAGTTTGTTTTTACAAAAGGAAGTTATTTAATCGAAGTCAATTACAAGATAGCCAATACTGGTAATACGTTATGGAAAGGATATTTTAATACTCAATTATTACGTAGTTCTCCCAAAGAAGACAAATCAAGCATTTTTCACATTGGCTCATATACAGGTGCTTCCTTTTCAAATCCTGGCAAAAATCGTTACCAAAAAGTTAGTTTCAGTGACATGAGCAAATCTAACCTGGATGTGGATGCAAAAGGTGGCTGGATTGCTATGCAACAACACTATTTTTTGAGTGCTTGGGTTCCCAGTGCGGATAGTGAAAACAAGTTTTATACATTAGCTACGGACAAAGATTATACTATTGGAGCGGTAAGCCAGCCTATTACTGTCAAACCAAAAGAAGAGAAAGTGGTAGGATCCAAATTATACATAGGGCCAGAAATTACAAGTGTTTTAAAGGGAATATCCCCATCTCTGGATTTAACGGTGGACTATGGTATTTTGTGGTTCTTGTCTTCATTATTATTTTCTTTAATGAAGGCAATTTATACTGTTGTTGGGAATTGGGGCTGGTCAATTGTCCTTGTAACTGTTCTTATTAAATTAGCTTTTTATCGATTATCCGCTACAAGTTATAAATCCATGGCTAGTATGCGAAAGCTGCAGCCTAAATTGCAAGCTTTGCGTGAGCGATATGGTGATGATAAAGCCAAAATAAGCCAAGCGACCATGGAGCTTTATAAACAGGAAAAAGTAAATCCTTTAGGTGGCTGTTTACCTATATTAATTCAAATTCCGGTTTTTATAGCGCTCTATTGGGTTTTACTGGAAAGTGTTGAATTAAGACAAGCTCCTTTTATATTCTGGATAAATGATTTAGCTTCAGCGGATCCTTACCATGTTCTTCCATTAATCATGGGAGCAACCATGTTGATTCAGCAGAAACTCAATCCAGCACCAGCTGATCCAATGCAAGCTAAGGTAATGATGTTTTTACCCATATTATTTACCGGACTGTTCTGGAATTTTCCTTCTGGTTTGGTTTTGTACTGGATTGTGAATAATACTTTGTCAATATTACAGCAATGGTATATCACCAGAAAGTACTCAGATGAAAAGCCAGCTAAAAAGGTTGTTGTCACAGTAAAATAAATGTCATTAGATACCATTGTTGCTATCGCTACCCCGCCAGGACGAGGCGGGGTAGGAATCGTAAGAATATCAGGTCCAAATGCCTATGCTATAGCCCTTTGCTTAAATGGGAACAAAGCATTGCAACCACGTTTAGCTACATTTTGCTCCTTATATAAAGCAAATAATGAAGTCCTTGATCAAGGACTGGTTCTTTATTTTAAAGGTCCTCATTCTTTTACAGGCGAGGATGTTATTGAAATCCAAGCGCATGGTTCCCCTGTGGTTTTGGATTTATTAATTAAAGAGTCTATAGAAGCAGGGGCAAGGCTAGCCAAGCCTGGTGAGTTTTCTGAAAGAGCATTTCTTAACGATAAAATTGATTTAATTCAGGCAGAAGCCATAGCTGATTTAATTCAAGCCAGTTCAGATACTGCGGCTCGTATGGCTTTAAAATCACTCCAAGGTGATTTTTCTAAAAAAATAAATCAATTGAATGAAGAGTTAATTTACTTACGCATGTATGTTGAAGCCGCTATCGATTTTCCTGAAGAGGAAATTGATTTTCTTAATGATGGAAATGTCAGTCGATTACTACAAAGAATTATTGGGCGATTAAAAGAAATACGTTCACAAGCGAACCAAGGAGTATTGTTACGTGAAGGATTATCTTTGGTTATTGCTGGCAGACCCAATGCAGGAAAATCAACCTTAATTAACAACTTGGCGGGGCGAGATGTTGCCATTGTTACTGAAATTGCTGGCACTACTCGAGATATTATGCGAGAACATATCCTATTAGATGATATCCCTCTGCACATTATTGATACGGCAGGATTAAGAGACAGTGATGATCTGGTGGAGAAAGAGGGAATAAAACGTGCTTGGCAAGAGTTGAAGAGAGCTGATTGTGTGCTTCTGGTGGTAGACATCAACAATCCGGATCAACAAAGTTCTCTGCTTAATGAGTTGAGATTAACATTACCCAATAAAATACCTATAATCACGGTATACAACAAAATTGATACCACTAAACTTTCAGCGAAACGTGATGAACATACGGTTTATTTGTCTGCAAAAACCGGTGAGGGAATGGATGAGCTGAAAAAAGTAATCAAACAAGTGGTTGGATATCAACCAACAGAAGGTCAATTTTTAGCTCGCAGACGACATCTACAAGCATTAGATGAGGCAAAAGCTTTGCTACTAAACGGACAAACACAGCTAACAAATTATAAAGCTGGAGAATTGTTGGCTGAAGATTTACGGTTAGCTCATCAGATTTTATGTGAAATTACTGGCGAATTCACTTCAGACGATTTACTAGGAAAAATTTTTTCCAGTTTTTGTATTGGAAAATAGCGATGATGCAAGGCAGTCATCATGTGAGTTTTCAATTATTCTTCTTTTGAATGCAGTAAAACTGTTATTAAATATCATTTGATAGTGTACTTTATTGGACCAATAAGTCTGTCCTTTTAACTTCAACACTAGTCAAACGAACCAGCCATTCTCTTGATGCATTTATATGCAAATAGCAGTCTGAGTTACAAAAATCAATGTGTAAAATAATAATACAAAAAAGCTTGTCAAAATACATATCAAATGGTAACGTATTATTGTAAAACTTCCTGTGTAATTTTTGTGAGTTCTTAATATGGTCTACTCTAAACAAAGTGCTGCATTTCGTAGGGATAAACAACAATTTTTTGCCCAAATTCCAATGGATAGCAAACTGGACATAAAAATTGTAACAATTGATGATCGAGTAAACACAATAGATTACACTTTTTTGCTACGACACAAGCAGGATTTAGAAGCTGAATTTACACAAATGTTTAATGTGCTACAGCAGCAAGACGATGAAAATAAGGAAATTTTCTGGCTGTATTGCTACTATTGTGCGTCCTTGCTGGAAGCCTTTTACAAAGCTTATTCTCAAAACGGTAAACAAGCTGAATACGCTAAAATAAAACAAAAAATAAAAGACCATTTAAACAAGGTCAGTGTTCAAGAGGAAGAATCCGGTTTTATTCAATCTTTGTATGATTCCTTTCTTGGCGGTTTTCGCAATTTAATCAGCTCTCCATTGCATGCTTCCAAAATCAGGGATTATGTTGCCTATTCCAACTTGTGTCGTATCTATTGGGCGTTTTGCCGTTTGACTTTAACTAATGGATTGAGTGTAGCTCGAGACCTGAAAATTATTGAGAAGTTGGATGCTATTTTAGGAACTCATACTGATGTCGATAAGATTATTTCAACTCTTCAGGCACCCACCGGGGTTATAAATTACTTTAGTGTTGGTTTCTTTTTGATGCGATTAATAATCGATGGGGGTATGCTATTAAGACATACTTTTTTCCCTACTGAATTGGAAAAAGGTGCGGAAAATGGTTGTGAAATCCATCAAATGGATTATTTGCCAGGCCCTGCCAGTCTCGAAGATTATAGAAACAGTTATATTCTTGTTCATGAAGACAATCAAGAAGTAGCGCTTTATTACATTCCTAGAAGTGGTAAAGCAGAAAAATTAAGTATTAAAGAAAATAGCAAACTAAAAGATGCTTTATTGAAAAAAATGAACAAGGACACATCCCTTCGTTTGAACTCAACTGAAGTAGAAGAGATAATCACTCAACAAACAGGACATGTTCCTGAGGTGACTTCAGCATGGGATAGATTTAAACATGAGCTCTACAAACGACACTGTAATTTTGCCAATGACTTTGTTTGGGCTACAATCAACCTGCTTACCAATTTTAACCATCTTTTCAATATTCCCGGCCCTGTAGCAGGGATGATCACTTCTGTTTTTCTTGGGTTCGACGTATGCATGGCTTTATATAAGTGTAACTTAGCCAAACAAGAGTATTTGATCAAGAAAGCTCAATATTTACAGGAAATAGAAGACTACAATAATCCGGAAAAATTCAAAAAAATGACTCCTGAACAGCGATTATTGCATGTAGAGATGCTTAATAAGCAACTTAGAGAGCTTGAAATTAATTATAAAACTCAGGAAGCTACTTTCTACTTTGTTGCCGCTGCCGCCGCCTTATTGATGATGGGATTTACTGCATCAATGCTGGTAAGTCCACCTCTATTAGTCGTTGGCTGTTTTTTTGCCTGTACTCTTGCTGTTGCAATGTATCTTTCTACGGGAGCTTATTCGAAATATAAGGAAAAAAGTTTGTATTTGGAAGAGGCTCAATTGACAGGTAAAAACCTTCCAGTTGCTCTTAAAGAATATGAAGCCGCGCGAAATGATTTTATTTTTACCATGGTAAAAAATACGGTCATGCCTATAGTCTTAATTACAACATTTGCTATTTGCTGGCCTGCTGCCATTGTTTTAACGGCTATGTATATTGGTTATGAAATCTTCCATGCTTACGACCAGCACTCTGAAGCAAAAGCGGCCAAGCAATTGGCTTTAGTAGCCGCCCCTTCAGAGGAAAAAGATGGATATATGGCCTTGGCTACTTCTCCCAATTAGGCTTCAGGGTACATTGCTTTGATGGCAGCGATATCTTTTTCACTTAACTGAGTTCGCTGCCCTATTTCAACTCCATCAATTAGGGGTATGATAGTTGCTTGACCATTCTTGGAAAAAGCAAATCGGCCGTAATGCATAATGGATCCATAGTCGTATTCACCAAAATCTTTTCCATCGGTTAAATGTTGATCAAAATTAAATTTATGATCTTCATCAATATTTTCCCAGACAATACGAATATATTGATTTCTGTCTGATCGGGATTGCTCATGCCACATTCCCAAGGCATGTCCTATTTCATGCACCGTATTCATGGTAGTACATCTTGGCGCCAAATTGATTTCTTGCTTCCCTCCCTGGCGTCCAACATAGGAAGAGCAGGTTGTGCCTTCTGCGGGGATAAAGGAAATGTAATCACGATAATCATAACGATTTTTAGAGGTCAATTCGACAAACTCTATATTCGTTTTTTTTTGCCAATGATCTATTGCTTGTAAAATGGCAAGCTTGTTTATAAAAGGTAAATTTTCAGCAATTTCATAAGGGATAACACCATTTGGCCAACGTGAACCCCCGACTTTTGGTGTAATAACAGCACCCTGGTTTTTAAGATTCGCCGCCCTACCAATCAAAATATCACCTTCCACTACTGCAAACTCTCCAACTTGTTCATAGGTGATGGTACGACTGCCCATTACCGGATCAGCTACTGTGATTTGATTGAGATTAATTGCATAAGAAGAGGAGAAGCATAATGAGGAATAAAACAAACTTGCAATCCATGATTTAGTTTTCATAAATAGTCCTTAAGTCAAAAAACCAAAGACAGTTTAGGGGAAAGAGGTAGTGGATTCCAGACCTTTTTATATAGTTTGTTGGCTCTTAATCATCTTAAAGCAAGGACGTCTTTATAGAACGTCCTTAATCGATGATTATTACGAGAACTTGAAACTGGCTATAAGAACTTGGTAATGAGAACGTGGATGTAATATTCAGTTTAAATATTTTTACAAGGTGTCGGTGTAATTTCGCTAACCTGAGTACTATCTCCATTTTCATTAAAGAATTTTAAATGCCATTCTGGTTTTTTATTTTTCCTTTTTGTTGATGAATTTGGTGATTTATCTTCTTCAGGCATCCAAGTTATTTGAGCGACATCCTTAGCTTTCTCAATTTTATGTGTTTGTTCTACAATCTCTTTTTTCAGGGTCGCTATGATACCTTTAGGCATAATATTTACTTTTTGTTTTCCGTCTTTATCAAAACTATAGAGATTACCTTTTCTGTCTATTCCATATCGATGATTAAAAATTCCCTTTAAAGTTTTGCAGACTGTTGTAAACATGTAATATTCATTGCTACTGGCTCTGCTGGGACGTATTAGAAAAGGTAATTGTTTTTTATTCAATTCACTTTCCGCATTGTTAATCCTGGAGACAAAGAATTTGCAGGAACGCAACTGAGAGCATAAGCTTTTTTGTTTATTCTCTCTTGTATCCGAAGAATGAGAGGAGTTTGTTTTTTTAGTCATTGGAGTAAATAATTCAGAGGGACTTGTTTCAGCTGCTTTTTCCCCATTTTCTTGATAATCAAGGTTGTTATTTTTTTTCTCAGTTTGGGATTTCCATGGAATTTTGCTGAGATTCTCCGTTTTTTCAATAATCATTTTTGTTATAACTATTTCTCTTTCTAATGCTGCAATTATACCTTCAGAATCAATGTCTATTTTTTCAATTTGTGAATCAAAAAATTTATAAAGTTCGCCTTCCGTATTAATACCATATCGATTTGCAAAGATTCCTTGCGAGGTTTTGTAAACGGCTGTAAACATAATGTAACCAGAAATTTGGGATTTACTTTTGCGAATTACAAAAGGAATTTTCCTTTTGTCAAGACAGCTAACGACATCATCAGGATCTGAAACAAAGAACTCATGTTCTAATATTTGGCGCACGGCAGGTATTTCTGAAAATTTGTCATTCTGGCTTATTGTTTCCGCAAACGCATCAAGATTATACACATACTCATGCATGTCTTTGACTATTTGCCGGTAATTCTTGTACGGACGTCCGGTTCCCTTTATGCTAGCGTATGAACTGACATTACTGCCGTCATAATGGTTTAAGCGTAAAGTAACTCCATGAGGAATCATATAAGAATAATTTATAAAATACTTTTTTAAAGTGGACAAAATGTCATCTTTGTCATCAATAAAATTAAAAACTATATCTTCATCAGGATAATCATTTCTGATTTTTTGTATTTGTGCAAAAAGGAGAATTCTTTTAAAGGGATCTAATTTTGCATGCCAATTTTCATTATAATCGGGGTAAGGAACATGTTTATGTTGTAGTTTTTTATTGTCTAACCATTCAATATTTAACACTTCATCCATAATTCGATTAAAGGTCGTTCCATACTCAAGATCTCCAGTGATATCGGGTAAGAGCGTTTTATCCAATTCAACCTTGAGATAATCGCATAGTCTTTGTAATGCTAAACAAAAAGATCCTCTAAATAGTTTTTTTTTCTCGAAGAGCGTTAAGTTGTTCCATAAACATGGATTGTCGACTGGAGCCGTTAAAAACGATGATTGGGTGCAATTTATTTTTTGCAATTTCATGCTGGATTTTTTTTATTAATGGTAAATTTGTATAAATGACTGCTTTACCTGAAAATTTTTCAGAGTCAGGAGCGTCATCGTATTCTTTTCTTAAAACACACTCATCACCATCAATAGAATAACATTCTAGAGTCATTTCAATACCTCAAGATAATTTAATTCATTTGTAAAAAAAGATGATTAGCAGGACATTAATTTGAACTAAATGATTGAGAAATACTTAAGAATGGACTTTAATTATAGTTGTTTTGGCAATATGTTATTGCGTGTTATTTTGATGGAAAGAAGCCTGATTAACTTAAAATACTTATCTCAATAATATCCAGCTATTTTGATTTAAGATTGACTAAGTTTACCAGTCCTCCATTCACTTACATCAGACACGATGCGCTTCTTAAGTGAATAATTAATTGACTGGTAAATTTTAATTTATTTTTATTAAGGAATTATTAAATAGAGAGAAAATTTTGTGTAGCTATTGTTCAGGTTAGTTAATCAGATTAGCCCAAATTTATTGCAAACAAGAGTATGCCTGGCTTATCTGGTTATTTGAATAATTATTATATCCCTAATTTCATGAACAATAGCCAATGAAGCAACACTATGGTAGGAGAAAATTATGCGGAATCATTAATCAATAGAGGCCGCTATTTTAATTCCATTAGAAATGTGAAAAACTGGATTTTTGTATTGTTTAGTAAAATAATCCTTTAGTCTTGAAATGAATTAGTGAGAGATAGGATGACTCGAAGTCAATTGATTTTGGCTATTTTGGCAGGATTGGTCATAAGTATTGACAATATGATTAGTATCGTTGCGTTTTCCTCACTTATTTACCAAGGTGCATTAGAAATTTATATTCCGCTGGTCATTAATATATTGGCTATTTCAGTAATTATTATAAGCGCAAATTATTTGTTTATGTCTTCCCCTCCTTATGCCATCGCTCAGTTGCAAGATGAAGCAGCAATTTTGTATTCAGCCATGGCATTAGTGATCATTAAATCGATGCCATCAGGCTCTACAAACGAAACCATCTTTATTACGATTCTGTTTCTTCTTGGGGTCACAACCTGTTTAACTGGGTTGTCATTTTATTTCGTTGGAAAATTCAAGTTTGGGAATATTATCCGTTATCTGCCCTATCCTGTAATTTGTGGATTTATGGCTGCGACAGGCTGGTTGGTTTTATCAGGAACATTTGCATTATTAACTGGTAAAGCACTACATCAAAATTGGCTCATTTTTTTTCATAAAGAAGAAATATTATTGTGGGCGCCAGGTTTTATTGCGGGAATAGTCGTTTATATTTTCAAAGAAAAGCTAGGTTATCGATACGCGCTGCAATTGATGTTTATTTTTCTTGTTATTTTATTCTATACCCTTTTTTATATTTTTAATTTGGAATATTTGGTAGACCCAACAGAAGGATATGTTTTGGGACCTTTCAATCAAAGCCATATTGATTCGCTTCTAAAACCTGAAATATGGCAAATGATTCATTATCCATTCTCAATGACCTTATTGAATTATGCAGGGTTGGTTATACTGGTAAGTTTTATTGCCTTGTTATTAAATGCGAGTAGTTATGAATTGATAGTTAATAAGCAATTGGATTTGAACAAGGAACTTCGTACAGCGGGTATGGGCAATGTATTAAGTGGATTGGTTGGAGGGATGATTGGTTATTTGTCTTTGTCAGCATCTACTGTTGCAAAAGAGTATGGCGGTGCTCGTATTATCGGGGTGATGGCTTTTGTTCCCATGTTGCTTATTTTGTGCTTTGGCGCCGTGGTCGTTGAATGTTTTCCGAAAATGGCTATCGGGTGTTATTTGTTTTATATCGCTTTCTGTTTTCTATCTGAATGGTTGATCAATACCTGGCGTTTATTAAATTTAAGTGAATATTTAATCGTTTTGCTGATATTGGTTATTGCTATTGTCTTTAATATGATTACGGCGGTTGCTATAGGAACGGTTATTTCAATTTTTATCTTCGCTTTTCGTTACAGCAAAATAAATCCGGTTAAGTATTTGTTTTCCGGAGCAGATTATAATTCTTCTTTTGAGAGAAATCCTATATCTCAATCTATTTTATCGACACAGGGAGATGAAATTCAGTTTTTGAAGTTGCAAGGATTTCTTTTTTTTGGCTCTATTTACAGGCTACTTCAGCTAATAAAAAGTATACAGAAAGCTCGATATATCATTTTAGACTTTGAGCTTGTCTACAATATCGACTCATCCCGCATTATTTTAATGAAAAACTTAAAGCTCCATGCGGAAAAGAATAATATTTCCTTTGCAATTTGTTCATTAAAGCCCATTGTTTATCATGAGTTAATGAAAACCAATTTATTACAATCGAAAACCAATTGGCTTAAAGTCTTTACTGATCAAGAATCAGCTTTAGAGTGGTGTGAAGATCAAGTTATAGAAAAATATACAGAAAATATAAATATTGAAGAAGTAACACTTGAGAAACAGTTACTTTATTTGGGTTTTTCCTCTGAACTGGTCGCATGGATTAGTGAAAAGGCTTCTATAAAACCTTATAACCCTGATGATATCATTTGTCATGAAGGAGAGGAGTCTACCAGTGTTTACTTTATCCATCGGGGAAAGGTTTCAGCATTTGTTGGTGATAAACGCGTACTTGTTGTGGGTTCAGGAAATGTATTAGGTGAAATTGCCATGTACACTCATAAGAAACGTACCGCAACATTAATAACCCACGAAAAAACCATTGTTTATGAAATTGATTTGAAATCAATCCAAGATCTCTCTAAAAATAAACCGTTGCTCTTGGCTCAATTTCATGTATGTATGGCCAAAATTTTAGCAAACCGTCTCTCGGTACTAAATAAACGGATAAAAATTTTTGATACCACAGCCATTTTGCAATAAAAATTATGAAAATATTCTTTTTTGCAAAAACATAAAAAGGAGCAATCTTTATGTTGCTTTTAAATTTGTTCCAATTCTTTTAACTGGATTCGATAGGCAATGACTCTTTTGTCCATGATGTAATGCCAGAGTGGTGGAATTAAAGCAATGATGATCATTCCGAGATACCCTGAAGGAAGTTGAGGGCTTTTCTCCATATGGCGTAAAATTTGATAAGGGCGTGCGCCATGGGCATGATGATCCGAATGCCGTTGTAAGTGAATTAGTAGTTGATTGCTAAGCCAATGATTAGCGTTCCAGGAATGATTTGGATTTACCTTTTCATATTGGCCATTACTCAGCATTTTCCTTTCTAGCCCATAGTGTTCAATATAGTTAACAATTTCTAATGTCAGGATGGCAATGAATGATTGTAATAAGAAAAATGATAAAGCAATTAATCCGCCAAAAATGAAACAGGTTACACCAATGATTAATGGAAAAGTAAGTATCCACCAAAAATTATTATGTAAACTCCAAAGGGGATAGTTTTTATGTGATAAACGCTTTTCTTCTAAAAGTAAGGCGGATTGAAACGAACCTAATAACGTTTTTGGTAAAAATTGATATAAATTTTCACCTAATCGAGCTGTGGCAGGATCATCAGGCGTTGCTACTTTAACATGATGGCCTTTGACATGCTCAATAAAAAAATGGCCATAGCAAACTGTTACTAATAAAACTTTACTCATTAGTTGTTGCAATTTACTGTTTTTATGCATCATTTCATGAGCAAAATTGATGCCTACACCACCTGAGATAAGTCCTAGTGACATGGTAAATCCTAACCATTCATTCCAAACCAAATCTTGAGTACTCACTATATAGATTCCACAAGCAATGATGGCTACTTGTACAGGCACATAAGCACAAGTAATGTATTTAAAGAATTTATCTTTAAGGAGTTCTTGTTCCTGCTCCTTTGTTGGATTTACCGAATCATGAAGAAAGGCATCGATTAATGGAATAAAAGCAAAAACGATTAAAAAGGGTAGAAAACTGTACCAGCCTCCTAAATATAAAGAAACAAAGGGTAATGGGACAAGTAAATAGACCAGTAAAAAGCTGTATTTCTTTAAATCATCCATTTTATAATTCCAAAAATAGCCTAATATAGAAACAATATAGTTTAAAAGACGATGTCCTTGCTTGGTCTTGGAGGACAAAAAAAGGTCATTTAGGGACAATGTTATAGGAATGAATGCTCAATATTGTTTTTTAGCTCTCTTTTAATTTCAATGCTTCTTCATAGAGCTGATTTTTATTGGCATTAGTCAATTTGCATGCTATAGCTACAGCCTGCTTTAAAGGCAACTCTTCCAGCAATATCTTGAGCAATTCTTCATGCGAATGGAGGTCTTTATTTGTTGAGCGAGGTGGAAAAATCAAAACAAACTCACCTTTGGTATTGCCGGGTTCACTGAGTAGCCAGTCTTTAATTTCTTTTATTTTTCCAGATACAAATCGTTCAAAGGTTTTGGTTATTTCTTTTGCTAAAACAAGTTCATAATCTTGGCCATAGATCTCTGCAATATCGTCAAGGCTGTCTATGATTCTATGAGTTGATTCATAGAATACTAAGGTATAAGGCACTGACTGCGATGATTCCAGCGCATGTTTTCTGGCACTTTGTTTGGCCGGAAGAAAACCTAAAAAGGCAAAAGAATCGCAGGGTACCCCTGCAGCACTTAACGCGGCAATTAAAGCACATGCGCCAGGAATAGGTACAACAGGGATATGGTGTTCATGGGCCTGTTTCACCAAAGGAAATCCAGGATCGCTAATCAAGGGCGTTCCTGCGTCACTGATTAGTGCGATTGATTTTCCATGGAGCAGTTGATCAATTATCTCCTTACTTTTGTTCGCTTCATTATAAGCATGCAACGAAGTTAAATTATTGTTTATTCCTAGCGAAGTCAATAATTGTTTGGAATGGCGTGTATCTTCAGCAAGGACTAAATCAACGTTTTTCAATGTATTGAGAGCCCTGAAAGAAATATCTTCACGGTTTCCTATTGGAGTAGCAACTACGTAGAGGGTTCCTAAATCTGTTGCTAGAGTGTTTGTCATAGTTTATCCTCTTGCGAAAAGCAAATTTGGCAAATTAACATGTTAATAAAACAATTAAAACTTCGCATGTTCTTAGTGTTGGTATCTCTTTTTTTGCTTTGCCAATGCACAAAAACAGTTAACTCAACTGAGCCTGTAATTACAGTTAACAAAAAATTAAAAACCCCATATTCATTGCCTATTGCAGCATACCTGGCTATGGCCAAGAGTCAAGAAGGCCATGAAAAGCAAAGCGCATTGATTTCAGCAGCTGGCCGTTTAATTACTGATGGGCAGTGGAAGCAAGGAACGGCTATTTTAGCACAAACTGGGGAATTAACGACTGAGCAGGCTAATGAAAAGAATCTTTTACTGGCAAAAGTCGACTTTATGCGTGATAAGCCCAGAGATGCCTTAGCCAAGTTAGCTAGAATTAAAGAGCCTGAAAGGCTCTCATTATACAATCAAATCCAATTTCACGAACAATTGGCGAAGTCATTTCGGTCTATTGGTAGTTACTCTGAATCAGTTAGTGAGCGTATTAAATTGGAATCATTGCTCCCTGATGAAGAAAGTCAGGTCAATAATCGACGAGCTCTGTGGTTGACTTTAACCAGTTTACCTCAAGCGGAGCTGAATACGATGTCTCTCGAGGCTGTGGACAAATCAGAAATGCAAGGTTGGTTACAGCTGGCCGCTATTTCCCGTAAGTATAGAAATAACTCAAAGTCATTATTGGCTGCGTTGGATCAATGGCAAATGCATTTTAGTAATCATCCAGCAAATCAGATTTTGCCTAATCCCTTAGACAGCATATCAAGTAAATTATTAACCCCACCTAAACAGGTCGCTTTATTATTGCCTTTAAGCGGTCCATTATCCGGACCGGGTAATGCTATACGGGAAGGCTTTATGGAAGCCTATAAGGCCAACAGGGGAGATGAGTCAACAAAAATTAAAGTTTATGATACAAGCAAGGGTGATATAACGAACACATATCGCCAAGCTATTTCTGATGGTGCCGAATATGTTGTTGGTCCTTTAACGAAAGCTCAAGTCGCTACCATCGCATCAATAGAGCATCCGGTTCCTACCCTATTGCTGAACGATACGGATACCAGTACTCAGAACAATTCCTATTCCTTAGGCTTATCCCCGGTTAATGAAGCGATCCAGGTTGCAATAAAAGCAAGAAGCAAAGGTTACAAAAAAGCGCTAATTATTGCTCCCAATAATGCCTGGGGTGAAGAAGTAACGAAGGCTTTTACTAATCAGTGGAAAAAAGATGGGGGAATGGTTGTTGATTCTCTTCGATACGCAGCCAAGCAAGATTTGAATAAGAGCATGAAAGATTTTTTACAAATCACTAAAAGCCAGGAGCGTGAGAAAAAATTAAAACAGGTATTAGGGTACAATGTCCAATCGACTACTAGCCGAAGACAGGATTTTGATATGATATTTTTATTAGCATATCCTTCAAAGGCACGCCAAATTATGCCCTTATTAAAATATTATTATGCTGGAGATGTTCCAGTGTACGCCACCTCAAGTGTTTATGGAGGGAGTGCCAATGCTTTGAAGGATAAGGATTTGGATGGGATCATTTTCTGTGATATGCCTTGGGTATTCTCCCATCAGATGGGAGCGAAAAACTGGCCTGAACAATTCAATAGCTATAACAGGCTTTATGCTTTAGGTATGGACAGTTATACCTTGGCTACTCAATTAAACCAACTGATATTATTTCCAGCTGATGGCTCTAACGATTCGACAGGTATTTTATATTTAAAACCGACTCAACAAGTAGCCAGGGTACTTGAATGGGGGCAATTTAAACAGGGTTTGGCCCATTCACTGGGAGATACCGTTTAATTTTAACGTGAGCCAAGATAAACAATGACCCGAGAAAAAGGAAAGCTTGCTGAGCAATTGGCTTTAAATTACCTAAAGGAAAATGGTCTTGAATTAGTAATCCAAAACTATCGTTGTCGTTTGGGAGAAATTGATTTGATTATGCGTGAAGGGCATTATCTGGTTTTTATAGAGGTTCGTTCACGCTCAAATAGAAGTTTTGGTGGAGGGATTGCCAGCATTACTTACGAAAAGAAACAAAAAATAATAAAAACAACATCTCATTATATGATTAAGTATCGAATACAAGATAAGTTTCCCATACGTTTTGATGTGATTAGCATAGATGGAACATCAAACAAGATTACCTGGTTGAAGAACGCATTTGATGCAGGATGCTAGGAACATAATGAATAGAAGGTTTTTAAATGATTCAGTTAGAAGAAAGAGTAAGACATCTATTTGGTGTCACAATAGAAGCAAAAATATCAGCAGCTGATATGTTGTCGGATTCAATAGCTAAGGCAGGGAAGTTGCTGGTTAATTGTTTATTGAATGATGGCAAAATATTCATTTGCGCCAGTGGAGGTTCTAGTGCCAATTGCATGCATTTTTCCAGTTCGATGCTAAATCATTTTGAAGTGGAAAGACCCTCTTTACCGGTTATTAATTTAAGTGCTGATGCGTCTTGTTTGAGTTCATTTGCCGATGAACATCATTTTGGTCAAGTGTTTGCAAGGCAAATTCAAGCCTTAGGACAGGAGCAGGATGTATTGCTTTTACTAACTACGTCAGGCAATTCTGATAGCATGTTGCAAGCTCTTCATGCAGCAAGTGAACGCGGCATGGATACGATTGCACTCAGTGGCCGGGATGGAGGCGTTTTGGCGAATCATATGGGGCCAGAAGATATAGAAATAAGAGTAGCATCAGACAGTACTGCATTGATAAGAGAGCTGCACTTGTTCATATTGCATTGTTTTTGTGATTTAATCGAGCAATCTTTGTTTGGGCAAGTGTTAGGATAAAAAATGAAAATGAATCTAAAATTTAAATCTATCGTTGTGATGATGATTGGCGCTTTACTAACCGGTTGTGTTGCTGTGGTTGTTGCAGGTGCAGCAGCGGGTATGGTTTATGATAGAAGAAGCGTGACTACCATGGAGGCAGATGCTCGATTATTTCATGTGATTCATAAAGCCATCATCAAGGATCCTCGATTTAGGCACTCTAGAATTCTTGTTACCAGTTTTAACCGGGTGGTATTACTGGTTGGACAAACCCCCGCTGCATCATTACGCGTTCTAGCCGAGCGGATCGCTCAAAATGCCCCTGGAGTAAAAAGGGTTTATGATGAAATAACAGTTGATAATCCCATTCCTTTGACTCAACGGACGAAAGACAGTTGGATTACCAGTCAAGTTAGAAGTAACATGTTGACTAAAAAAGGACTTGAATCGGGTTCTATAAGGATAGTTACTGAAAATGGAGTGGTCTATTTGATGGGAATTGTTTCTGATGAGCAAGCATTGCTAGCTGTTGATGTGGCCAGACGCGTTGCTGGAGTGAGAAAAGTCGTGAAAATATTCCAATATATACGTTAGCATGTTTAAACAGGGATGTTTTATACTAATAGTCTTTTCCTTAGCAAGCTGCTTATCAGGTTGTCTCGGAGCTCTATGGACTGGAGCAACCCTGGCCTATGACAGGCACAATGTGTATAAAAAACTAGACGATTATAATTTAATAATAGCCCTTAATGATGTTTTAGCTGTCAATCGAACATTTAAAAATTCAGAGACAGTATTAGATATTGCTGTGTTCAATAGAGATATTTTAATAGCAGGACATGTTCCGTCCCAAGAATTATACGATGAATTACAACAACGTCTTAATAAAGTTAAAGGATACAGGCGGTTATTTAATCGAGTAATTATCAATAGAATTCCATCCAACTCTATTCAAGACAGTTGGATTACCACGAAAATCCGCAGCCAAATTTTTGCGGATTCTTCAATCGATCCCAACGCTTTTAAGGTGGTTACTTCTGATCGTATTGTTTATTTGATGGGTGATGTTCAGACAGATCAAGCTGAAAAAGTGATTAAAATTGCAAGGTACACAGATGGTGTTCAGAAAGTAATAAAACTTATGCGTTATTATACCTATCAACTCAGTACGAATATGGCCTGATTAGAATCAGGCCAATAGCTGCACGTCCAATCCAGGAAGTGGCTAACCTGGGAGGATAAGTATACTGTATCAATGGAATCGACCTTTATCCAGTCGTTTTCGTATTTTTCTCAAATTAAACTCGCGTAACAGCCCTGTAGAGCCATTTACAATACTTTCTTCGTCTTTATTGTTCGTTTGATTACAAGGATGAGATCTGCAATGTTGTCTGTATGAAAGGTGATTTTTATTGTGCTTGTGTGAAAGCCCATCGCTATAGCGATTGCTCATTTTTTCTTGCAGCCTGGCTGCTGTATGCTGAATTTTCTCTGACATTTTTTAATCCTTAGGCGAGGTTAATTAGTAAATCGCTTAACATGTGAATAATGCTAAACCCTACATTACTATTATAGCTCGTAATTTGAATATCAACGTTGATTATTACAATTGTTTAATTTATAATTCGCGCCGTGAAAGTTAGGTGAATATGTGAACAAACAGCTGAATAAGCGTGGAATCACGCGATTGTGGCTGGCGCAGTTAGGAGTAACTATAATCCTTGCTGCCCTTTGCGCAATTTTATTTGGTGCCAATGCGGCCAGTTCTGCATTGCTTGGTGGACTGGTTTGTATTATACCAAACGCTTATTTTGCTATTAAACTGTTTAAGCATCAAGGTGCGAGAGCTGCGAGGCAAATAGTTAATAGTTTTTATAAAGGTGAAGCGTTAAAAATAATATTGTCCATGTTCCTGTTTGCATTAGTATTTTTATTATGTAGGATCACACCGGCAGCGTTTTTTGCATCATACATTTTGGTTCTTATGACGCATTGGTTTGCCCCATGGATTATTGTCAATAAACAGAATAGGCCAAAAAGTGACTGAAATGGTATCTAGCACAAACTATATTAAACATCATTTAACGTACCTTACCTATAACGTAAATGATATGACACTCGGTTCAAGTGGTGGTTTTTGGACATTGAACCTGGATACAATCTTCTTTTCTATAGGCTTAGGTCTAATTGTTTTAGCAATTATGTATCTGGCCGCAAGGAAGGTAACAACTGGCGTTCCTGGAAAGTTACAAAATTTTGCCGAACTTATGCTCGAATTTGCTGATAATCAGGTTAAAGATTGCTTTCATGGGAAAAATAACTTAATAGGCCCATTGGCATTAACTATCTTTATGTGGGTATTCCTCATGAACTTTATGGATATCGTACCAGTAGATATCCTTCCTGTACTTGCCCAGCTAGCCGGTATACACTACCTAAAAGTTGTACCAACTAATGACTTGAATTTGACTTTTGGATTGTCACTTTCCGTATTTTTTCTGATAGTTTTTTACAGTTTGAAAATAAAAGGCGTTAAAGGTTTTGTTAAAGAGCTCACCCTGCAGCCTTTCAATCACCCACTATTCATTCCATTTAATTTATTGTTAGAGTTGGTAGGGCTGATAGCTAAACCAATTTCCTTGGCACTGCGACTTTTTGGAAACTTATACGCTGGCGAATTAATATTTATTTTGATAGCCTTGTTAACCTTAAATGCAACAACGTCATCATTAATTAGTACTATGACACTGGGTACGGCGCAATTTATTCTTGCGCTCGCCTGGTCCATTTTCCATATATTAGTGATAACCTTGCAAGCATTTATTTTTATGGTCCTGACTATAGTTTATTTAAGTTTGGCCCATGAAGATCATTAACCGATTTAATTATCATCATCCATTGTAAAGGGGATAAAATATGCAAGCTGCTGAATTAATAGCACAAGTTCAAAGTATGACCGTCATTGCGGTTGCCTTGTTGATAGGTTTAGGTGCACTAGGCACAGCCATAGGTTTCGGATTGCTAGGCGGTAAATTTCTTGAGGGCTCGGCTCGTCAACCCGAAATGGTACCTATGTTACAAGTTAAAATGTTTATTGTAGCTGGTTTGCTTGATGCGGTAACCATGATTGGGGTAGGTATTGCATTATTCTTTACCTTTGCTAACCCTTTCCTAAGCAGCCTGGGTTCTTGATAACACATAAATAGGGCGCTTCGCGCCCTCACTGTTACAGGAGAATATACTTTGGATATTAATTTAACATTAATAGTTCAAATGTTGGTTTTTGCCGCGTTTGTACTGTTTACTATGAAATTAGTTTGGCCTCCGTTAGCAAAAGCTCTCGAAGAAAGGCAAGACAAAATTGCTGATGGATTGGCTGCTGCTGAAAGAGGGCGCAAAGAGCTGGAGTTGGCTCAGCACCGTGTAAAGGATGAATTAAAACAAGCCAAGGCTCATTCTGCGGATATCATTGATAAAGCCAATAAACGAGCATCAGAGATTATTGAAGCAGCGAAAGAGGCCGCAAAACGCGAAGCTCAAATTCAAGCAAAACTTGCGCAAGAACAAATTGCTCAACAAGTAAATCACGCCAAAGAAGAACTGCGAAAACAAGTTGCAAAACTGGCTATTACTGGGGCAGAGAAAATTTTAATGCGTGAAGTGGATGCAAAAGCGAATAGCGAACTGTTAGATAACCTTATTGAAGAGATTTAAAATGTCTGATAGTACCACTATAGCCAGACCCTACGCAAAAGCGATATTTGAACATGCTTTAGCAGAAAATAAACTGAGTGAATGGTCAGAATACCTTGCCGTGTTGGCCCAAGTTGTTTTAACTCCTCAAGCTTCTCAGTTTATTGCTAATCCGGCATCAACAGATGAACAACAAATTGAACTTCTCATTGAGATATGTGGTTCAAAGTTCAAGAAGAATGATGCATTGAATAATTTAATCAAGCTATTAACAACTAATAAAAGATTGATGTTGTTGCCAGAAATTAAAGCCCTTTATGAAGTATATAGGGCAGAGCAAGAAAAAATACTGGAAGTTGATGTGGTCAGTTATTCCGAATTGACTCCAGCGCAGCAACAACGGTTGAGCGAATCCTTAAGTCAAAGATTATCACGTAAGGTTTCTTTAAAAATAAGTATTGATCCCTCCTTGCTTGGCGGAGCGCTAATTCGAGCAGGCGATTTAGTTATCGATGGTTCAGTTCGGGGCAAGCTTAATATGCTTGGCACCAGCTTGGCCGCTTAATTTAGAGGATAGTTTCCATGTCAGAACAAGTAGCGTTAAATCCTTCTGAAATCAGTGAATTAATCAGAAAGAAAATAGATCAATTTAGTGTGGTTTCTGAAGCACGAAATGAAGGTACTATCGTTAGTCTGAAAGACGGTATCGTACGACTGCATGGTCTTGCCGATGCTATGGCAGGTGAAATGATAGAGTTTCCAGGCGGAGTCTATGGCTTGGCTCTTAACCTTGAGAGAGACTCTGTTGGTGCTGTAATATTAGGCGACTCATCCACATTAGCTGAAGGGCAAAAAGGAAAATGCACAGGCCGCATTCTGGAAGTTCCAGTTGGAAGAGGTCTCTTGGGACGTGTTGTTGATGCGTTAGGAAATCCTATTGACGGAAAAGGTCCGATAGACTCATCCGGTATGTCTCCGATAGAAAAAGTTGCTCCTGGTGTAATTACGCGTAAATCAGTAGATCAGCCTGTGCAAACAGGATTAAAAGCAATCGATGCGATGATCCCTGTCGGAAGAGGCCAACGAGAGCTTATTATTGGTGACCGCCAAACTGGAAAAACTGCCATTGCTATTGATGCGATTATCAATCAAAAAGGTACTGGTGTTAAATGCGTTTATGTGGCAATTGGCCAAAAGGCTTCATCGGTCGCATCTATTGTTAGAAAACTAGAAGAGCATGGTGCTCTTGAACATACTATTGTTGTGGTAGCAGGAGCCTCTGATTCAGCAGCACTTCAATATATAGCGCCTTACGCAGGCTGTACCATGGGTGAATACTTCATGGAGCGCGGCGAAGATGCATTGATTGTTTATGATGATTTAACTAAACAAGCATGGGCATATAGACAGATCTCCTTGTTATTACGTCGACCACCAGGCCGCGAAGCATATCCTGGTGATATCTTCTACTTGCATTCTCGCCTATTGGAAAGAGCAGCAAGAATTAATGCTGATGAAGTAGAAAAATTAACTAATGGCGAAGTAAAGGGTAAAACCGGTTCACTGACGGCATTACCGATTATCGAAACACAAGCGGGAGATGTGTCTGCCTTCGTACCAACAAACGTAATCTCCATTACCGATGGTCAAATATTCCTCGATGTTGACTTATTTAACTCGGGAGTTAGACCAGCAATTAACTCTGGATTGTCTGTTTCACGGGTTGGTGGTGCTGCACAAACTAAAATTATGAAAAAGCTCGGTGGTGGTACTCGTCTTGCTTTGGCACAGTTTCGTGAGTTAGAAGCATTCTCTCAATTTGCTTCCGATCTTGATGATGCAACACGTAAACAACTGGAACGTGGCCAACGTATTACTGAGCTGATGAAGCAAAAGCAATACTCCCCGCTTACAGTGGCTGAAATGGGCGTAAGCTTGTTTGTAGTAGAAAAGGGATATTTGGACGATGTGCCTGTAAATGAAATCAGTTCGTTCGAAGCTTCATTGCACGATTACATGCGCAGCACTCATGCCGCTTTATTGCATGCTATTAATGAAGCTGGTGCTTATGATAATGAAATCGAAGCAAAACTGAAAAAGGCAGTAGAAGAGTTCAAGAACACAGGCAGTTGGTAAAGTATAGTCTCAAGGAGTTAACTCCTTGAGGCACAAAGGCCATTGTATCAAAGTAATGGCCTCTAAAACTAATTAAGGCGAATTGAAAGATGGCTGGAGCAAAAGAAATACGTTCAAAAATTTCGAGTATTAATAAAACTCGAAAAATTACTCGAGCTATGGAAATGGTGGCTGCAAGCAAAATGCGCAAAACGCAAGAAAGGATGCGCGCTTCTAAACCTTATGCGAATAAAATCTATGAAGTCATAAAGCATATTGCTCGAGCTGCATCTGAGTACAGACACCCATTTATGAGTGAGCGCGAAATTAAGCGTATAGGTATCATTGTCGTTACCACAGACAGAGGTCTTTGTGGTGGTTTAAACTCGAATCTATTTCGCGAAACAATTCGGACTATTCGTAGTTGGCAAGAGCAGGGCAAGGAAGTAGATATTGCTGTTATCGGCAGAAAAGGCCAGGCTTTTTTCAGACGTGTCGGTGGTAACATATTAGGTTCCATAGATCACCTCGGTGATACACCGAGCATCAATGATTTTATTGGTGTTGTAAAAATAATGCTTGATGCTTATTACAATGGCACCATTGATTCTTTGCACATTGTTTATAATGAATTCATTAACACAATGACACAAAAACCTTTTGTAAAACAATTATTGCCGTTACCAAAATCAGAAGAAGATAAAAAAACATTGGGTCATCATTGGGACTATATTTACGAGCCCGAAGCTAAAGAATTATTAGATGAAATTTTAGAGCGATATATTGAATTACAAGTGTATCAAGCTGTTGTAGAAAACATTGCCTGTGAACAAGCTGCAAAGATGATTGCAATGAAAAGTGCAACGGATAATGCTGGTGATTTGATTAAAGAATTTCAATTGGCTTATAACAAAGCCCGACAAGCAGCCATTACTCAAGAGTTGGCAGAAATTGTCGGTGGCGCAGCCGCTTTATAAAGAGGGTATATAATGAGCTTAGGAACTGTGGTAGAAGTAATTGGTGCGGTAGTTGACGTAGAATTTCCTCGTGATAGCGTGCCTAAAGTCAATGATGCGTTAAAGCTTGTGGATAGCGATCTGGTTTTTGAAGTGCAGCAACAACTCGGAGATGGAGTTGTGCGTACTATTGCCATGGGAACAACCGATGGTTTAAAGCGAGGGTTAAAAGCCGAAAACACAGGCCATCCTATTCAAGTGCCAGTAGGTAAGAAAACATTAGGACGCATTATGGATGTTCTTGGACGTCCGGTGGATGATGCTGGGCCTATCGATGCAGAGGAAACTTGGGCTATTCATCGTAAAGCACCAAGTTATGAAGAGCAAGCCGGCAGCCAGGAATTATTAGAAACTGGTATTAAAGTAATTGATTTGCTTTGTCCTTTTGCCAAAGGAGGTAAAGTAGGTCTATTCGGTGGTGCCGGTGTAGGTAAAACCGTTAACATGATGGAATTAATTCGCAACATTGCAATTGAGCATAGTGGTTACTCAGTGTTTGCAGGGGTTGGTGAGCGTACCCGTGAAGGAAACGACTTCTATCATGAGATGAAAGACTCTAATGTATTGGATAAAGTATCACTTGTTTATGGCCAGATGAATGAGCCACCAGGAAACCGTTTGCGTGTTGCTCTAACTGGCTTGACCATGGCTGAAAAATTCCGAGATGAAGGGCGAGATGTTCTTTTGTTTATCGATAACATTTATCGTTATACCTTGGCCGGGGTTGAAGTATCTGCGTTGCTAGGCCGTATGCCTTCCGCAGTAGGATATCAGCCGACATTAGCGGAAGAAATGGGTATGCTGCAGGAGCGTATCACCTCCACAAAAACAGGTTCTATTACTTCTATACAAGCAGTTTATGTGCCTGCAGATGACTTGACTGACCCATCGCCAGCTACAACTTTTGCTCATTTGGATGCCACTGTAGTATTGTCACGTCAAATTGCCGAATTAGGTATTTATCCTGCGGTTGATCCACTTGATTCCACATCACGTCAGCTGGATCCTTTGATTGTAGGCCAAGAGCATTACGACACCGCACGTCGTGTACAGCAAACTTTGCAACGATATAAAGAATTAAAGGATATTATTGCAATTTTAGGTATGGACGAACTGTCTGAGGAAGACAAACGAGTTGTAACTCGAGCTCGTAAAATCCAAAGATTCTTATCTCAACCATTTTTCGTTGCAGAAGTGTTTACCGGTTCTCCTGGTAAATACGTATCACTGAAAGATACTATCAAAGGTTTCCAAGGCATTCTTGCTGGTGAATATGATGATTTGCCTGAACAAGCATTTTATATGGTTGGAAGCATCGAGGAAGCTGTTGCAAAAGCTAAAACCCTATGAGGCAAGATAATATGAGTATTACAACGCACTTGGATATTGTTAGTGCAGAGCATGAAATTTTCTCTGGTGTGGTGGAAATGGTAGTTGCAACCGGAGAATTGGGTGAAATTGGAATTACTCCTGGCCATGCTCCATTACTAACCGTACTAAGGCCAGGTGAGGTTAGGATTACTTTGCAAGGTGGTGCACAGGAAATATACTACGTGCAGGGTGGAATGCTGGAAGTTCAGCCTCATTGTGTAACAATTCTTGCTGACGTGGCAGAGCGAGCTGAACATCTGGATGAAGCTGCTGCTTTGGCAGCTAAAGCTAAAGCTGAAGCTGCTATAGCCAGTAAAGGAGGTGATATTGATTACTCCGTTGCTGCAGCAGAATTAGCCAGAGCTGTTGCTCAAATACGAGCGATTCAAAAGACCAGGAAAAAGATGAAGTAAGAGTTACAAGCCTGTTGAAACTGCTTTGCTATGAATAATTTATACTCTTCCGCAAAATGGGTTTCTTCCTGATAGAAGAAACCCATGCTCTACTCTGTTAGTAAATGTAATTTTGTTGCAGTAACCTTCTGTGCAATTCATCAAGAAAATAGTGTGATAACTCTGATCCCCTGTATCCCTCTATTATTTTGTAAAATTCCAGTAATCTGAGAGTGGCCTACACATGGTATCCAGTGTGTACATCACTGTTATAGTTGAAAAGCAACATCAGCTAGAATTGGTGATTAAAAAAATCACGTGACTACAACTGAAATTTGAAAATTTATTCATAATGCAGAGATCAGCCCATGGTTTATAAAAAATTCTTCGCAATTAACAACAAGTTATCTTATTTATTCTATTATCATTCACATAGTTATCCACAGGATACAAAGATATATAACGAAAATTAATTAATAAATATCTATAAAAATCAATAAGTTAATTTTTTTCTATAAAGATGAAGTAAATGGGATGTAAAGTTATACACAGATAAACGATGATTATAATTCTAACAGCATGAATATTCTGTTAAAATTGTTTTGCATTGTCTTATATGATTCACTACGATGATGGATAGCAATTAATACATGAAGAAAATACCCAATATGAATGAAGTGACTGAAAGAAAACCACTTACTGAGTTTACAGAAAAAGCTTATCTTGATTACTCAATGTATGTCATTTTGGACAGAGCATTACCGAGCATCGCAGATGGACTTAAGCCTGTTCAGCGTAGAATCGTTTATGCTATGTCTGAGTTGGGTCTGAAAGCTACAGCAAAATATAAAAAATCAGCACGAACAGTAGGGGATGTTCTTGGTAAATTCCATCCTCATGGTGATAGCGCATGCTATGAAGCTATGGTCTTAATGGCTCAGCCTTTTTCATATCGTTATCCTTTTGTGGATGGACAGGGAAATTGGGGCTCCCCGGACGATCCCAAATCATTCGCTGCAATGAGGTATACAGAAGCAAGATTATCTCTTTATGCCGATGTGTTACTTGGGGAATTGCTACAAGGGACAGTGGATTGGGTAGATAATTTTGATGGTACTTTGCAAGAGCCAGCCCTACTGCCAGCTCGTTTGCCTAATATTTTATTGAATGGTGCAACTGGCATAGCTGTAGGTATGGCTTCAGATATTCTTCCACACAATTTAACTGAAGTAGCTAATGCGTGTATTCATCTGCTGGATAACCCCGAAGCTGATATTAAGGCTATTTGTGAATATATTAAAGGTCCTGATTTCCCAACAGAAGCAGAAATTATTAGTCCAAGTGAAACAATCAGGACTATGTATGAGTCCGGTAATGGCTCAATTAAAATGCGAGCGATTTATATTCAAGAAAAAGAAAACATCGTTATAACCGCTTTGCCTTATCAGGTATCCGGAGCCAGGGTAATGGAGCAAATCGCGCTGCAGATGCAACAGAAAAAATTACCGATGGTTGAAGATTTACGTGATGAATCTGATCACGAGCATCCAACCCGTTTGGTTATTATCCCCCGCTCTAATCGAGTAGATATAGAAAGTTTAATGTCTCATTTATTTGCTACCACGGATTTAGAACGTAGCTATCGAGTTAACTTTAATATGATTGGGCTTGATGGTAAGCCAAGGGTTAAGGGGTTGTTAACTATTTTGACTGAATGGTTGGATTTTAGACTTTCCACGGTAAAAAGGCGCCTTCAGTTCAGATTAGAGAAGGTATTGGAGCGTATTCATATTCTTGAAGGATTGCTTATTGCCTATCTTAATATAGATGAAGTCATAGCAATCATTAGAGAGCATGAGCAGCCAAAACAAGGATTAATTTCACGATTTAACTTAACCGAACGACAAGCCGAAGCAATATTGGAAATGAAACTGCGTCATTTAGCCAAACTGGAAGAGATCAAATTGCGCGGTGAACTAGATGACCTGTCTGATGAACGTGATACTTTACAAAAAATACTGGCCAGCCATTCTCTCTTAAAAGAATTGGTAAAAGAAGAGATAATGAAAGATCGAGATGAATTTGGTGATTCACGCCGTTCTCCCATTATTGCAAGGGAAGACTCTCAGGCATTAAAGGAAGAGGATATTTTACCTAATGAGTCTATTACGGTTGTATTGTCTAAAAATGGATGGGTTAGAGCTGCGAAGGGTCATGATGTGGATGGCAAAGAGCTCAGCTATAAAGCTGGGGATGAATTCAAAGCCCAAACATTTGCTCGCACTAATCAGCAAGTTTTATTTTTTGATGGAGAGGGAAAGGTTTATTCACTTCCAGGACATGCATTGCCCTCGGCACGTGGCCAAGGTGAGCCTTTGACTGGAAAATTAAATCCTGCTGAAGGAGTATTATTTGAAGCAATTGTTGGCGGAGAGCCTGAACAAAAAGTATTACTAGCTACCGATTCCGGATACGGCTTTATCGCTAAAATTGAAGATTTATATGTAAAAAATCGTAATGGAAAGGCATGTATCAAATTAAGTGAAAACAGTCGTATATTACCGCCAAGGCTAATACCAAACAGAGAGCAATTATTTGTGGCTTGTGCGACTAATGTAGGGCGTTTACTGATTTTTTCTCTTGAGGAGTTGCCCGAATTATCTCGTGGAAAAGGGAACAAATTGATCAGTATTCCTGCTGCTAAAGCGGTCTCACGAGAAGAATATATAGTTGATATGCAAGTTTTAACAACGAATGATTCGCTGACGGTTCATGCGGGTAAGCGGCATTTTACTCTGAAAGGTGAGGACTTGACTCACTATAAAGGTGAAAGGGGTCGGAGAGGAAACCGGTTACCGAGAGGTTTACAAAATGTTACTCAATTGCATGTTATTCAATCAGAGTAACATGGCGGTTAGTGGCTTTATGTTTCCCGTGAAACACCTTTAAGTGATAACTTAAAATCAAACAGAATAACGCACAGAGTTAGCTTAGAGTTAATTGAATGCAACGTTATTCTTTCTCAAGAGTTTTTCTTAAGGTTTCTTTTCTATCTAATGATAAATCTAACAAAGGCAGGGTGGCTAGCGCCATGTTTTTATATAAGCTCTTGATTTCACTATTATCTATTCCTTCAAGATGCAAGGAAATGGTTTGCATATCTCCTCTTGCCAAAGGACCTGTTAAAGCACTTATTATGCTATCTGCTTGATTCAAGTTAACAATATTACTGCGCATGAGATCACATATCATTTTTCTTGATTGCGCTTGTTGTATTCCCGCTTGTAAAAGTAACTTTTCACTATATGAAGCTAAGGTCACCAAATAATTAGAAGCAATCGTTGCCGCAGCATGATAAATTGCCTTCATTTCAGGTTGAATTGTGATAATGCTGGCTTCCAGTTTCTCAAAAGCAGACCTAAGCCAACGACACGCCTTATAATCCCCCTCTATTACGCAATGGACTTGTTTAAACGCATTGGAGTCTAATGAATTAGCTCGGAATGCTTTCAAGGGATGCACACTTGCAATATAACAGCCCTGTTTTTTCAGAGGAAGAAGCACGCTTGAATTAAGAGCTCCACTGCAGTGAATTACCAGGCTACCTTTTTTTAATATCTGAATATCGTCCAATATCGATACTACGTCCGAAATGGAGTCGTCTCTGCAGGTTATCCATGTAATATCTGCTTTGGAAAGGTCAGCTATTTTACCTACTGCATTGCCAAATCCGATTTGGTCACAGGCTATCCTGGCGCTTGCTAAATTTGAGTTACAAATAGAATTTAAAGAGGCAATCTGATTAACAGACATTGCTATGCCTAAATTTTTACCCAGACGCCCAGCACCAATAATATTGAAATTCATAGTGAAACCAATGTCTGACCCAGCTCGTTTTCTTATTATAATGAAAATTAATTTATTGTCTTGCTAAATTATCAGTCTGAATTGATCGGATATTATCAGAATCAGAGAAATCGTTTGAAATGAAAAGTTGAGTATAAATTGTTATTCTAGATATAAAAAAATGAAATTTTATCGTAATTTGTGTCTTCTGATTGTTTTTTTCTCGAATTTGTAGCAGGATGAAGTTTTGACAAAAAATCAGGATGATATTATGAAAAAACGGATTGTTTTATTATTTGTCATTTCAATAGTTGTTTCCTCTGTAAACGCTGCAACTCAAGCGATCGTATGGGGTGAATCAACGAAAGCATTACCGCAATTTATGCAAGCCCATCCTTTTAAGAAACAAGGATTATTGCAAACTGCAAAGGGGCAGCAAAGTGATTATAAACTGGAGTTACAAAATAATTCTGACAGCTCGACCAGGCATGCTCGTTATCAAATAACCTACAAGGGGATTCCGGTTTGGGGTTATCAGGTCATTTTCCATTCAAAAGATGGTGCCAAAGAAACTGTAACAGGTATGAATATTACAGGAATAGAACAGGATATTCATTCTATTGATGGAAAATTGAGCCCGAATGATATAGAACAAAAAATTCTTGGAAAGATAACTGATCCGGTTAAATTTAAAAACATTAAAAAAGTTATATATATAGATAAAGGAAATAAAGCTCATTTGGCCTATCATTTGTCTTACTATTCCAATAGTGAAAAAAAATTTGTCAATGCGCCTAATTATCTTATTGATGCCAATAGCGGTGAGATTTTGAAGCAATGGGATGAGGTGCGTCATGAAAGAATTGGCCAGGGATTAGGTGGTAATGCTTTTCCTCTCCCTTATCGTCAGGGAATGTTTCAGCATGGTAATGCCTTGCCTGGGCTCCCCTCTTTAGGGAGGTTTGATGTTCATGTTAAAGATGGCTTCTGTCGTGTTGAAAATGAATCCATAAAAGTAATGAATTTGGAAAATAATAATATAGGATATGAGTTCTTCCCAATTACCACATTTACAGAATCTGTACTGAATTTAAGTGCTTTTTCCTATCCATGCGATGAAACCAATTTGTTTTTAAACTACGCTGATGGCAGAACCGGTCCTGTTAATTATGCTTTTTCTCCAGTCAACGATACAATGTATTTTGCCCAACAAACGTTAGACATGTACCAAAAAGTTTATGGTGTTAATCGTCCAATAGGTGATGATTTGCCTATACGAGCTTACACGCATCTCGGTGATATGGATAACGCTTTTGCAGTACCAACCATCAGTCTTGATGGGGTAGTTCTGGCACATCAGCAAATTGTAATTGGTAATGGCGATGAATTTTTAACAGCCCCTGCCCAGAGCGTATTGGGGCACGAACTATCACACAATTTTACTGCCTTGCATTCCGGATTGATGTATGAAGGGCAATCTGGGGGTATCAATGAATCTTTCTCTGATATGGCGGCAATGGCATTGTTAGATTATCTTCGTAAAGATTATCCATGGTATTGGGATGGTGAAGATTGGACCATTGGACGTGAAGCTGTGAAAAGTGGACAACCTATTCGCTATTTGGATGATCCGGCCAAGGATGGAATGTCTATAGGACACGCCAGTGAATATAAGGATGCGTTAGATGTGCATATAACGAGCGGAGTATTTAATAAAGCATTTTATTTATTAGCACATAAACCAGGCTGGTCTATACAAAAAGCCTTTCAGGTCATGGTTGATGCCAATATGAATTATTGGTCTCCTATTGCATACTATGATTTTGCTGCATGTGGTGTCATTCAAGCAGCCATTGATAAGCATTGGGATAAAACACCTGTTATCGAGGCATTTGCCGAGGTGGGGGTAGTTTGTCCGATGCATAAAGGCTAGTTTTAAAGTTGCTTGGCTTCAATAGTGCAGGTTATTTGAAACTGCGAGAATTGCTAGGGAAGATTGATGTTTTTCTATTCAAGAACTTTGGCTAGGCAAGGCAATTGTTCCAAGTATTGAGAGCTTGCTGCTGTACTCTAAAGGACAAAGCTCAGTTCAACAAAGGGCTGGGCTGGAGCTATTAGAGGATAGCTACCAATGGATCAGCCGTATTCGAGTCAAGGTGTTTTAACGTTGTGTAAGTTATTCTTAAAAAACAGAGATCGAATAAAACTCAATTTATTTTTAAAAAAAATCCCCATTTGCCGCAAAATTGGTTATAATATTTACATTTTGTAGTTTTGATAATATTTGTGTATCGTTCAAAATAACCAAATTTTGATCCAAAAAATAATCTTATTACCCTATCTCAATTAAATAGGGTTAATTAGTAAATGAACAAGAGGTTAACTTCCAATGAGTATCACAGCACAGGAGTTGGTAAAACAATACAAACTTCGTTTGACTCCCGCAATGGAAAAAGATTTATTGTCGGAAGAAAGCAGATTAAAGAAGGAGCTTGAAGCAGTTCCTTTTAACTCTGAGGAAAATCTGTATAAAAGTATTTTGCAAATGATTATTGTATTTTATGAAGAAAATACTTTGGAAGAAAATCGTTATTTATTGCAAGATCATGAGTTAATAAAGCAATTAAGCGCATTGATGTGGGATGATATCCAAATCAAATTAATTCCTTTTCTAATACAGAAAAATTTCACTTTAAGTGAGATGAAAGAGCTCTTATTTGATGAAGCGTATTATCGCTCACTTCATGCCCTCGTCGATTTTGGCCTAACTCAAGATATCCCTGAATTATTAGCCCACCAGGAAAAGAGAGAGCAACTAAAATTCATTAATACTTTAGCAAATGATCATTGCAGAAAATTATGTCTTATATTTTGGGTCAAGGGGAGTTTATCGATTAAAGAAATACAAGACATTGTTCATGCTACCAGCCATTACCCAATGCTGGCTGAAACCTTGATAGCATTAGATAAAACAAAAACCATTTCTATAAAACAGCTAAAAAAACTGGCTCTGGATCCCAAAAAACACCAGCAGGAATCCATTTTATATCATTACTCCGAACAATTTAAAGCCTATAATTTGCGTAAATCTGATTTATCCCAATTGAATTTGGATGACCTGGATGCATTAGGGAAATCCTTTAAAGTCTTGAAAGAAGCAGGGGTTGCCAATGATTATGCTTATCGTTTGGCACTAAAAAACAATAAAACAGGACAATTGCTACGCTTGTTTTTGCCAGGGCTCGCTAAAATCGAATCGCTCTCTCATAGAAAAGCTTTAATTGAACTTTTATATGTAGGAGCTCAAAAAGGAGTTGTTACCCAGGGAAAGGCACTTTTACAAATTAAAGACACCAATTTACTGGCTTTGGCAAGGAGGTTGCGTGAACGATTTATTTGTGTTCAGCAGATGCAAGACCTTGGGTTTAAGAAAGAAATCATTGCATTTACAGGCGAAGAAAACAATATCAATTCCAGCCGTTTTAGGTATGTCATTATGAGAGTGGAGGAAAAATGTAAGGACATACATGAACGATTACGAAAATCATCTCTTGATAAAGATAAAGTTGGAAATTGGCAGCGTGCTGATGAAAAATACAGGCAAACACTTTACAGCATTGCTTATGATGGCATAACAAAATCAGGTGTCGACCTGCACATTAAGATGAAAAGTGCGGAAAAGGAAATATTAAGTATTGTTGACCCTGAAATAAAGTCAATCATACATAAAGTTTTAGTTGTTATAGCTAATATTATCATTACAGCACTGACCTTGGGTTTTGCTAATGATTTAAAGGAAAGCGCTACTGGCAATTATTGGTTTTTTAACCAAAGTCCATCTGGAGAAGTCATAAGAACCTTAAATAAAGAGGTGTTAACTGCCATTGATTCTCCGGAGTTAATTACAATTTCGCCCTAATCATAGAGCTTCTGTCAACAAACCTTGATTGCCTTGGGCAATATAAGATAATTCTGAATGCTTAATTGAAGCGATGATTTGGATGTCATCATTCTGTCCAAAAATAAGGCAAATTTTCATTTGTAACTCATTGTGTGTGCAAGATGTGTAGTCTGTTTCTAGTCAAGTGTTATTTTGTATGAAAATTATACTTGAACTTCTTGACTATTTCTGATTAATATGGGGCATAGGATGGATTGATCTGATTTAAAGGATTTGATATATGGGTTTGCCCAAAAAAGCACTGAAAGAGAGCCAATTGCAGTTCCTAACAGCAGGGACTGCCGTTTCGGATAGCTCTCATCAAACATACAAGGTCAGTTTTATTGAAAATGGCGTTATTAAAAATGCCTTTTATAAAAAACTGGACCCTAAAAATCATTATCCGGAACTTTTAGCGAAAATAAGTGTCGCTGTCTCTTTATTTAAAAGAATTTTTCAGGGAAAAAGAACGGCAGAGGAACGTCTTGTATTTGACGATGAAGATAGGCTGGTAGGTACTTTATCTATCAGTGTTGACGGATTTAAGGGATTTAATTTCTCAGATGAATCAGTGCCTCAAGAACCTTCCGCCAAAGAACAAGTGATTCCCAGCACAAGAACCTTAATTGAAAAAAATTTCATGGAAATCCTTCTGGGAAGGTGGTTTCTAGATGATGATGACGGTCACCCGCATAATATGAGCTTGGCCGGGGACATCGATTTTGATATGTTTTTATATTGGTTCACCATCTACATGAAAGAGCCGAGGCCAGTCATAGGCATACCTAAAAAAAGAGTTAATTTGACTGTGCGTGATTGGGAAGGATTTCCTAATGTAAAAGACTCAAAACCCTATCATTGGCCTACCTATAAACATCCGGGACAGGAAACCTTGCCAACGGTTTTGCCTGTACAAGAAAAACTGGTTAAGTTAGTTATTCCCAAAATGTACCCGGATCCTGGCCAATTTGAACAACTTGCGCATGAATCGGTGGCTCAGGAACAAAAATTTGCTGCGGCGTTGAAAATACTTTTAACGTATCAACCGGAAATGATAAGAAAACGGTTGACAGAACTTTTTGGCGAGATGACGCTAAACTATACTTCTTTGGATGAAACGGATGTTGCCCTGCGTAGTCAGTATGAGAAAGAATTTCCACATTTATGTAATGAACACACCAATATAAAACCATTCGTCGATTTCATAATGAATTTATATCAAATGCATTATGATAATTTATATCGGGTGGTTGTTTTTTATATGGGTTGTGAGAATAATGGTTATGGTGTTCCTTTGCCTTCCACTTGTTCTGCACTCTACCACAAACCCTCGATTTATAAAGATATTGTCGAATGGGCAAAAACTCAGAATGTCACTATCTTTAGCAAGGACGACAGCAGCATCAAATTTGATGAGGACGAGTTGCGAAGAAGATACCATCAAGTGTGGCGAGACGCTTATGCGCCTACGTTCAGAGATCTGTTGCATGACTCTTATAGCCTGACCAATAAACTATTACAGCAAGTTTCTACATTTCACGTTGTTCTGAATGAAGTAGAAGGCAAAAAGCCAACTGATGATACCTTAACCAATGCCTGGGAATTGTTTGGCACGATGCCTGAATTATCACTCGATAAAATTACTCCATTAATTAGTGTAGATAAAGACAGCAAACTAAGGGCAGCGTTAATATTGCTCGTTGAATTTACAACTCAATTTCATGCAGTAGCCAAGACTTATTATCAGAAAGACAGAAAGGACTTAACCGAGGAAGACAATCTTGAGTTTTCCGAGCAATTGGTGCAATTGTATACGAGTTATAACTTGAAAATTCGTCAAAGTTTAGCTCATACAAGCACTCTTGCCAGTGAGTTTAACCGCATAGCGGTTGGTTTAAAACAATACACAGAGCGAGCCAATTTCCAATTGCATTTAGTTGCTACAGATGAGCAAATGAAGGAGGCAACTGTAGCCACGACTCCCAAAGAAATATTGCCGCATACGCATTGCGATGTCATCAGGCAGTTTAATGATTCTTTATTCCTGTGGGCAAAAAACCTAAGCCCAGAAGATTTAACTCATCATATCTCTGAAATAATTGATAAGCATTATGCTCCAACTATAGAACTGTTATCAAAGCGGCACAGGGCACAACCTGTTAAAGAGTATTTACAAGCCAGCGTAAATGAAAGCGGTGAAAACCGGTTGGCTTACATTTTAAGCGCAGGAGAAGGGGATACAGGCGCTTTAAATACTTTGCTTATTCAACACCTCACTCCTTATATGTTACAAACCTATCCTTTATTGAGTATTCGTAATGCAGTTAAAGAAGGTAATTTTGATAAGGATTTAGAAATTTTTACCAAAGCGGCTGTAGATTTTGCCAAACATGACAGACGTTTTATTCATTTATACAATGCTGAGGGTAAATCTCTATTTTACAAAACGATGTATGAATGGATTGACGCACTCCCCTCAACCAAGTTTAAAGGGTTGCTTGAGTCTGCCATAAAAGAATATGAAGCTAAATTATGGTGGTCCACATCAAGGAGAGGTGAGGTAGAAGGTTATTGTACGAAATTCTCACAAGCGAAAAGTATTGCTATGACTTTTTTAAATGGGAAAGATTCTTCCTCTTTGAATGATATTTTATTCGATAAAATCATCGCGGCCATACAAAAAGACATAAACAAAAACAAAGAAAAATTAAAGATACCGGGATTCAGGCTATTTAATTGCTATAATGCCAAAGAACATAGGGCTGATTATTTTAAAGAAGTCAAAAATTACGCGGAACCTATATCTCATAGGCAAGAAACTACTTTGAATTCAAATGTTACGAGCCTGGTGGTTTAAATTTTCTCTGGCAAGGAAATTAACTCGTCTTATTGTGACAATACAATAAGCTTTAGGTTATTATTCTCTTTTTTTAGTTTTGAGTAAAAAGTATGTTTCGTGATGTACTGAAGACATTACCCCAATACCTTATTCCGAAACACGGTATTACTGCTTTGGCAGGGTATTTTGCTGACGTTAAGAGCCCTTGTTTCAAGAATTTCTTAATTCGAAGCTTTATTCATAAGTTTGATGTAGATATGAGTGAGGCACTTATCGAAGATCCTAAATCTTATGACAGCTTTAATGATTTCTTTATTCGTCATTTAAAGCCGGAATGCCGTCCTCTTTCCCAGTCAGATATCATTTGCCCAGTAGATGGTTGTATCAGCGAAATAGGCACGATTGAACGAGGACAGTTATTGCAGGCTAAAGGTAAATATTATTCTGTACAAGAGCTTTTAGCCTGTGATGCGCAATTGGCCGAACAATTTGTACAAGGCCAATTCGCAACTCTATACTTATCGCCGAAAGATTACCACAGGGTACATATGCCAATAGATGCGGAGCTCGTTTCAATGACTTATATTCCCGGTGCTTTGTTTTCTGTTCAGCCAGCGACTACACGTATTGTTCCCAAATTGTTTGCGAGAAATGAAAGGCTTGCCATTTTTTTTAAAACGAAAATTGGCCCGATGGTCATGGTGATGGTTGGGGCTACTATTGTGGGCGCAATTGGAACCAGTTGGCATGGTGATGTCAAAAGATCAAAAAAAATGGAACGTTTTGATTATAGTGAGCAGCTTCCGGTCGAGGTTATATCTCAGGGAAGTGAAATGGGTTATTTTAAATTGGGATCTACGGTCATTTTATTGTTTGCAAACGGTGAAAAAATGCAATGGGATAAAGAATTATTGGCTGGTAGTAAGGTTCAGTTGGGTAAACCAATGGCAATCATTACTTAATTAATGGTACCGAGAAGAGGACTCGAACCTCCACGGGGTTGCCCCCACTAGCACCTGAAGCTAGCGTGTCTACCAATTCCACCACCTCGGCATAGGGCGTTAAGTTACGCAAATTATAGTGTTCTGTCAATACACCTCTTGCGCGAAATCAAAAAAGTATAAATTACTCGAGATTTATTGCTGTGAATAAGGAAAGCCGGCTTTTAATATTCTTTCTCGCACTCCTTGCCATTCACTCGTGTTAGGCGGTAGTTCGATAGCTATACAAATGGCATCAGATGTATCAGCTAATCTTAGTTGATAATACAAGTCATAGGCCGATTTTTCAGGATGTATTCCCAGTGGATGAAAGAGGTTAATCTCGACACCAGGGGGCTGTCTATTTGCTATGACATAAACAATCCCTTTGCGTTTCTGGCAAAATTCGGAAAGGGTTTCATATTGGTCAAAATAATATAAAGTTTTTTGTGGTTGGTAATGGCTATCCAATTTACCAGGGACGCGAATATCGTTTTTTTGGGTCGAGCAACCTATGGCAATTGTTTCAGCAATCGTTTTTTCATCTATTATTCCATGACGTAAAATTTGATAAGAATCAGGATTTGTAGCATCTACAATGGTTGATTCAATTCCCACACGACAGCGTCCACCGTCCAGGATAGTTAACTCGGCATCATTAAATGATTGTTTAACGTGCAAAGCGGTTGTCGGGCTAATTTTTCCAAAAGGATTGGCAGAGGGGGCCACCACAGGAATATTTAACTTTTGTAACAATTTTTGTGTTAAGGGATGATCTGGGCACCTTATCGCTATGGTCGATTGACCACCAGTAATGAGAGGATTGATTTGATCTTTTTTACAATGGAATACCAGGGTTAATGGTCCAGGCCAAAATTTGTCAACTAACTGACGTGCATACTCAGGCACCTCTTCCACGAGATCACGCAGATCCCAATTGGAAGCAATATGCACAATCAGAGGATGATTTAAAGGCCTGTTTTTCATTTCAAACACGGCTCTAATGGCGGCATTATTGTTTATTGGCGCTGCCAATCCGTAAACCGTTTCGGTTGGTATAGCCACTGGTTTTCCTTGCTGTAAATCATGAATTGCCCGATTGAGATTGGTAGTAATTATGGACATATAAGGGGCTCGATAAAAAATTATACTTATAAAAATAGTTATGTTTCAGGGTTTTCCTATCTGTATTTAAGCTCAATTCAATAATAAGCTTACATAAAATAATCGGAGGGAATCAGGCGGGATCAATAACCTGATTTTCCCTCAACCCTATGCTGTAAATTCTATTGCGATAAACAAATAAATTTTAGTCTTTCTAGAAAATTAAAACTTAAATTCCAGAAAATTCTACATCGGTTTATTATAGAACATATGGTTCATATTGTGGAGTCCACATTGTTCTTTTTATAGAATCATCGATTTGATTATCACCCATTGGTTCTATGTGACCTTCTTTTATACCCTGTAAAATAACCGCTCTCGCTATATGTTGACTTACTTCTCTAATGGAAGTTAATTCGGGAAGTAAGCGTCCTTCTCCGGTTTTGATTGCAGGCGCTAGCTCACTTAATGCAACTGCTGCTGCCATCATCATTAAATTAGTTACTCTTTTAGCTTGCCCTGCAACCACTCCAAGACCAACTCCCGGGAAAATGTAAGAATTATTGCATTGAGCTATCTCAATTTTACGACCATTAATTGTAACTGGCTCAAAGGGACTTCCGGTTGCAATTAATGCTTTACCGGCTGTCCAATTTAACAAGTCTTGCGGGATTGCTTCTGCTCGAGACGTAGGATTTGATAAAGGAAAAATGATGGGGCGTTCACAATAGCTTAGCATGGTTTTAATCATTTCCTCGTTGAACTGGTCAGGTTGACCAGACACACCCAGGAGTATGGTCGGTTGGGCATTGTTAATAACGTCTGTTAACGTGATTTCTCCTTTTTTTTCTAATTTCCAATTTTGCAGGCTGGTAGAAGAACGGACAAATCCTTTTTGAAATGGCAATAGGTCTTTCATTTCATCATGTAAAAGTCCATACCTGTCAACTAAATAAAAACGTGATCTGGCTTCTTCTTCAGAAAGTCCCTGGTTTATCATGGCATGCACTAATTGTTCACTGATCCCACAACCCGCTGATCCTGCGCCTAATAAAGCAACTCGATGTTTTTTTAAAGGATTATTAGTAACACGAGTTGCTGCCAGTATGGCGGCTACAGCAACGGAAGCCGTTCCCTGAATATCGTCATTAAAAGTACAAAGTTGATCTTTATATCGTTCCAATAAAGGATAGGCATGTTGCTGCGCAAAATCTTCGAATTGTAATAGTACGTGAGGCATGTGGCGTTTTATGCTTTGCACGAATCGGTCAACAAAATCATCATAATCTTTACCTGAAATCCGAGTATGTCTCCACCCAATATATTCTGGATCTTCCAGGCGTTCCTTATTATTGGTTCCTACATCCAGAATGATGGGTAAAGTATTAGACGGATGTATACCACCGCAACTGGTATAAAGAGATAACTTGCCTATAGGAATTCCCAATCCACCTGCTCCTTGATCTCCAAGTCCTAAGATCCGCTCGCCATCTGTGACTACAATCACTTTGATTGAACGAGTCGAGGCAATGTTTTTTATAATGATGTCCAGCTTGTCTCGCTCTGGATAACTTAGAAATACTCCTCTTGGTTGCCGATAAATGTGGGAAAACATTTCACAGGCTTGGCCGACAACTGGTGTGTATATAATGGGCAAAATATCAACCAGATTATCAATTATAAAACGATAAAAAAGTACTTCATTTCGATCCTGTAAGGCACGTAAGTAAATGTGTTTCTCCAAAGGGTCCTCTTTGGCACTATAAGCGTCAAGGCAGCGAACTACTTGTTGTTCAAGGGTTTCTACTGTTGTTGGTATTAAACCATGCAAGGCAAATTCATCTCTTTCCTGAAGGCTAAATGCGGTGCCTTTGTTTAGTATGGGGTCTCTTAGTAAGTCCATTCCCTTTTTTATTACTTTGATTGCCATTAGAACACTCCTTGTGAATATTTGTAGCCAAGAAATTTAAATCAGGACTTCTAAATAACTTCAATTCAGCTCATTGATTTTAAAATGGAGGTTATTTACAAGTTTTATAAATGCTAATTTATTCTTGTATTGTAATTCTCACATAGTTTCTAGTTTAGTCGATTTTTTCGATTTTGTGCTAATAGCGGTTTTTGCCTTTTATTTTTTGCCAGCATAAAATGATTAAAATTGGGATATTAGGATAATTGGCTTTGTTACTCAAATGGATAGAAAAATTAATTGATGGGTATTTTGCTGTAGTTCCCAGGCGCACACCTGAATCCAAAAATATCAATAGTGCGTTAGTAATCGCTCATAGAGGCGCTCATAATAATGCAAGGGGGGTAATAGAAAACACCCTGGAGGCATTTCAGATCGCAAAAGAGGCTGGATGTTGGGGGATTGAATTAGATGTACACTCAACTAAGGACAAGGTGCTTGTTGTCAATCATGATCCTACTTTAAATCGATTATGGAACAAGGACATTGCTATTAGCGATCTGAGTTTTAGTGAATTGCGCGCATTGGAATTCAGGATCCCATCTCTTTCTGAAGTTGTGTATCAGTATGGAAGTTCCATGCATTTATTTATTGAATTAAAAACAGCTATTGAGGAGGAAAGGATATTGGCGCAAACCCTGCAAAATTTAACGCCATGTAAAGACTTTCACTTGCTGACTTTGCAGGAATCTACTTTTAAAAAATTGCGTTGTTTCCCCAGGCAATCTTTATTGCTCGTTGCAGTGCACAATAACGTTAAGAAGTTTTGTGAATTAAGTATTAGGGAGGGTTATGGCGGCGTACTGGGTAATTATTTATTATTGACTAATAGGGTATTAAAATTTTTACAAGATGCCAATCGACTTTTTGGCGTGGGATTTGTTGATTCTAAAAACAGTCTTTATAGAGAATTAAATAGAGGGGTTCAATGGCTTTTTACTAATGAAGCAATGAAAATTAATCAGTATTTAAATGATTTAAAAAATAGAATGTAATCTTTTGTAACGACTCTACCTGTTTTTGACAATTCAATAATCATCACATAGTCTTAAATTAACAGATCGATGTAAGGATTAGGACCTTAAGATAGCAGTTTTAAGGCCCAGGCATTTTAGCGAGTGATGGCAGGGGGTACAATGACTCTAAAAATTACTTTTTTAGGTTCTGGCTCGTCCTTTGCTATTGGGCCAGAAAACTATCAATCCAATGTGCTTTTAGAGATAGAAAACGATACTTTACTAATCGATGCAGGAACAGATATCAAATACTCATTACGAGATCAAGGCTTGAGTTATAAAGATATAAAAAATGTTTATATTAGTCACTTACATTATGATCATTGTGGCGGATTGGAATGGTTTGCTCTAATCACTTATTTTGATCCTAATCACTCACACAAACCTTGTTTAATCGCTTCTGATAAAATTATTAACGAATTATGGGATAAAAGTTTATCCGGTGGTTTAAGCACTTTACCCCACGAGAGAGCAAATCTTAGTGCATTTTTTGATGTTAAACCGGTAAAACAATATGAAGGTTTTGTTTGGCAATCTATTAAGTTTAAATTGGTACAAACAGTCCATTACTATAGCGAATATGAGTTGATGCCAAGTTTTGGTTTGATATTTAACTATAATAAATCACGCATCCTTTTTACATCAGATACACAAAGTTGTCCGGTACAGTTAATATCCTTTTATGAGGAATCAGATATTATTTTTCATGATTGTGAAACTACAGAATCTAAAAGCGGGGTACATGCGCACTATTCAGAGCTCGTTAAACTCCCTTCTCATTTAAAGAAAAAAATGTGGCTATATCATTATAATCCAGGGAAATTGCCTAATGCCAAAAAGGATGGTTTCTTAGGTTTTGTTGCCAAGGGGCAAAGGTTTGTGTTTTGATTTAACTTGCGCACATGCTCCCAGATAAGCCGGGGAGCATGTTGTCAAATACCAGATCAATTTAACATATTGGGTGACATCCTGGGAGAAAACTATTTCAATTCAATTGAAAGAAGGTTGTCTTCTCACTACTGATTGGTGAACTGGTTAATAGTTCGAGTTATTCGATTGACCAATTCATCAATTTCATCTTCACTGATAATAAGTGGAGGTAATAATCTTACTACCGTTTCAGCCGTAACATTGAACAAGACCTGGTTTTCCAAACCCAGAACACGCATGTCATTTGCAGGTCTGTCCAATTCTATCCCTATCATGTAGCCTTTACCACGTATGGCTTTCACGTTGGGATGTTCTCCCAGGTTGCTAATTAATTTATCCATTAATAAAGCACTGTTTTTAGTGACTCGTTCACATAGTCTATCTCGTTCAATAACTTCTAAAACGGTCAAAGCTGTAGCACATGCTAAAGGATTGCCACCAAAAGTCGAGCCATGATTCCCTGGTTTAAATAAATCCTTAGCTCGCTTGCTCATTAAACAAGCCCCAATTGGCATACCGTTTCCAAGTCCTTTTGCCGTGGTAATAATATCGGGTTGTATGTCGTAATGCATACAAGAATAAAGCTTACCTGTTCTGCCATTTCCTGTTTGTATTTCATCTAAAATTAACATCCAGTCATTCTGCTCGCAAAGGTTAGCCAATGCACGTAGATAACCTTCCTCTGCAGGATAAATTCCTCCCTCGCCCTGAATAGGTTCTATCATGACTGCAACGACATCCTCTCTGTTGGCGGCAATAGTATGAATGGCATCCAGATCATTGAAGGGAGCACGAATAAACCCAGGAACCAAGGGTTCAAAACCAGCTTGAACTTTACGACTGCCAGATGCAGTTAAGGTGGCCATAGTGCGGCCATGAAATGCTTTTTCCATAACAATAATAGAAGGCGTTTCAATTCCTTTTTTATGACCAAACAGACGGGTAAGTTTGATGGCAGCCTCATTCGCTTCTGCTCCAGAATTAGCAAAAAAAACCTGCTCCATTCGTGCCATCGAAGTGAGTTTGGCGGCCAATAATTCTTGTTCTTTAATATGAAAGACATTAGAAGTATGTATTAGCTTCGCTGCTTGCTCCTGTATGGTACGGGTGACATCAGGGTGTGCATGACCTAACCCGCAAACTGCTATCCCGCTTAAGCCATCGAGGTATTTTTTCCCCTGCTCATCATACAACCACACGCCTTTTCCGTGCGTGAAGCTTACAGGCATTGGGCTGTAACTTGTAATTAAACTCATGATGTCTCCATAAACATAAAATGATCCGGTAAGGATTGCAACAAATCCAGCTTGTTATTTTATTTCAGATTACTGCTCGCAAAATCCCAATTAACTAATGACCAAAAGGCTTCAATATAATCCGGGCGCCTATTTCTATAATCGATGTAATAAGCATGTTCCCACACGTCACAAGTTAATAAGGCTTTTAATCCTTCAGTCATTGGTGTTCCAGCATTACTCGTGCTGATGATTTTTAAAGCCCCTGACTGCTCCTGAACTAGCCATGCCCACCCGGAACCAAATGTTGTTGCGGCAGTTTGTGTAAATTGTTCTTTGAATGCTGCAAAAGAACCAAAGCTCTTATTAATGGCTTCAGCTAGCCTGCCTTTTGGCTCGCCTCCACCATTGGGGCTCATGCTGTGCCAATAAAAGGTGTGATTCCAAACCTGAGCTGCATTGTTAAAAATGCCGCCTTTGGCTTTCATGATGATCTCTTCCAGAGTCATGGATTCAAATTCTGTCCCGGGAATTAATTTATTTAAGTTGGTAACGTAAGTATTATGGTGTTTACCATAATGGTACTCCAATGTTTCTTTGGAAATATGGGGAGCCAGTGCATCCAATGCATAAGGTAATTGTGGCAGGGTAAAAGTCATAGCAATCTCCAGGATTAAAAGTGTTTAGTTTATCAGGATAAGTACGATATTCAATGTGCCACTACTGGACGATTCAATATTTTTATAACCTTGGTTATGTCTACATTTCTGTTGGTATAATAATCTTTTACGAAATAGCGGATTTTATTTCTCATCAAGGTGGGGATTTTTGGCACATTTAGTACTAAATTGGTATTTTATTGATCGTTGAGGTGAGGTAAAATATCACTATAAGAAAAAGATTGATAGGATTATCACAATAGAATGATTAGTTGCGACCTTGTCTGGTTTTCGACATAATTAGGTTTTTTATTTTATAAAAGGTGCATAGTGGATACTTTAGAAAAGATTAAAAAGCAAATTGCTGAAAATGCGATAATGCTCTATATGAAAGGCACTCCCAAGATGCCTCAATGCGGGTTTTCCGCTCGTGCAGTTCAGTGTATTGAGGCTTGTGGAGTGGACTTTGCCTATGTCGATATCCTAGCTAATCCCGACATTCGTCAAGTTTTACCCCAATTTTCTGACTGGCCTACCTTTCCTCAACTTTATGTGAAGGGCGAGTTAATTGGGGGATCTGATATCATAGCCGAAATGTTTCAGCAAGGAGAGTTAGAGCCTATGTTGCGTGATGCAGTAGCGGCATAATTTTAATAACAATTGTGGGATTTACCCACTGCTAATGGAGATTATAAAATGAGTGTTTTAGTGGGGCGTAAAGCACCTGATTTTACTGTGGCTGCAGTAATGGGTAATGGGGAAATTGTTGATAAATTCAATTTACACGAGCATTTGAAAGGCAAATACGGATTAGTTTTCTTTTATCCCCTGGATTTTACTTTTGTATGCCCTTCTGAGTTAATTGCTCTTGATCACCGTATTGAAGAATTCAAAAGACGTAATGTTGAGGTGGTTGCTGTATCTATTGATTCACATTTTACACATAATGCCTATAGGAATACTCCTGTGAAAAATGGCGGAATAGGGCCTGTGAGATTTACTTTGGCAGCTGACATGACTCATAGTATTTGCCAATCCTATGGCGTAGAACATCCAGTTGCTGGTGTGGCTTTCCGAGGGGCTTTTGTTATTGATACGAATGGTATGGTTCGTTCGCAAATCGTTAATGACTTGCCGATAGGTAGAAATATTGACGAGATTCTTCGTATCATAGATGCAGTTCAATTCTTTGAAGAAAATGGTGAAGTGTGTCCTGCTGGCTGGCAAAAAGGACAAGCTGGCATGAAAGCATCTCCTAAAGGTGTTGCAGAATACCTGTCTGAGCATTCCGAGTCTTTGTAATATGAAGGATAAGGAAATAGAATTCTTTTGTTGTTGTGTTTTATTGTGAAGCATAACACAAGAAAATTTCTATCAAACTCCTGGATTACTGTTTTAGGTAATCCAGGCTGTTTATGTTTTTCTGATATTAGATGTTCAGCATTCGCCATTTGTTTATCATAAGGCAAAACAAATCAGCCGTTTTTTCCGCATCATAAATAGCAGAATGCGCTTCCTGGCTGTCAAAATGTAATCCGGCTGCTTGAGCTGCTTTGGCCAATACGGTTTCTCCAAAAATTAAACCCGCTAATGTTGCTGTATCAAAGCAAGTGAAGGCATGGAAAGGCGATTTTATTCCGGTTCTTTTGATTGCCGCCTTAATGAATAACAAATCAAACCAGGCATTATGCCCTACTAAAACAGCTCTTTGGCAACGGGTTTTTTTTAGCAAGTCATGGATGGGTTTGAATAATCGATCAAGGGCAGTTTGTTCATCTACTGCAAAACGAAGAGGCTGATAAGGATCTATTTGGTTGAACTCTAGTGATTTTTGATCCAGTTCTGCACCAGGGAAAGGTAAAATATGTTCAAAATAACTGCTTTCCCTTTTTAACAAGCCTTGCTCATCCATATCCAATAAAACAATGCATATTTCCAGGAGGGCATTTTTTTGAGGATCTATTCCTGCTGTTTCTATATCAACAACAACAGGTAAAAAGCCACGAAAGCGATTTTTAATGGTATTACTTAGAATGTTATTGCGAGAAACCATTAATACTCCAGTTTATAGTGTCTCCAGCAGCAATAGGTACAACATGAGTTGATCCAAATGGCATCGAATTGGGGATAGTTTGAGGTGATTTAATTAGTTCCAGTTGCTGTTGATTAATGGGGAGTCGGTAAAACTCTGCACCAAATCGACTTAGAAAATCATTGAGTTTTTTTAATTGGTTAAGTTCATCAAAGATCTGTGTGTAGAGCGCTACTGCAAAGGGGGCTGAATAAATACCAGCGCATCCACAAGCATTTTCTTTGGTATTGATGGCATGTGGGGCACTGTCAGTGCCGGCAAAAAATTTTGGATTTCCGCTCGTAGCAGCAAGTTGTAATGCTTTTTGGTCTTTTTCATGTTTTAAAATGGGTAAACAGTAATAATGAGGTCTAATGCCTCCTGCGAGTAGTTTATTGCGATTATAAAGCAAATGATGAGGAGTTATTGTTGCTGTAAGGTTAGCCGGTCCTTCAGAAACATAATCCACGGCAGTTTTAGTCGATATGTGCTCCAGCACGATTCTTAATTTGGGAAAATGTTTGGCAATAGGTTTCAGGTATTCATCAATAAATAATGCTTCACGCTCGAAAATATCGCTATGAGTGACTTCACCATGAATTTGCAAGACTAAATTATTTGTTTGCAATATTTCAAAAAGGGGATAGAGTGATTGCAAAGATTTAGCGCCCTCTTCAGAATTTGTCGTCGCTCCAGCCGGATAAAGTTTTGCTCCAACTATATAAGAAAGAGAGGCGGCTTGTTGTAATTCTTCTGGTTTAACAGACTCATTTAAATAAAAAGTCATATAAGGAATAAAAGAGTTTTCTTTGGGAATGGCTGCAATGATTCTGTTTCTATAACTCTCAATAGCAGATAAATTTGTTAGTGCTGGTTTGAGATTAGGCATCACTAACGCTCGGGCAAAATGTTGGGCAGATGCTTGTACGGTGTGAGTTAGAAACTCTTCATCCCGGAGATGGAGATGCCAATCATCAGGCCGATTAATTATCAGAGTTTGCATAATAAAGATTCCTGCATTATTGCCGATAAAAGAGGATAACATGAATTAGGCAATTGGGATGAGCAAAAAATGATTTCAGATCATTTTGTGTGCAAGAAAGTAAAAAAAATGGCGTGCAGTTATTTATTCATCACTACCACCGTCTTTGCAGCTCCCTCTATCCAATATACTAGTCCTATGGGAGAAGAAAACTGGCGTATGACAGGTAATCCTCTTCGATGCGGTTTATCATTGACGATTCCAAATTATGGTATTGGCTACTTTGAGCAATACGCTACCCAGCCACCACACTTCATTCTGCGTAAATGGGATCTCGTTCAGCGGGTCTTGCCTGCTCAAGTTATTGCAAGCCCCCCAGTATGGAAACCATTATTAACCAGATCTTATCTGGTAACCCGCACTTTTATTAAACCGGGGGAGTATGGATTATTTTTAAATCGACAGCCCGCTTTAAAATTATTGACGTTTTTATCGCAGGGATATCAGGCAAGCTTTAACTATTTATCAGAGGAAGGATTTCGCATTACCGTTACACTTTCACCTATTCGGTTTCAAAAAGTGTATTCACAATATCAACGTTGTCTGGGTAGTCTGTTGCCTTTTAACTATGAGGATGTAAAAGAAAGCGTGTTTCATTTTGGGGTAGATAGCAAGTTATTATCTGATGCAGATAAAGCTCAATTACGACGGATTGCCCAATACGTGGATGCGGATGTACAGATTGATGTCATTAAAATTATTGGTCATGCTGACGATAGCGGCCGTAAAGGTTACAATAATGCCATTTCACAATATAGAGCAGAGTCTGTGAAAAATTATTTGATTAGGCTAGGAGTACCTCAAAGAAAACTCTCAATAACATGGGTTGGAGCCTTGCAACCGATAGCCAGGAATGATACTGACGAGGGGAGAGCAGCTAATAGACGCGTTGTTGTGACGTTGATAAAAAAATAATATTTGTAGTTAAAAAAACATCATTTTATGGTGGCTTTTCATCTACGGAAATCCACTTCTCGTAAAACAAATTCCCTTTGAGTGAGACATGGCAACAATGTTAAAAAAATGATGATACTGTTCAAATTTAGTTATATCATCATGAAAATATTGGAATTTTTTATAAATTTTCTTGACTTATTTAAAATCACTGCAGATACTCATATCGTTGCATGCTTCGAACCTAAGCGACGATGCGTGCTATTGACAACTCCAAATGGTGAGTTATCAATAAAATGGAAACTCAATAATAAACAAGTGGAGACAAGGCATGTTTAGTTTGAAAAAAACAGCAGTGGCAGTACTCGCCTTAGGAAGCGGTGCAGTGTTTGCTGGAACCATGGGACCAGTTTGCACCCCAGGTAATGTAACTGTTCCTTGCGAAAGAACTGCATGGGATATTGGTATCACCGCACTATATTTGCAACCAATCTATGATGCTGATTGGGGCTACAATGGTTTCACCCAAGTTGGTGGCTGGCAGCATTGGCATGATGTTGACCATGAGTGGGATTGGGGCTTCAAATTAGAAGGCTCTTATCACTTCAATACTGGTAATGACATCAATGTGAACTGGTATCACTTTGATAACGACAGTGATCACTGGGCTGATTTTGCTAACTGGCATAACTACAACAACAAGTGGGATGCAGTTAATGCTGAACTGGGTCAATTCGTAGATTTCAGCGCTAACAAGAAAATGCGTTTCCATGGCGGTGTTCAATATGCTCGCATTGAAGCTGATGTGAACCGTTATTTCAATAACTTTGCCTTTAACGGATTCAACTCCAAATTCAACGGCTTTGGTCCTCGCACTGGTTTAGACATGAACTACGTATTTGGCAATGGCTTTGGTGTTTATGCTAAAGGAGCTGCTGCTATTCTGGTTGGTACCAGCGATTTCTACGATGGAATCTTCTTCAGAACTGGTTCTAAGAATGCGATCGTTCCTGAGTTAGAAGCCAAGCTTGGTGCTGATTACACTTACGCAATGGCTCAAGGCGATTTGACTTTAGACGTTGGTTACATGTGGTTTAACTACTTCAACGCTATGCACAATACTGCTACTAATGGTCTTGAAACTGATTTCGCAGCTTCTGGTCCTTACATTGGCTTGAAGTATGTTGGTAATGTGTAATTTGTTAAGTTGATAAGAAATTTCAGCAATACTGTTGACTTTATAGAAGTCCGGCTGGATAATTTATCCAGGTACGCTCTCGATTAGAGCGAAGAATGCGTACTGTTGCTGATATGCTAAATTAGTAACGAACGGAAATTAATAATAAAAAAAGTGGAGATAAGCATGTTAAATTTGAAAAAAACAGCGGTAGCTGTTCTTGCTTTAGGAAGCAGTGCAGTGTTCGCTGGTACTATGGGACCAGTTTGCACCCCAGGTAATGTAACTGTTCCTTGCGAAAGAACTGCATGGGATATTGGTATCACCGCACTATATTTGCAACCAATCTATGATGCTGATTGGGGCTACAATGGTTTCACCCAAGTTGGTGGCTGGCAGCATTGGCATGATGTTGACCATGAGTGGGATTGGGGCTTCAAATTAGAAGGCTCTTATCACTTCAATACTGGTAATGACATCAATGTGAACTGGTATCACTTTGATAACGACAGTGATCACTGGGCTGATTTTGCTAACTGGCATAACTACAACAACAAGTGGGATGCAGTTAATGCTGAACTGGGTCAATTCGTAGATTTCAGCGCTAACAAGAAAATGCGTTTCCATGGCGGTGTTCAATATGCTCGCATTGAAGCTGATGTGAACCGTTATTTCAATAACTTTGCCTTTAACGGATTCAACTCCAAATTCAACGGCTTTGGTCCTCGCACTGGTTTAGACATGAACTACGTATTTGGCAATGGCTTTGGTGTTTATGCTAAAGGAGCTGCTGCTATTCTGGTTGGTACCAGCGATTTCTACGATGGAATCTTCTTCAGAACTGGTTCTAAGAATGCGATCGTTCCTGAGTTAGAAGCCAAGCTTGGTGCTGATTACACTTACGCAATGGCTCAAGGCGATTTGACTTTAGACGTTGGTTACATGTGGTTTAACTACTTCAACGCTATGCACAATACTGCTACTAATGGTCTTGAAACTGATTTCGCAGCTTCTGGTCCTTACATTGGCTTGAAGTATGTTGGTAATGTGTAATTTGTTAAGTAATTAAGTTCTTTTTGAGCCCATCACAAAAATGATGGGCTTTTTTTTTGAAATGGAGTCCATATGTTGAAAAAGACAAGTTTAGCCCTATTGGGATTGGCTGCAAGTGGTTATGCATTAGCGGGTACTATGGGACCTGTTTGTACGCCTGGTAATGTCACTGTTCCCTGTGAAGCAAAACGTTGGGATTTAGGTGTACAGGCACTCTATCTAAAATCAGTTTATGATGCCGATATGGCCTATAGACAAGTTCACGTAGCCCCCACAAGATATGATGATGATCAGGGTTGGGATTGGGGATACCGATTGGAAGGCTCTTATCATTTTAATACAGGGAATGATGTGACTCTTAATTGGACTCACTATACGGATTTTGCAAATCCTAGTGGTCTCATCGGGCGAATTGCTGTATTGCCACCTGCATTAGCGTTCCCACGGTTATTTAGCGCAATATACAAAAACAGATTTGAGCAGGTAAACCTGGTGATGGGGCAACATGCTGATTTTGGCTTGGTGAAGGATATGCGATTCTATGGTGGTTTACAGTACGCCAATATTGAAATTGATAATACAAACTATTATTTTGGTGCGTTTCCTCAGTTAGGCGGAGTCAACCTGTTTGATAATACTGATTATAAAGGAGTAGGACCTGTTGTAGGAATCGATTATGCCTATGCTTTAACCAATGCATTGAGTGTAACAGCGAATGGTGCAGCTTCAGTTTTATACGGTAAGGGCAAATATAACATCGGCTATGTTGCTTTACCTACTGGCTCTTCTGGGGCGGTTGTGCGTTCCATCTATGCAAACAAAAGAGCGATAGTTCCCAGTCTTGAGGCTAAACTTGGACTAAACTACGCTTACAATATGACCCAAGGAGTATTAAACCTTGAGGGTGGTTACCAAGTGATGAACTATTTTAATGCTCTGCATACTCAATTCCTGCAGAATATCGCAAACCCTATAACCAATAGTGATTATGGTCTCTATGGACCATATATTGGTGCAAAATATATTGGTAATGCCTAATAAAAAAACCTCCTGCTTAAATGCGCTCACCATTGACGAGCGCATTTCCTTGAAAATCCTGCTTAAAGAATAGTACAAACAATTCTTCATCAAACAAAAATATAATCGCACTAATCTATTCGAAATCTAAGCAAGCAAAAGTCTAATTTATTGATTTATAGGAAACAAACTGTGAATGCATACAAATAAATCAATTTATTTTAAATTTTAGCGGAGTGATCCTATAGCCAGCGAGTAATTGCCGCGTTATAATCCCGAGGCTATCCGTTTAGGATGTAAAAATAATAAACAGGAGTACCCCCCGCATGAAGTTTAAAAAATTTATTTTGGCCCTCGCTTGTTTATCATCGCCATTATATGCGGATCAAGATCAACAGCTGAACAGTGAAATTCAACGATTACAGCATCAAGCAGAAGATTTACAAGCCCAACTCAACCGATTACAAAAACAATTAGCCAGTCATAAAAGCTCTCAGGACAAGCATGAGGCTGTTGTAAAGCCAGCAGAACCAAAGCCAGTAGAACCACAGAGTAAGCCGGCGGCTAAATCAGGATCTGCGATAGAAGAAAAATATCACTCATCCAAAGTCGAAGTCCATGCGCCTGATGCACATCCGGAATCAATCAGCTTTTATCCAACGGCATTGATAGCTGATAACCGAGTGGTTACCTATATAGCAGGGACTCCTGTAGTAAGCTCGCCATTCCTTGGTGATAGGCCCGCGTTTGATGGTTCTGATTATATAGTAAACATTTCTAGTATTAACCGAGATGTTCGTTTAATGCAGCAACGACGCCGCTTATATAGGGCTTATCAAAAAATAGGCTATCCTATCCCTAACATGCCCATCATTTCATTAAGTGGTAAAACAGAGCCAGCTGCGACATTTAATAATCCATTTCGATCAACCAATACTGATGGTGATATCACCCTTGGCTCAAGTGAGCTGGACGTTGCTGCCGCATTGAATGAAAATGTCGAGGCGTATATTGCAATTGCCTATGATGAAAGCCCTCCTGCAATTGGACCACGGGTTAATAATTCGGCATTTAATTTAAATATGGGATTTGTCAACATTGGTAATTTGGATAAAAGCCCGCTTTATTTTACAGCAGGGCAAGTCTATGTTCCTTTTGGCCGCTATTCCAGTGCGATGGTTAGTGCGCCTGTAACAATGAATTTGGCGAGGACCAAAACAAGGCCTGTCATTTTTGGTTATAAGTCTCAGGCTGATACCGGTCCTTTCGGCGCAGTTTATGGCTACAGAAGTGATACCACTTTGGGTCGTTCAGGAGTCGGAGGCGTTAATTTAGGGTATATTTTCGGATTTGATAATGACATCAATGGTGAGGTAGGGGGTGGTTTCATTAGCTCTGTTGCTGATGCGGGTGGTATGCAAAGTACAGGTTCCAATGTGGGGACAACGTTTGGCGGTTTTGGTTCCATAACAAACGGTAATGAAAACGTTCGTAAAACAAAAGCTGCTGATGTCCATGGCCACATTGGTTACGATCGTTATAATCTGACCTTGGAATGGGTTGGTGCTGTACAGAGTTTTAGACCCCAAGACTTGAGTTTTAATGGCCAAGGAGCCAGACCCCAAGCTGCCCAAGCAGAACTCGGTATGACTTTTATGGCTTTTAACAGACCAGCCTCCATCGGAGTTGGTTATCAGTGGACAAAAGAAGCATTAGCACTGAATCTGCCTAAACGACGCTATATCGGGGTATTTAACATTTCAATTTGGAAAGACACAGTGGAGAGTATTGAGTACAGGCATGATATTGATTATGGGCTTACTCAGTTTGCTAATGGTGCTGCACCTCCAGGTTTAGTCAATCTTCCAACTTTAGGTACAGGAAAATCTGCGGATACGGTTTCAGCCCAAATAGGAGTTTTTTTCTAACCCATCACCAGTCTGAATAGCGGACTTGTAACAATTCAATCGCTTGCAAGCTGATGTGTTTACAGGTCTGCTTACATCGAATGGGGGTGAGTATCCTGACCAACTCAACAATAGGTAAAGATCTTGAATTGACGTGACCAGCTCCCCTTGTTTTTTCAACCTGTGCTATCTTTTATTTTATAACTACCTCTTATAGGGATGTAAAAATGCACCGGGATTGTGTCAGGCAAGAGGGGCAGGACAAAGTCAATAATCTTTTTTGCAAATTGGCAGCAGTGAAAAGAATTCTAAAAGGAATGATGTTCGCAAGCAGACTATCTTTATCAGTTCCTGAGGATTCAGATTCTGAAGCAACAAAACAATCCCCAGCCTCAGCAACGTGTCAAAAGGGACTAAGTAAATTAATGCAGACAAGTTGTATTTTTATATTCCTTACCTTGTTCCTTTTAATTGGATTGAACACTTCATTTGCAGCAAAAATTGTAGAATTGAATATAAAAGGACCAATTGGGCCTGCTACAGCAGATTATTTGGAAAGAGGTATTAAAAGCGCTCAAGATGCTGATTTGATAGTGATTTTAATCGATACACCAGGCGGTTTATATGATTCAACACGAAATATTATTCAGTTATTCTTACTTTCTGATGTGCCCATAGTTACTTATGTAAGTCCTACTGGAGCAAGGGCTGCGAGTGCAGGAACTTATTTAATGTATGCGAGTACAATAGCGGCAATGGCGCCCGGCACTCAAATGGGGGCTGCAAGCCCCGTCAGTCTTGGCACAGGATTCAGCGAAGATGAAAAAGATGAGAAAAAAAAATCAATCATGGAAAATAAGGTAACTCATGATGCTGTTGCTACAATAAGGTCACTTGCTCAACTAAGAGGACGCGATCCAGATTTTGCTGAAAAGGCAGTGACAGAAGGTAAATCCATAACGGCGAATGAAGCCCTTAGCAAAGGGGTGATCAATTATATTGCAAAAAATAGAGATGATTTACTGTCTCAAATCCATGGAATAAAAGTCAGTCAAAATAACAGGACAATAACTATCAATACCGAAAGCTCGGACATTCACGTAATCAATCCAGATTGGAGAACTCGTTTTCTATCGGTCATTACCAACCCTACTGTGGCTTACTTATTATTACTGCTCGGAATTTACGGAATTTTCTTTGAGTTGGTGAATCCAGGTTATGTTTTACCAGGAGTAGTTGGCGCAGTTTCAATGATTTTTGCACTGTATGCGCTGCAGCTCTTACCTATAAACTACGCGGGTTTGGGCTTGATCATTTTAGGTATTTTATTTGTCATAGCTGAGGCATTTACTCCAAGTTTTGGAGCGTTAGGTGTAGGGGGAACAGTTTCCTTTATTTTAGGTTCCATTATGTTGATGGATACGGAACATCTGGCTTTTCAGATAGCATGGTCAGCAATTTGGGCTATGGCAGCCCTGAATATATTGATTTTTGTTTTGGTGCTTGGGATGTTAATTAAATCTCGAAACCAAAAAATCAGACATGGCCTGGAAACGCTGGTGGGGGCAAAAGGCAGGGCATTAGGGGACATTAATTTGGAAGGCCAAGCTGTGATTAAGGGAGAGATTTGGAATGTCCATTCAAGTTCTCCAATTGCGGCAAATAAATGTGTTAAAGTCACGCGAGCATCAGGACTATTGTTGGAAGTAGAGGAAGATCAATCGGTTTATTAGTTGGTTATTCCATATTGAATGATTAAGGAGAATGAGATGGGACCATTTCTAGTTATATTACTGGTAGCGATAGGTTTGCTACTGGTTTCAATGTTCAAGGTGTTTAGGGAATATGAGCGCGGAGTGGTATTTATGCTGGGTCGGTTTTGGCGTGTTAAAGGTCCAGGATTGATAATCATTATCCCAATTATTCAACAAGTGGTGCGTGTTGATTTGCGGACCATAGTCATGGACGTGCCCAGTCAAGATGTTATCTCAAGAGATAACGTTTCTGTACGCGTCAATGCAGTGGTGTATTTTCGTGTAGTAGTTCCTGAAAATGCAATCATCCAGGTTGAAAATTATTTTGAAGCAACCAGCCAATTGGCGCAAACTACATTGCGGTCAGTATTGGGTCAGCATGATTTGGATGATATGTTGGCTGAACGTGAGCAACTCAATAGTGATGTGCAAAAGATTCTTGATGCCCAAACAGAAAGCTGGGGCATTAAGGTTTCAAATGTTGAAATCAAGAAGGTGGATTTGGATGAAAGTATGATAAGGGCAATAGCCAAACAGGCTGAAGCGGAAAGGGACAGGAGAGCGAAGGTGATCCATGCGGAGGGAGAGCTACAAGCTTCGGAAAAGTTATTACAAGCTTCTCAAGTACTCGCTCAGCAACCCCAGGCAATGCAGCTAAGATATCTACAAACTTTAGCTACTATAGCGGTTAATAACAATTCAACTATTATTTTCCCTATGCCAATGGAGTTAGGCGATATATTAACCTCTATGGTCGGCAAGAAAAAGTAGACTTTGAGCAGTGTAGCATAAGTCCTAAATATGCCTGAGTGTATAAAGCGATGTCACTGGATGAGAGAAATGGTGATAAGATATTTTATTCCACGTCAAGGTCTGGGTATCAACATTTTCTTAAAATAAAAGCTTTCATCGAAGTTACAATCATTTTATTCTGTATAATTTCCCAAAACAAACTTTTGTTTCATTGACTTTTGTGATAGAAATCTATCTTTTTAAGAAAAGAGGAATATCGTGTCAATCAAATCAGACAGATGGATAGAGAAAATGGCCCTTGAGCACGGGATGATTTCTCCATTTCAGGCCGGTCAAGTGCGAGAAAACCAAAATGGTAAGATTATTTCATATGGTGTATCCAGTTATGGATATGATGTTCGCTGTTCGAATGAATTCAAGATTTTTACGAATATTAATTCAGCGATTGTTGATCCTAAGGCATTTGATGAAAATAGCTTTGTAGATGTTCAGTCTGATGTCTGTATTATTCCTCCGAACTCGTTTGCTTTAGCAAGAACCGTCGAATATTTTCGCATACCGCGCAATATATTAACTATATGCTTGGGTAAATCCACTTATGCTCGTTGTGGGATTATAGTGAATGTTACTCCCCTGGAACCGGAATGGGAGGGGCATGTTACCCTCGAGTTTTCCAATACGACCACTCTGCCCGCCAAGATTTATGCGTATGAAGGAGTTGCTCAAATGCTGTTTTTAGAGGCTAATGAAGTTTGTGCTGTTTCTTATCGTGATCGAAACGGTAAGTACCAGGGGCAAACCGGGGTTACACTACCACGCACTTAGGATGAAAAAAATAGAGTTTTAGTCTTTATCCAAAAGTGGGAACTTGGCTCGCGACGAATTGACGCGCTCGCGTAACTCCTTTCCAGGTTTAAAGTGAGGACTGTATTTGGCCTCTGTCACTACTTTTTCACCTGTTTTAGGATTGTGAGCATTTCGCGGTGGTCGGTAATGAAGAGAAAAGCTGCCAAAGCCACGAATTTCTATTCTTTGGCCATGGATAAGTGCTTCGCTCATTAATTCAAGTATTCTGTTGATGCCATCGGCTACTTGCTTTTCAGTAAGATGCGTCATTCGAGCAGCGATGTGTTCAATGAGTTCGGATTTAATCATATACTCACCTCGTTTTGTCGCGTATTAAATAGACCTATTGCACCCTCTTTTATTTTAGCCTGTTTGCCTGTGCTTCTGTTCGCTTTGTACCTCGAAACGCACGCGTCCCGGCACTAAAATAGAATCCATGAGTTGAGCAACTGGTCTAATGTCTGCTACCAAGACACATCAGGTGCTGACAATTTCCCATTTGATTTTATAAGTATAGTTCGGGTAAAAAATTATTCAATGTTTTCAAGCTGGTTAGTAAAAATTAGTTTTCTTTCTTATGAATGAACGCAAAAACCACACCCCAACTCATTTGTATTTTAGCGTGAGTAACTAATTTAAAACGACTGGATGATAAGGTTTTGCTAGTGGTAATGACGGTTGAAAGTTGTGGCAGGCTATTGAGACGGGTGTTAAGGGCTTCCCAGGTTGCACCGAATAAGGTACTTGAATTAATAAATATTAAGGTCGCCTCAGATAAATCAACGGTTAGAAAATCACCCAATATAAAAGAGACTTTTTTGCTACTCTCTGCATAGCCTTCCATAGCCGCTAATTTCTGGAGACGCTCGCAAGCACATTGGTGTAACTTGGGGAACAATTCGACACCTACACTTTTATGGACGGGGTATACCATAGCGCAGGCTAGAACGGCCTTCCCAGTTCCAGAGCCAAGGTCATAAAAAACAGTATTACGATCAATATTAACCATTGATAATAAGGCGATGAAAGGTAAAAATTCAATTTCCCCATACACATATTCTATTGCATCTCGATTCTTCCTGCTTTTTTGGGAAATCATGAAGCCATTAACATTACAATACAGGATCTGAAAAATGTGAGTATGATGCTTTAAATTTAGCTTTTTTTGCCATCGATTAATGCGCAATTCTTTTCTTGCCTTATCAAGGCAAAACCAAAATAGAATGAGAAACAGAATGAGGCATAAAAAAAACGCTTTTGACGATATGAAGTCAAGCACAGTATTATCCTTGCTTCAAAACATCTTCATTCAAGATTTTTGCCTTTTCCTTTTGACTTAATTTTGGCCACGCTTGAAGGAGAACTTTACCGGCCTGGCGCTCGCTCATGGCCTGGTGGTGCATTTCCCAAGGCATTTCATCATTAAGGTAAATGACTATCACGAAGGCAGTGAGTACAGTGATTAACATGGCAAAAAGACCTACTTTGAATTGAAACATATTAAGCATTTTATTGCTTTTGTTTATGGCATCGTTTGCAACTCGATCAACATGATCACAGCTTTCGTTAGCGATGCGATAAAAATGTTGAACATCATATTTAGCTAGTTGCAAAGTCAGTGTTTGAGTGGCTTGACTGGTATGTTTTTCGATTCTGTCAATGCAGTTTTCTGTTAAGCTTTTGATTTTTTCTTGCTGCTGTTGGAAGATTTGGGTAAATTGATTACAAGTTCTTTCTAAAGAATGCAAATGCGTTTCACCTTGAGCCAAGGCTTTTTCAGCACTTATTTTAAAATGGCTTACTCCTGATTGGGAAATAAGGCTTTGCATTGAAGTTAATTCATTTTGTAGCGATTGGGTCATATGTAGAACTTGCTCAGCCTGTTGCTCAATTTCTTCTCGCCACTCCATCATTTTAGCTTCGACAAACTCAAAATAGGCAATAAATTCACCAGTATGTCTCAGTAACTCTCTAATGCGAGTCAAATCATCTTCCTGATAATGCTCCATGCCCCTCTCCCTACTAAATTCACGGTCAGAGAATCTTCAATAGACTTCTTGCATAAGCTGCCTTTTCCATTTTATTGCCGCGTTACAAACATTTCTGTGTTTGCGCTTTGCCTAAAACAAAATAATCAGTTTATACAAGAAAGCTAATAATATCCTTTAATGCATCTTGCCTCTTTCGCTGTGGATTTAGAATTATGATGTTCCATACTATATTATATCCATAACATTATTTTGAAAACGGCAATTTTTGCCTAAAATTCTCATTCAATTTTCGTTATTAATTCTATAAACTCTCGATTTAGCTCAGTGTAGTAATACCTTATAAAATTGGCATTATTTATGCTTAATATTTAAGATACTCGGCATATACTTTCTTTATATTAAAATCCACTGAGACGAGTTATCAGTTTGCAGAAATAAATGAAGTTCAATGGCATTACATGAAAATGGGCGGCAGTTTAAAAAATGATGTGGTTAAGAGAAATGCCCCCTTGTTAAAAATTTCAGTAGACTGTAAAAACTTTGTTAATATTTCCTTAATCTGGATTGATTAGAATGAAGATATAAGTTGGGATAGGAGAACATTATGCCAAGAGCTAGGTTCTTTAAAGCAGAAAATAATAGTTCGCAAGTACAGCATAGCTTTATTAATGTCGGCGGAGAGCAGTTTCATGCGGCTGCAGTTGCTTTAATTGATTATTTTAAGAGATCCCCACGTATTAATGATGATACTTTGAAAAAAATACTGGAGCGTTTTTATTTTCATTTTCCTAAATACATTCCCAGCCAACCTTATTTGACCCCCTCCGAACGCATGAGTATGTTGATTAATGGGGCACGAAAGTCGGAAATTGTCGAATGTTTTGCTTATGTATTACGCCAATTGGCTATAGATGAGATTTATGCAAAACCTCTCAATTATCGTGATATCTTTGCTGAATTCAACCGTGACACGCCAAAATCATTGTTACGTCAACCATCTACTCCTCTCCCGGCCAGTGCTTTGAGAGCCCTTTCTCATGTAATAGGTACAAACATCACTTTATCTGTTGTGGAAAATGGCAAAGAATTGAGGAAACGTGAAATGTATGTTGGGGATAATCTGAATAGTGCAAAACCCGGGATAACCATTCAGGTCCAGCAAAATAACAGGTATTTCCCTGCCGTGAAAAATAAAGCTGATTTTGTTTATGTAGGGCAATTGGCAGTAAGCCCCCCCAAACCAGTAGAAAGCTCCAATACAAGTGGGAAAGACACTATTGCTGATATGGTTGATTTAATTGCGTCTGATAATAAAAAATTATTACAGACCTATAAACAATGGCATCAGAACTTTTTAACCATGCTTAAATTAGGCGAAATAACAACCCAGAGGATGATTAATATTTACATCAAGTTTTTACCTTCAGAAAAAGGTTTTTTTGTTGATTCAACAGAATTTTTTTCCAGATTATCAGAAGATTTTGACAAACCGGTTATTCCTGATTATTCGGGTGAAAACAAGGATGGAGTCAATCAGTTATTGGCTTCCGCGCTGGCCGGGTGGATTAGTACCAGACAGGTCGATGTTGATCAATTGTTCGATCATTTAGAAAATCGACCTTCTTCAGTATCCATGTCTGTTGGTTAAATTGTGTTGGCAATCCGGATCATTTTTTCAAAGCGGATTGTCAACGGTCATTTTTTGATGAAATAGCAATACGATAGTTTTTTATGGCTTTCAATTAAAGAAAGCCCATTTCTTTCATCCATTCATCATTGGCAAATTTGGACATGTAATTACGAATAGAGTCGGGTAAAATCACCAGACATTTTTGTCCTTTGCTTAAGGATTTGGCTGCTTGCAATGCGGCCCACATGGCTGCTCCACATGAGCCGCCTATTAACAGTCCTTCTTCTTTAATGAGGCGTCTGGCAGTACGGAAAGAATCCGCATCATTGGTTTTTATGTAGGCATCAATCAACGTATTATCCAGCACATCAGGGAAGAAGTCATAACCTATCCCTTCAACATGATAAGATTTGACTTCTGTGCCGCCACCGAGAATCGAGCCTTCGGGATCTGCTCCAATGATTTTGATGGCAGGGTTAAATTCTTTAAGGCGTTTGGCAATGCCTGTAATTGTTCCGCCTGTCCCAACGCCAGCAACAACCATATGCAAATCTTTTCCGAAGTCGTCAATAATTTCCTGAGCGGTCCGAAAATAATGGGCATTGGGGTTATTAGGGTTGGCGTATTGATCAAGGATATGGGAGTTAGGGATTTCAGCTTGTAATTTTTTAGCCAGAGAAATATGACTGTCTGGATCATTATAGGCTGCTTCTGTTGGCGTTCGATAAATGATGGCTCCCAGCCGCTCAAGCACAGATTGCTTTTCCTGGCTCATTTTTTCGGGCATGGTAATAATCACTTTGTAGCCTAATACAGCGCCTGCCAAGGCTATACCTATCCCGGTATTCCCGGAAGTAGGCTCGATCAAGGTATCTCCTGGTTTAATTCTCCCTTCCTTTTCTGCCTTTGTTACCATTTCATAGCCAATACGATCCTTTACAGAGCCGCCAGGATTAAAGAATTCGCATTTGGCATACAGCTCACATTCCAGATCTTTTCCCAGTCTGTTAATTTTTACAACGGGAGTATGGCCTATAGTAGCCAGTATGTTAGGGTAAATCATGGTAGTCCTTTGTCATGGTGAAATAAGTTGATTATAAGCGGATAAGGTAAAATAGCAAAATGGTGGTTTCTACAATCCAGTTATTTTCTCTTATTAACGTGGTTTATAGATAAGAATTATATAAGAAGCAGTCGATATCCAATATTCGTTTGGGCTGGGGAGATGCGTAAGCATCGTCTCGAAGCCTTGGTACCAAACATCAAATTTCAGGCAAGGCTTCAAGACAGCCTAAATGCCTCGTCAGCCCTAACGATACAAGATAATGACCTATATTGATCCATAACTCGCGTTTATTGGAAAGAAATGCAAATCATCTTGGCAGTTTATATTTGTGATATCCTCCTTATTAATGCAGGGATACTTCGTTTTTATGGTTATTTCTCCTTTTTTACATTATATTTATTGTGGGCGTTGGTTATTTTTGTAAAAACAGAAAAACATTACTTATTAATTGAGATCAAAAAACGGATTTCTATCTGTTTTACAAAAATGGCAAAAATCCAAAGTGTTTTCAAATAGTTACAATAATTCATTTCAATTGATATTTTGTTTAATTAACGAATGCAGGAAGCTTAATTATGATAAATTACAAAACGATAAAATGGAGATATGGCCTCATTGCGCTCTTTGCTTTAGGGGTATCAGGATGTTATTTTGACGGGACAAGCCCTCAAGAAAGAGGGTATTCTTACCAGGAAAATAGCATGCCATCCAGTGGAGGACAAACCACCGCTAGCAATCAATCCCAGCCGCAACAAAAAAGCTATGCGTCAAAGGATACCTCTCAAAAATCTACTCCTGGGCCAAAGCGAACCGCTGCACCCCAACTCCCGGTAATTCAATAAAAAGAGTTTTACTTATTATCCCTCATAATCAACTTATATGAGGGATAACTAAAACTTGTTCAAAAGATTTTCTCATAGGTATGAAATGCCATGATCCTTGATAGTTATCAAAGATGGCAGTAGAGAAATTCCTCCTTGTTTTGGTTAGAACCATAATGTTATTTTTTCTGATATTTGCGTGCCTTGAAAAATTATTTTAGAATGGCGGCCGTTTAGTAGTCTGAAATACAGGAGTAGATGATGGATAAGTTAAATTGGGAGCAGCCTGAGGTTTGTGCTATACCAATAGACAGTGTTAGCGCTAGCACTGAGGAAGCTGACGTTCAGGACGGCAGTAGTGAAAGCGGCCTTTCCTCAAGCAGCAGTTCAGGTGGTTAAAAAGAAAAGGGTTCTTTATAAGTAAAGTACAAATTACCCTTTTTCTATTTTTTAGATTCGCCAGCAATCAAGCCTTTAGGATAATTAATGGAATATGGCAACCTTATTGATATTTTAAACACGAATGAAACCGCCTTGACTTCATTTTCAGCACCTGAAATCCTAAAGACAGCACAAAGAATGCGCCTGACCAATTCGGTTTATACCATTTTAAGGGAGCACTATGGTATTCCTGCTTCTCAACTCGCTAACTTTAAGCTCGTTTTAAAGGAAAATAGAGACAGGGCCATTAGGAAATTATTTTTGTCCATCAAAATCAACGAGCTTTTTCAGCAATACAATATTCCGGTTATTCACCTGAAAGGACTACCACTCTCGCAAAAATTGTTTGGAGACCCTTTGATTCGTCAGTCATGCGACATCGATTTATATATTTCTCCCCAGCACTTGGAACAGGCAGATGAAGTGTTTTTTGAAAATGGAATCATTCGGGATAAATACAGTTTCTTACATGACGTTAATAAGCTAAAGAAACATCGAGTACTAAAGGATGTTTCGTACGTGGCTGAAAAATATGGTATTAAAATCGAACTCCACTGGCGTTTGTTTAGATGGAAAGATAAATTCAATCAGCCTTTTGAGTTTTATTGGAACAATAAAGTGCCGATTTTGGTGGGGGGAAAAAATTTATTTTATACCCTGTCCCCTATTGACGAGTATCTGTATGTCGCTGTACATGGAGCGAATCATGGATTTGAATCTTTGCACTGGCTTTATGATTTTGCCCGTTATTCCACCTTGCTCAGCCAGGATGACCGCAGAAGAGTTGTTGAATTGGTTAATAGTCTTTCCATACAGACAGAGTATCAAATGGCGACTTATTGTGCGGAGAGAATATTTCCAAGTGTGTTTACAGAAAGCGGTAATGCAGGTTTACTACCCAACTCTTTAACGAGAAAAGCCCTGATTTCTTTAATTTACCATTCAAAAAGCACATATCGCTCGAAAAGAAGAATATTACGTATGATGGCGAACAAATTTTATTACATTTAATGAAAAGCTTAGAGTAGAAATGGAGCTTGCTACTACCGGCAACGAATTTATTAGTTTTGCTGTTGCGGTAGTTACATTTTTGGCTGGTTGGAAATTAAGCAGCACAAACATTAGTAGTTATTTTTTATCTTAGGATATAGCATGAATGCTTTGTATGGAGTTCTGCGTTTTGACGGGCAACCATTTGATCGAGAGTTATTAGAACGAGCCAAATTTAATAGCCCGGTTTGGAGAGCGGATCATAGCGAACTTTATTATAATGATTTTTATGCTACGGCGAGCACACAGCGCTTTATTACTCCCGAATGCGCCTTACAAACAGCTCCATATCATGATAAGGAATCGGGTGTAATTGCCAACGGCGATCTTTATCTAACTAATCATTCCAGTTTGGCAAATTGGTTAGGAGTTAGCTCCAAAAATTCGGATTTATACCTGGCAACCCGGGCATATTTAAAATGGGGTGAAAAATGTGTGAATTATTTAGCAGGGAATTTTTTCCTTGTATTTTATGACTTACGCAAAAAACGGCTGTTTATTGCCATTGATCATTTTAATTTTTGTTGCTGTTACTATCTGTTTGTGCCTGGTAAATACTTTATATTTAGCAATACATTCAATACATTCAAAGTTTTTCATGACTCCTTAGCGGTGAATCATGGCGCTTTCCATAAGCTTGCGGCAAAACAGAAAATAGGTCAGGAAACTTGCCTGAAATCGGTTAAAAAACTGACGGCTGCCAGATATATGATTGTTAGCGACCAAAATTTACAAGAGCAACAATACTGGGACCTCCGTAAGACACAACAGACAGGACAATGCCAATCGCGTGAAGACTACTATAGTGCATTCAGAAATGAGATTCAGCAAAGTATCAGACAAAGTATCCGGACTGACGCAGAAATCATGGCCCATTACAGCGGTGGTTTAGACTCTTCATCCATTGCTTCGATTGCTGCCTTGCAACTTGCCAAAGAAAATAAAACTCTTATGGCATATACCGCGATTCCTAAATATTTGTCGGGCGATAGTCATCGGAAAGGATGTAAATATCATGAATTAGATCGGGTGCAAAGCGCATGCCGTTACTATGACAATATTGAAACAATAGTTTATCAAAGCTCTGAAGACTTGAGTATTTTTGATAAACTTCAAGTCTTTTATCCTTATTTAGATCAGCCATTCAAAGCGGTATTCAATATGGAATGGATATTGGCAGGATTGGAAATGGCAGCAGCCAAAAACTGCAGGATTCTTTTAAATGGTGAACAGGGGAATGGATCCATTTCATGGAAGGGAGTGACATTGGGCAACTATCTGAATCAGCGTGTAAAATTTACGCGGCATCTTTTAAAATACCATATGAAATTAGGCAAGCAATTTATAAAATCTGGCTCGCTAAACCTGAAAAAAAATCGTACTGATCTCAATGAGATGAAAAAAAATTTTTTAGAGCCCCATTATTCTCTCCTGAGAGGTAAGAACAGGTTGGAAACAAGAAGTTACATGCGTTCCATCTATTTGTGGTTTGGGGTAGAGGTGATTGACCCAACAAGTAACCTGGATCTGGTCCAGTTTTGCTATGATCTTCCTGAATGGGTTTATCATGGAGGTAACAAATATTTTGAAATCAGGCGATTGCCCAAATTAAAAAGGCGCTTATTGGTGAGAGATGCTCTGGAAGGGCTTGTGCCCCCTGAGATCCGCCATAATCCCTATCGCGGTGAACAGGCAGCAGATTGGTACTATCAATTCAATAAATATGGTCATGCCTGGGGAAGGCTTTTGGCAGATATTGCAGAGAAACACCCTCTCATTTGGGAAATTTATCCTAAAAAATACCTTTTGGATTTATTTGCTAATTATCCCATTAGTCCGCAATCAAGAAATTTTCAAGACGTTAATATGCATTTGGTCCCAGCTTTAAGCACAGCATTTTTTATCAACTACCTAAATGATCTGTATTGATTATTACTTACTGGAGATAATCTCGATGAGTAACCATTTACAACAACACAAATATCAATTCGAATATAAAACCAATACAATATTAGAACGCTATGACTTGGTGTTTTTTTCCAGCGTTGATGAGGACTTGATCCTGCTTGATGAAGAAGCGAGTCATTATTTGGTAGTTAATTCCGTAGGTTACAAAATATGGAATTTGTTGGAATCAAAAAAAACGGTGAGCCAACTTGTTTCTGGGCTTATGGAAATATATAAGGTTGATTTCGATACCTGCTTTAATGATATTAAAGCGTTTATACAACAAATGGTTCAACATAAATTAATCAAAGTCTGTTCATAGATAAAGAATTTATAATCATTCGCTGTCATAGTTTTTAAGCAGAATTGGATAATACAATTGACTGAAATAAAGAAAATAAGATATGCCCATCTTTTTCTGGTTTTATTGGGCAAGGGAAAAACACGAGTTCATGTTGCTGTGCTTATTGTTTATTACCTGATAGTATCAAGAATCATTACCTGGTTATATCCGTTTAACAGATATGCCAAGTCGTTTGGGCATAAACACGCCGAAACTTTGTATGAAGACTTCGACCATTTGTATTGGCTAAAATGTTGCCAAAAACTGTTTCCTAAAATAAATAGATTGTTGCCATGGAAAAGTGCCTGTTTACAGCAAAGTGTTGCAGCATTTTTGCTATTACGTCGCAAAAATATGCCCACAACGATTTATTTTGGTATGAAGCGAGAAGGAGATGAGGTCATAGGGCACGTATGGTTGCGGTGCGGTAAACACTATATCACTGGAGGAAACGGCGTGGGTTATACTATTTTTTGTACTTATGCATTAGACTGGGTAAAAAATTAAGTGTTGTTTTATGGCTGAATTTTATAAAAAATATGCGGGAAAATATAAAGACTTTCTCGATTTCATCAGGTTTTTATATGAATATTCGCCATTCCAGCTTGTGTTTTCACAAGCAATGGTAATTCTTTCAAGCTTTCTGGGCGGTGTTGGAGTGGTCTCATTGGTGCCAATGTTAAGCTATAGTGGTTGGCTAGCCCAAAATAAGTCCGGCTCTGATCTCAATTGGTTATCCAGTTTATGGCAACAATTGCCGATGCACGATGGCCAAATTCCAATCACTTTTGTCTTATCGGTTTATTGCCTCATCATATGCTCAGTCTCCATGACCAATTATCTCGCTGAATTAACAAAAATAAAATTTATGAAAAATTTTGAGAGATACTGCCGTGAAAGCTTAATCCAAAACTTGGTGAATGCGCGATGGGAATACCTGCTAAAAAGTAAACTGAAAGATTCTGAGTATGTATTGAATGTTGGGTTGATGAAGATCTCTGCTTTAACGACTTATACGTTGAGTTTATTTAATAACATAATCAAAAACTCGGTGTATTTGATTGTTGGTTTAATGCTTTCTACGGGATTAACAGTCATTTCGCTAATTACTGTGATTTCGATAGCAATTTTTTTTAAAAAATCAAATTCTGCTGGTATGGGAAAACAAGAACTTGATCTGAGCAGAAGCAGGCAAATCAATTTGTCAAATTTTCTTGAAGGAATAAAAATAGCTAAAATTCATGAGCTTACACATGAATATCTCAAGCAAGAGCGTGATATCTCATTCAAGGTGATGGACAATAACATTAAATTTTTAAGCAACCAGATGAAAATTAAATTTGGATATACTGCAATCGGCGCGATCGCGTTCACTTTAATTTTTCTTATTTCCATTTCCCTGTTACAGATTTCAATTCCAACGTTGGTTGTTTTATTATTTGTTTACAATCAAATCATAAGAAGAATATCAACGATGCAGCAAAGCATGTCTTATGCATTGAATATTTCTCCCTTGTTTCGAAACTATTTAATCCTTAAAAATGATTTTTTATCGAATAAAGAATCATCAAATGTGATACCCTTTCATACGCGAGTACCATTACCTAAGGATATATTAATTAAAGTAAAGCAAGTTTCCTTCTCCTATGGAGAAAAAGCAATTTTAAAAAATGTTTCATTTGACATACATCGAAATAAAATAACTGCAATAAAAGGCCCATCTGGTGTTGGGAAATCCACCAGTGTCGATTTAATATTGGGCTTGTTGAAGCCGGATGATGGCTCAATTCTCTTTAACCAGTCCGTAGTTCCAATGGATGTGGAACATGCAACTTCCAAGAAAAAATGGGTTAGTTATGTTCCTCAAAATATTTTTCTTTTTAATGATTCAATCAGGAATAACATCACGTGGCTAAACAATGATGTGAATGAAGAGAAGCTATGGAAAGTTCTTGCCCTGGTTGATGCTGAAAACCTGGTCAGGTCTATGCCCAATGGATTGAATACTATGATTGGTGACAGAGGAGTGCATTTATCTGGCGGAGAGCGGCAAAAGCTGGCGATTGCCAGAGCCATACTGTCATCGCCAACGCTGCTCATTCTCGATGAGGCAACCAGTGCACTTGATCCCCAAAGCGAGGCTGTTATTATGCAGTCGCTTGCTGCTTTAAAACAGACCATGACAGTCATTTTAATAGCTCACCGGGAAAGTACCATAGTTTATGCGGATGAAATAATCGATTTTGGCAAGTTTAATTTAAAAGAGGAGTATCCGTTAAATTTCAATGTTCTTGAAGACACTACGGTTGCTATGAATTAATTATTTATCAATTTTTTATAAAGACGTTTATGTTTTACTATCGCGCATATCAATTGAACATACAAAGTGACATTCCACTTGGAAAAATAGAGCAAACTTCTTATTGTGTTCCAGATGTCATTATTCGTAAAACCAGTGAAATTCCTGATATACCTACAAACGCGAGTCGCTTGGGAAACAAATACGCGTCTTTAAAAAATCAGCTATGGATTACCGATAACCAATGGAGCTTTTATATTGAAGGGGGAAGTACAATTTTATACCAAATTAAATCCGTCGAGCTGACTACACCAATTCATATTCTTCTTACTGGCGCCTGTTTTGGCTGCCTGCTCCAGCAGAGAAATTTGATTGTTTTGCATGCCAATACAGTTTGCTACCCAGGTCAACCTGCTTTTGCCATCTCTGGCCATACCGGGGCAGGAAAATCTACGGCAGCTGCATTTCATATAAAACAAGGCGCTTTATTGGCCGCAGATGATATAACAGCCATAGAGTTCAAACAGGATATCCCTCATGTATTGCCGGGATTTCCTCGTTTGAAATTATGGAACGATAGTAGAGAAGCCCTACATTTATTATCTTTGGAGTCACTCTATTCTTATAATGGAAGATCCAAGCATCATATTGATTTAAAGCCTAATCAACATTGCAGCACACCAATAGTGCTTGAAAAACTGGTTATTATAAAACCTGATTTGGCAGAGGAAAGAGAACTCTTCGGTAAAGATAAGATTCAATGTCTCCTTGCAAATAACTACACTGCTCTGATATTTCATCTATTTGATTTTCATTGGGACGTATTCAAGAATAATTTAAAATTAGTCAGACAACTTAAAATATACAATGCTCCTCGCCCGGCTATGGTATTTTACAATGAGATCTAGATGATCTTTGCCAAGAGGACTTGCCCAGGCAGACATTTTTGCCAGGCTGAAAAATTATTTGTAAAGCGTTTTCTGATACTCAATTGGCAATCTGAGCGTTTGCGGGATTAATACTGCTTGGCTATGGTTATTGGTTTAGGCTAACATCGAGTCATTTAAATTTTATATTGGTGCAATTTGACTATGAAAAGACCGACCCGAATTGCGATGGTTGCCGGCGAATTATCTGGAGATTTACTGGGAGCAGGGGTAATTCGTGAGCTGAAACAGCATTTAACCAACGTAGAATTCATGGGGGTAGGTGGTCCTCAAATGCTTAAGGAAGGCTTCCATTCCCTGATTGATATCTCTGAGCTTTCTGTGATGGGAATCAGTGATGTTCTGCGACGATATCCTCAACTGTATTTAATAAGAGAAAGGTTATTGAGGGAATGGACAATTAATCCACCAGATGTATTCATTGGGATTGATTACCCTGACTTTAATTTATCCGTTGAAGCACGGTTAAAAAAACAGCATATTAAAACCATTCATCTGGTGAGCCCCAAAGTTTGGGCATGGCGACAAAAACGGGTGCATTTAATAAAAAAGGCAGTTGATTTAGTATTAACCCTATTTCCATTTGAAGAAGCATTTTACCGACAACATGGGGTATCGGCACAATTTATTGGTCATCCTTTAGCTGATTTAATCGAAATAAACCCAAGTTGTTCTACTTTACGTAAAAAATATAACTACCATTCTGATGACACCATTCTGGCAGTATTACCTGGTAGTCGGGTAGGTGAAATCAAATACATGGGGCCCTTATTTTTGGAAGTAATGCAAAGAATTGCTGTGGAGAGGCCTCATGTGCATTTCATAGTACCGATTGCGTGTCAGGATTTGTATCCAGTTTTTTTTAAACAACTCCATGCCGAGTATGGCCACTTAAAAATTCAGATTATTCAAGGGAATGCTCGTGAGGCCATGGCTATCTCTGACGTTGTTTTAACAAAATCCGGAACAGCAACACTTGAGGCGATGCTTTTAAAACGACCCATGGTGGTTGCCTTTAAATGGGGTATACTTACTCATGCGATTATCGCGCCGCAAGTAAAAGTTCCCTATATTGCGTTGCCTAATTTATTGGCTGGTAAAAAATTAATCCCTGAATTTGTTCAGGAAAAAGCGAATGTTGATAGCATTACAGAATCAGTTCTGAATTTACTCGACTCATCCAATCAAAACGAACTAATTAAACAATTTACTGATATTCACTGCACATTAAGGCAAAATGCTAATGAGAAAGCGGCTTTATCTATCCTCAGGATTTTGGGGATTTCTTTGGCTTAATCGCTGTTTTTAAAAATCGGATTTGTTTTTGCCAATCACTAATTGGTACCGCTGGGTGGCCGCCGACCCTGTCTCCGGATTTCACATTTTTATAGACTTTACCGCTGGCTAAAACAGTGGCGCCTTTACCAATCTTCAAGTGTCCAATCACGCCAACTTGTCCTGCCAAAGTGACATGTTCACCAAGCTCTGTACTGCCGGCGATTCCAACTTGAGCCACTAGGACAGAGCCTTTACCAATCTTGACATTATGCCCAATCTGCACAAGATTATCCAGACGACACCAATCTTCAATCACCGTATTATCCAGAGAGCCTCGGTCAATGCAGGTATTAGCCCCGATTTCAACATCATTGCCAATAATGACACCACCCGCATGGGGAATTTTATAATGGCCATTCGCATCACTGGCAAAGCCAAAACCATCCTGGCCTATACGAGCGCCGGAATAAATGACCACGTTATTCCCTATAACAGCATGCCTAATGCTGACGTTGTCTTCTATAAGACAATCATCGCCTATGGTTACAGCATCGCCAATATAAGTATTTACTCCAATTTTGCATCTGTTGCCAATTTTAACCTGATTGCCAATATAAGCCCCATGAGCAATAAAACAATTCACGCCAATAATAGCGCTCGACTCAATCATTGCCGAAGTGGCAATGAAACCGGGTGGTTTTTCAGAAGGATAAAACGCTTGAGCAATCAAAGCAAATGCTTTGTAGGGATTGGGGTGCACCAGTAAATACATGCTATCAGGGGCATATTTCACATAGTCTGGCCCGATGATACAAACACGAGCAGCTGTATGCTTTAATTCTTTGACGTATTTTTTTTGATGCAACATTACCAAATCATTGCTTGTGGCTTCTGAAAGTTTTGCCAAACCAGAAACTGTAAAGGTTTCTCCTTTACCTTCATACAGTGTAGCACCAGAAATCTTAGCTAATTCGAATAAACGAAATGGTCCTGCAGGTTTTGTAAATTGGTAATTTGACATACACACTCTAAAAAATTAGCGATAAAAGCTGCGTTTGGAATTTTCAAGAAACTTGAGAATATAAGCCACATCATTATTGTCTATGAATTCACGCTTGAGTATTTCAATGGCATTTGTCAAAAGATGACCATCATGAAAAAGTATCTTGTAGGCTCGTTGAATTTGCATTCTTGCGACAGAACTGTATCCATTTCGTTGCAATCTTTCAATGTTAATACCAAAACGCTTGGCTGGGTTTCCGCAAACCAACGTGAAAGGCAGTACGTCTTTTGTAATTCTGGTTTGACTGCCAATCATACTCATCCGTCCTAATTGTACGAATTGGTGTATGCCGCATAAACCGCCTATGGTTACCCAATCGTCAATGATTACATGCCCGGCTACGGCTACCGCATTGGAGATGATATTATGATTACCCATCTGAACATCATGGGCTATATGGGCGGAAGTCATTATGACATTGTTGTTTCCTATTCGAGTAATTCCTCCTCCCCCAGATGTTCCTCTACTGATCGTAACGTATTCGCGAATAATGTTATTATTACCGATTATGGCAGTGCTGTTTTCTCCGCTGAACTTCAGATCCTGCGGGATTGCTCCAATGATTGCTCCCGTTTCAATCTGATTATATTCACCTATTTCTGTCCAGGACTTTATCGACACATGAGAACCAATGACGGTTCCTTGTCCAATGCTGACATTGTCTTCAATAATTGAATATGGACCTACAACCACATCCCGTCCAATTCTGGCGTTGGCTGATACGATAGCTGTAGGATGAATTTGATGGGAGAGCATATATAAATTGTTAACCGCATGAACATGATCCAACTGACTCATTTGCATGGTTCACCTCCACTACAACTATAAATTAAATGCTGGTTACAACGTGCTCTATACTACTCTTAAATCTGTTCTGGGAAAATGATTTGATATAGAGGGAAAGCACTCAGTCACACGACTTGCGCTCATCGCAAGTCGTGTCAGGTTATGTCTGAACTAAACAATATAACTTGCTTTTATAAATACATTACGTACCGCAAAACGCTCGCTAATATTTATCCTGTTACCACCATTTGACAGACCATACCTTTCCCCTTCATTCATCGACCAGTATTGCTCAGAGCCGATTCCGCCCTCAACACCAATTACACTGTCATTATTCAAATTGAAATGAGAGGCCACAACCAAATTGGCTCCTAGAACTGGAGAAACCCATAGCGAGGAAGGATGATTAAGGAAATAAGCGTAACGGCCGCCCGTATTGGGGAAATCCAAAATTGGTTGAGCCCCGGTTATTTCAACCCTTTCGTTCCAATGACTTTTGCTATTACCAGCCAATACAGAGAAAGAAATATCCCCGCCTACAGTAATAAATCGATTAACATCCCAATAGACTCCTGCTCCCGCTTTAGGGCCAATCCCTTTATATTTCGCATGAAAATTAATATTGTCCGCAAGGGGCTGTATTGCAGGGGGAAGGGCGAAGCCAAAACGAGATTCACCACTATAACGAGCGGTAAATTCTTTTACTATTTCTGCGGCTTTTGCCCCGTAATAGCGAGTATAATGGAGCTGTTTGGCAAATTTGCTTGGAACAGTCCTATGAGTAATTAAATCCGCGGTTTGATAATCATAATCAGAATTTACCGCAGCAAGGGCAGAGCCAATCATTTGCAGTCCTGAAAAATCTTTAAGAATCAGGCTTAGCCTGTTGTCCATGAGATCACCCTGTGCAGAGTTGACAGTTATGCTGGAGCCGTGATTTTTTATATTGGTGTAGCTTAATACCAAATCATAGCTGAATTCGGGCCCAAAAAGATATCCGGCACTTAATGAATACCCCCAACGGGAATCCACATTAAACAAGCCAGAGCTAATTAGCCCGGAAGACTTTATGGTATCAGCATATTCCCTGGTATCCAAGGTGCCGTCACTTAACGAGCCATAAATTGCTGAAGCACTAAAAACAAATCTCTTACCATCTTGTTGCGCCTCTCCTACTGTGCCACTCATGCTAAGTGGACTTACCAAGAGCATGCTCATCAATAAAATGCTTTTTTTATTCATCTATGTATCTACTCCCTGATCTTTGAATATTGTATTTGTTCGCTCTGGATTATAAAGGACAACTTCAATGATATCCAGCTACAAATAACGTATTCGCAGGAGTTAGTCAGTATCAGTAAGTTCTGTTTACTTTAAAATGATTAGATTGTAGACTGCCTGTCTAAACCAGGCTTCATAGTCAGGAATAGTGCTTAGGCAAAACACAGGGTAGTTTTCTTTTTATGTTCGAGCTGAAACGTGATTTAAATTCTCTTCCCTTGACTTGGTTGGGACGCTGCGTCTATTTTTTCTCTTCTTACAAAAGAAGTAATGCAAAAAAAAATATCGATCGTGTTTTTCAATTCTCCCTATCGCCTGCTGAAAAAAAACGTTTATGCATGGCTTATTATTCTCATATTATGACCAATATCAAAGAAATTATTTTATACGCGTTGGTCAGTAAAAAATCTCTGGAAAAGCGTATCAAAGTCATTGGTATTGAGCATTTAGAGAACGCTTTAGGTAAGGGAAAAGGAACTTTAGTGTTCACCGGACACTTTGGTAACTGGGAGTTTGCACCTTTATTCTTTCTTGACAAATTTAATGGCAAGGATCTTGATTTTTATTGTGTTCGCAAAAATTTGCGTTTTGCTTTTTTGGATTCCATTTTTTTGCGGCGATTTGAAAATTGCGGATTTAAAATAATTAGTCATAAAAATGCAGTGAGTCAAACTCGCAGGGCTTTGAAAAGCAATGCCATTGTGTTTTTTCCTTTCGATGTTTGCCCTTCTTCGAAAATTAAAAATAAGATAAAAACCGACTTTTTAGGACAGAAAACGGAGACTAATCTCAGTCTAGCCTATTTAGCAAGTCTTTATGATTCATGTGTGTTATCAATCACTTTTTATCGCACCAATAAAAAGCAACATGTAGTGCATATTTATCCGGAGATAAAACCGGTTGTTTATCCGGACTATAAACAGACCCTTGTCGAAAACACTCAACTTTATAATAAAAGATTAGAAGAGATGTTATTGCCTTATCCTGAGCAATGGTTATGGTCATACAAGCGTTGGAAAAATAATGGCTAATAATCATTTGTCCAAAATTCGAGTGACTTTTGCAGGGCTTCTTTTTTACTGGATTTTGCCTCTTCGCAAGCAAATTGTATTGAGTAATATTGACCTCGTTTTTAAAAATACAGCAACCTCTGCTGAAAAAACAAGATTAGCCAAAGCCTTTTACTCTCATGTCGCATCTAATTTAAAAGAACTCATTTGGATGGGTTGGGCAAGTTCTAAAAGATTGACTAATAAGATAGAGATTCATGGTTTAGAGCATTTGGAAAGCGCTGTGAGTCAGAATAAAGGGGTTTTTCTGCTCACTGGTCATTTAGGTAATTGGGAATTAACTTACACTTTAGGTTTTTCTCGCCTGATGCCTCAATATGGGCAATTTAATATCATCAGACGACCCATTAAAATAAAATGGCTGGAATCAATATTGTTTAATAGGATGATGCGCTATGGATTGACAATTACCAGCAGCATTAGTGCGCCAAAAAAAATAAATCAAGCCTTAAGAAACAAGGAATTAATACTTTTTACACTCGATCAGCATGCGAAATTGGAAAATAAATCAGGAATCGCTGTCGAGTTTTTTGGCCTTCATGCTGGGACATACCGAAGTTTGGCCTTTTTTGCCCATAAACATCAAACACCAGTAGTCCCCGTATCCGGCTATAGGCTACACAACGGCAAGCACGTTATTAAATTTCATCCAGAAATAGAATGGGAATTTCATGTCGATAAAGAACAAGCTATCTACAGAAATACTCTTCGCTATAATCAAATGCTTGAAAAATTAATTTTGGAATATCCGGAGCAATGGTGGTGGGTTCATAGACGATGGAAATTATAAGCTAAAAATGTAAAGAACCCCAAATATTATTTTACAAAATGAAAATGAATATTTTTCAAATGTTGATGTCATCAAAAAATCATCTGGTTTATTTAGGATGGTTAATAATAGTTTTTTTTATTGGCTTGCTAACTTCTAAGGCCCCTAAAAATTGCGCATTTGAATTATCTCAACCTTTTAAGATAGAAAATAACACAAATGCCAATCCTGTTTATATAAGAGAAAAATTACCTATGCCAAAAGGTATTAAAAAGGCACATTCTGCTACATTGACTAAAGTTGATGACAGTCATTTGCTCGCCATGTATTTTGCTGGGAGTCGTGAGGGAGGACCTGATGTTAAAATTTATAGCTCTATTTATGATATCCATAGAAATAAATGGTCAACCCCCAAAATAGTGCTGACTCGAGAGAAACTGCGCAAGAATAGCCATCAATTGATTAGAAAATTAGGTAATCCTGTTATTTATAATCAAAATGGCAAGTTGCATTTGTTTGTTGTTGCAACTGCTTTTGCAGGTTGGGCGGCTAGCAAAATTTATCATTTTGAGTCATTAGATAAAGGGAAGAGTTTCAACTATAAAGCTACCTTGTATTTAAGTCCCTTTTTTAATTTAAGTACCTTAATCAGAGCATCCCCCCTTCCATTAGTAGATGGTGGTTTTTTTTTGCCAGCATACCATGAATTAGAAAGCAAATATCCTTTAATGCTCCGGTTTGATAAAAAAGGGAGCTATACAGAAAGCATTCAAATCAATCACATTGGGGGGCAATTACAGCCATCAATCATTCCCCTTTCAAGCTTGAATTGCTTAGCTGGATTTCGTAATGCTAATAAAACAGATCACTGGATGCGGATCCAATATTGCCAGGAAGGAGGACTTTCATGGCTTGATCCCCAAAAAACGAATATTAAAAATATGAATAATTCTATTAATTTATTTAATTTTAATTCAGAGGTATTTTTAGTCCATAACAGAACGCATAAAAATAATATCAAAGGCCAACTTGTGTTATCCAGAATGGAGAATTCGACCGGAATATTTTCGTATCTGTTTACTTTGGATACGGGTGAAATTAACAATAAAAGTGTTACTTACCCTTCTACATTAGTGGATAGAGGTTATGTTGATATTATCTATGACAAAAATGCGAATGAGGTCATTCATATACGTTTTAATAAATATTACCTGGATAGTTTGAAAAAATGACTGCATTAATTTATAGCAAATTGTTTTATTCAATCTGTATATGCTATTTTATCCTTAACAGGATAAAAGCAACTTCATTAAGAAACGCTCTAGTTTTTATAGTTATCATATGCACATGTTCTAATTTGAGTTATGGTAATACCAACTCAATTACCGAAATACTATATAGCATTTTGGGAATGCCTAGCATTGTAAGTTTTATCTATTGTATTTTGCTACTCTTACATCAATTTCGTTATGTTGATTGGTTACTTTCAGGGAAAACTAAATTCTATATTTTTTTCATTACCATTATTTTTTACTGCAGTTATTTAAATATTCTTTCTCCTAATGTGTTCTATATGGGGCAATTGACTACACTATTGCTCTGTTTGGCAATTTCTTTAATTGCAGCGCTTATAAATTTATATTTGGCCTATTTATACCTCATGAGCATTACTATAGGTGTAATTTTTTTAGCCCAGTCCTATAATTTATTTGTTTTAGTTTTTGACCCATTAGTATTTTTCCTGTTATTAGCTCAACCAAGACACATAGTAAAAGCTTCTATTTTAAAGGATGCTTGTAAACAAAACGAAATCGATCTTCATATAAAAAATCAGACCCATTTGGTTGAGTAAAATTCAAACTATTGTTTGTTGTCATTTTATTTTCTACTACATCTTAGGTTAAGACATGCCAGAACCACCGGCATGTCTTAACCCTGTCAATTTCATTGCTCAGGAGAAATCATCTTTTCCGGTTTCACAAACTCTGCAAATTGCTCGGCGGTTAAAATTCCCAGTTTCACGGCGGCTTCTTGCAATGAAATATTGTCATGATGAGCGGTTTTGGCGATTTTAGCCGCTTTATCATAACCAATGTGTTGATTAAGAGCAGTAACCAGCATGAGGGAGTGGTGTAAATAGTAATCAATCACTGGCTGATTAGGCTCTATTCCTTCTGCGCAAAACTCCTGGAAGGAATGGCAGCTGTCGGCAAGCAGATTTAATGAGTGCAATACGTTAAATATGATAACCGGTTTAAACACGTTTAATTCAAAATTGCCTTGGCTGTCAGCAATTCCAACGGCTGTATCATTACCCAGTACCTGAGCGCAAACCATGGTCATGGCTTCGCATTGTGTCGGGTTGACTTTGCCTGGCATGATGGATGACCCGGGCTCATTTTCTGGAATAACCAGTTCACCAATCCCGCAACGAGGTCCTGATGCGAGCCAGCGTATGTCATTGGCGATTTTCATGAGTGCGCAGGCGAGAGTTTTCATGGCACCGTGCGCATGGACCAGAGGTTCGTGAGAAGCCAGAGCGGCAAATTTGTTAGGAGCGGTCACAAAAGGCAGTTTGGTTATTTTAGCGATGTGTTCAGCAACTTTGACTGCGAATTGCGGATGGGTGTTCAATCCGGTTCCAACGGCAGTGCCCCCGGCAGCCAGCTCATATAATTCAGGCAAGACTTCTTCCAGACGGTGAATGCAGGCATCCAGTTGGGCAACATAACCTGAAAACTCTTGCCCCAAAGTCAGTGGAACCGCATCTTGCAAATGGGTTCTGCCAATTTTTATGATGTTTTTGAAAGCGTCCATTTTCGCTGCGAAAACATGACGTAAATTGCGTACAGCAGGTAACAATTTTTCGTTAAAAGCTATCGCCGCTGCAATATGCATGGCTGTTGGGAAGGTGTCATTCGATGATTGAGACATATTGACGTGATCATTGGGATGAATAGGGGACTTGCTTCCCAGGGTGCCGCCAGCCAGCTCAATGGCCCGATTGGAAATGACTTCATTGGCGTTCATATTCGATTGTGTGCCGCTTCCCGTTTGCCAGACATGCAAGGGAAAATGCTCATCCAATAGTCCTTTGCTCACTTCTTCTGCTGCCTGAACAATCAAATCCGCTTTGTCTTTTGGCAGTTTGCCTAATTCAAGATTTGTCAGGGCGGCTGCCTTTTTCAGGATACCAAAGGCATGGGTTACTTCGCGTGGCATAATGTCTTTGCCTATATTAAAGTGATGCAATGAACGTTCGGTTTGGGCGCCCCAATATTTATCAGACGGGACTTCAATTTCACCCATGCTGTCTGTTTCTACACGTGTTTTAGCCATGTTATCAATTCCTTAGCAAAGTTAATCTGTTGATTATGTTTATTTATGTCTAGCTGCTTTATCAGCGAGTTGGGAAAGAATAAAATCAATCGCCAAAATTCTAGCATAGCAGACGTAAATTGGTAATTTTTGTTATAGTATCCTTTACTAAAATCAAGGATAATTGGCTGTGAGAACAATACGTATCTATCAACCTGGCGAATACCAGCCGGGGCAACTTCTGGAATTATCGCCTGAGGCGGGACAGCATGTTGGCGTAGTCTTGCGCATGGAGCAAGGCGAGCAACTGACACTGTTTAATGGGGACAACAAAGAGTTTACAGCATCCATTGAGAAGGTCAAAAAAAAGCAGGTATTCGTCAGGATTGCCTCAGCCCTTGAAGTGAACAGGGAATCTCCATTAAAGATACATTTGGCACAAGCCATTTCCAAGGGTGACCGGATGGAAATGGTGATGCAAAAATCAGTTGAGCTAGGAGTGGCATGCATTACACCTCTTATTACCGAGCGCTGCCAGGTTAAAATTGACAAAGAAAAAATGGCAAAAAAGATGCACCAATGGCTTAATATTGTCATTGGAGCTTGCGAGCAATGTGGGCGTAATCAAATTCCAGAGTTGCGGCAGCCAGTTTATTTAGAACAATTTGTCAAAGAAGCCAAAGAACATCTCAGGTTCATTCTACATCCAGCATTTAAAAAGACATGGCGTGATTATCCTGTCCAGCCCCCTGATGTTGCCTTGATTATTGGCCCTGAAGGTGGCTTAAGTGATGAAGAAATTACATTGACGAGTGACTATGGATTTTTGCCTTTATTACTGGGACCGAGAGTATTGCGCACGGAAACTGCGGCAATAACTGCGTTAAGTGTTTTGCAAGCTGTCGGAGGTGATCTATAATAGACTTCTTTCTAACTCGGCATAACCTGCGTCTTTTGTTTTATGGCTCTATTGCAAGCATTTCTGTAGTATTATATGTACACTACTCTTTTTGAAAGCCTTGCGTTTGCTCTAAAACAAAATACACAGGATACGCAGGAAAAATTCTGGATCGAATAGCAAAATCTGGTCTTGGGCCAGACCTTTATATTTCTAATAACTGAGGTTTATTTATGAGTGATCATATTAAAACAGTAACCGATGCAAGCTTTGAGCAGGATGTAATTAATTCATCCAAGCCTGTTCTTGTTGATTTTTGGGCTGAATGGTGTGGACCATGTCGTGCATTGACTCCTATTTTGGAAGAAGTGGCAGCTACTCATAGCAAGGACATGACGTTTGCTAAAATCAATATTGATGAAAATCCTCAAGCCCCGGCCAAATTTGGTGTGATGAGTATCCCAACCTTAATTCTTTTTAAAAATGGTCAGGTCGAAGCAGTTAAAATGGGGTTGCTGTCTAAATCCCAATTAAGTGCTTTTGTTGAAAGTCACCTGTAACGGGATGAAAAGTCAAAAAGCCCTGAGGTAAAAATTTATTTACAGGGCTTTTATCTTTTTTATGGGGTTTGTGTTAAAATTAAGCGATGAAAGGGATTTTTTCTTAAAGATTTAAAAGTTGCAATCAAAAAAGTCAAAATAACTTTTTATTTTTAGTTTAAAAATGTTGGATCTTGTTGTAAAGCTGTGATAGCCTGTAGCTATATGTGACATACTTTAAAACAAGTGAGCCACATAGGCAGCGGATTCCTTAGCTGCTATTCCCTAACATAATTTTTTCTTCGGATATTCAATTCATTTAAACAACAAATCAAGTGAGAAGTATGAATCTTAGTGAACTTAAGCAATTACCTATTGCCGATCTCGTTAATATCGCTCAAGAGATGGGTGTGGAAAATACCTCCCGTATGCGCAAGCAAGACATCATTTTCGCCATCCTTAAAGCCCATGCTTTAAAAGGGGAAGACATCCATGGCGATGGTGTTTTGGAAGTTTTGACTGATGGTTTTGGTTTCTTGCGTTCTGCTGATGGCTCCTATTTGGCGGGTCCTGATGACATTTATGTCTCTCCCAGTCAGATCAGACGTTTTGGTCTTCGTTCCGGGGATACTATTTCTGGTAAAATCCGCCCACCTAAAGACAGCGAACGCTATTTTGCTTTATTAAAAGTCGATCAAATTAACTACGATACACCGGATAGCGCAAAGCGTAAGATTTTATTTGAAAACTTAACTCCCCTATTTGCTACCGAGCGTCTGGTCATGGAACAGGGGAATGGCAGCACAGAAGATCTAACGGCAAGAGTAGTTGATTTATGTGCTCCTTTCGGCCGCGGTCAGCGTGGTTTGATCGTGTCACCTCCGAAAGCTGGTAAGACTTTGATGTTGCAAAACATTGCTCGCTCTATAGAAAAAAATTATCCTGAATGTTATCTCATTGTTTTGCTTATTGATGAACGCCCGGAAGAAGTAACTGAAATGCAACGTTCTGTCAAAGGGGAGGTTGTTGCGAGTACTTTTGATGAGCCTGCCAATCGCCATGTCCAGGTTGCTGAAATGGTAATAGAAAAAGCAAAACGCCTGGTTGAGCACAAACGTGATGTGGTTATTTTGCTGGATTCAATCACTCGCCTGGCCAGAGCTTACAATACAGTTGTACCTGCATCAGGTAAAGTACTGACTGGTGGTGTTGATGCGAATGCTCTGCAAAGACCCAAGAGATTGTATGGTGCGGCACGTAACATAGAAGAGGGTGGCAGTTTAACCATTATTGCAACCGCTCTGGTAGACACCGGTTCCAAAATGGATGAGGTGATTTACGAAGAGTTTAAAGGTACTGGTAATATGGAAATCCACTTGAGCCGTAATATTGCCGAGAGAAGAGTGTTCCCTGCGATTAACATTAATCGCTCTGGTACCCGTCGTGAAGATCTCCTGTTGAGCCCAGAAGAATTACAACGTACCTGGATATTGCGTAAAATCCTGCAATCCATGGATGAATGCGATGCGATTGAATTCTTATTGGAACGCATGAAAAATCATAAGACAAATGCCGAATTCTTTGATGCAATGAAGCGTCAGGAATAATTGAAATGATTGAGTAACCCCGTAATTAGCAGAATCTAATTCGGGGTCCAAATTCGCCTTATTTTCAGGTTTATAATTCATGCTCATAACCTGTATTACGCTGTGCTGGTACGGGTTTACAGTAAGCTTCTTTTTGAGATAATTAATGAAGTATTCAGATCTGAGAGATTTCATAGCCCAACTTGAATCACGTGAATTATTAAAACGTATTGAGTATCCAGTATCACCTCATCTTGAGATGACCGTTGTCAGCGATAAAGTGTTGCGCTCAGGAGGACCAGCCCTTTTATTTACCAATACACCCAATTACGACATGCCTGTACTGACCAATCTTTTTGGTACAGTGGAGCGAGTTGCTTTGGGAATGGGTGAAGAGTCTATTGCCGCTTTAAGGGAAGTGGGGAAGTTACTGGCCGCTTTAAAAGAGCCGGATCCTCCTAAAGGATTCAAAGACGCTTTTAGCAAATTGCCTTTATTGAAACAGGCACTGAATATGGCGCCCAAATATGTCAGTGGCGCAGAGTGCCAGACTCACGTATGGGAAAAGGATGAAGTGGATTTAACGTTATTGCCCATTCAAACGTGTTGGCCGGGAGATGTGGCTCCTTTGATTACCTGGGGTTTGGTTACTACTCGTGGCCCACAGCAGTCCAGAGAAAACATGGGTATCTATCGCCAGCAACTATTAAGTAAAAATAAATTGATCATGCGCTGGTTATCCCACCGGGGAGGTGCTCTCGATTACCTGGCCTGGCAGCGGGAATTCCCAAAAGAACGCTTCCCGATTGCGGTGACTTTGGGTGCTGACCCAGCCACCATACTGGCAGCAGTTACTCCAGTTCCTGATACTTTGTCTGAATACGCTTTTGCGGGATTGCTTAGAGGGCAACGCACTCGGTTGACTCGATGCATTGGCAATGATTTGCATGTTCCAGCCAGTGGCGAAATTATTTTGGAGGGGTATCTTGAGCCAGGAAATGAGGCACCTGAAGGACCTTATGGCGATCACACCGGTTATTATAATGAAGTCCAATCTTTTCCTGTTTTTACGGTAGAGCGTATTACTCATCGTGATAAACCTATTTACCACAGTACTTACACCGGGAGGCCGCCAGATGAGCCAGCGATTTTGGGAGTTGCCTTAAATGAAGTGTTCATTCCCTTGTTGCAAAAACAATTCCCCGAGATCGTGGATTTTTATTTGCCGCCAGAGGGATGCTCTTATCGTTTGGCTGTAGTCACTATAAAAAAGCAATACCCAGGACATGCTAAACGTATTATGATGGCTGTTTGGTCTTTCTTGCGTCAGTTTATGTATACCAAGTTCGTCATTGTTTGTGATGATGATGTGGACGCGCGTAATTGGCAAGATGTCATATGGGCAATGACGACACGCATGGATCCGGCCCGCGATACCGTCATGGTAGAAAATACGCCTATTGATTATCTGGACTTTGCCTCTCCGGTTTCAGGACTGGGTTCCAAGATGGGTATGGATGCTACCAGTAAATGGCCAGGAGAAACACAAAGAGAATGGGGTAAACCAATTACGATGGATGAGGATGTGCTTAATAGAGTAAATGGTTATTGGTCCTTATTAGGATTAAAATAATGACAGATAAAATAATTCAAGCTCAGGTGGAGGACATTTCCCCTTTAACGGACAGCATCGTGCGATTGGTATTAATGCCTGATGAATACGTCGATTATCAAGCGGGGCAGTATTTGCAAATCCTGTTTGCAGAGGATGCGTTTAGTTATTCAATCGCGAATGCGCCTTTAGGTTCTCATCGTTACGAGTTGCATATTCGCCATAGCCAGGATAATGATTATCATCAATCGTTGTTGGCTCATATCAAACAATATGGAGCTCTGCACTTAAGGTTACCTTTGGGTGAATGCAGTATTGATAGATTACATCCCCAAAAACCCATTTTATTCATTGCTGGCGGGACTGGATTTGCACCAATTAAAGCCATGATTGAGCAATTACTGGCAGATGCGGACAGCAGGCCATTTGAGTTGTTTTGGGGAGCACGATCGCAAAGTGATTTATACATGGATGAAAAGGTAAGGAGTTGGCGGTCTCACGCCAGCCACTTCCAATATTTTTCGCTGTTATCCGATAAAAGTGAGGATACTTTGGCTTCGCGGGTTCTTGCCAGGCATGCAAACGTTTTGCGAGATTGGCAAATCGTCATCAGTGGTCCTTTCGATATGGTGTACAGTACTCGTGATACCTTGCTTGGTTATGGCCTATCGCCTACCCAGATGTTTTCAGATGCCTTTCGTTTTGAATCCAAAACAGATAACGCAAAAAACTGAGTGGAATGGAGTGAATTAATGGAAACTTTATATCAAATTTTAGGACTTATTGGCGCAGGCTTGATTATTTTTATATTGTACCGATTCATTAAGGGGAGCCCAGAGCAATTTAGCAAGGAAAATATGAGCAAAAGCTTTATGACGATGGGTGTTTTAGGCCTGATTTTAATAGGGTTTATTGCTTTGCTGGTGTTGATGTTGAGAACTACATAACAGACCTCTTGTCTAACCTGCTTCTTTCGCTGTATTGCTGCGTTGCCAAGGTTTCTGCACTACTCATTTACCGCTGCTTGTCAGCGGTATCCACAAAGTAAGGCTGAATGCTTCTCGGATAAGCCGAGGCACTTAGGTTGCCCAACGTGTCATTTAACAATCAAATAACTATACAATGTCTTGTTGGCATCTCCATCTCATAGGCTAGTGAGATGAGATGGCTTTCTGATAACTGCCTTTTCTTTTGATTAAATAATCATCAATATTGGGGTTGTTGATAGGTTCCTGACTGGTGTCAGGAAGCAACTGGCATTCTTCAACATAAGTGATTTGGCTGCTGTCATCGACTAACAGGCGGTACCAAGGGTTTCTTGTTGCAAATTCATGCTGAGTTGCCCGGGGATTATATTTCCCTGAGGCTTGAAATATGGGATCCACATCAATAACGATCGCTCGGTATCTGATGCGTTTATGAATAACCAGATCCCCGATATTGTACTTGGCTATTTTATTCATAAGAGGCTCCATTTTTGAGCATTATGATAAATATATCGGTTGTTCCTCTTTTAACTTGAGCTTATTGAATTAAAGCGGGAACGGGCGATTTCCCATAAATCCTGGCTAAAATAATCCCAGCTTCATAAAGCAAACACAGAGGCAAGGCTAATGCAACTTGAGAAAAAACATCAGGGGGGGTGAGCAGCATACCAACAATAAACGCCCCCACTATCACATAAGGCCTGATTTTTATAAGGGTTGTCACCGTAGTAAAATGAATTTTTACCAGTACAAGACAAATGAGTGGAACCTGAAAGGAAAAACCAAATAAAAGCAACATGCGTGTAATGAAATCTATGGCGTAAGCCATATCAGGCATGAGTCGCACTTCCTTCGGCAGAGCCTGGGCAAAAAACTGGAACATATAAGGGAGGACAAGATAAAAGCAAAATAGTGTTCCAAAGACAAAGAGCAAAAGACTTAGAATCATTGCACCTCTGATTTGCTCTTGCTCGTTTTTGTAGAGTCCCGGACGCATAAAACGCCAAAGCTGCAATAAAGCAAACGGAGCAGTGAGTAAAAAGGCTGCATCCACAGCAAGTTTTAAAGGGGTGAAAACCGAGGAAGTAATTTGTGTGGCAATCAGGCCCTCTTGGTTTGGCAAAGATTGCAATAAGGGCTTTACCAGGATATGAAACAGTTGGTCTGATATGAAAAAAAACAATAAAGCTAAAGCGCCAAACCAGAGAAGGGTATAGATTGCTCTCCGACGTAATTCAATTAAATGAATTAACATAAAGCTCATTGGGGTTGGATACCGAGATCATAGAATAAACTATTCTATTTGATTTTTCTAATTTTGATCATTGCCTGACGAACAGGATACACCTCGGTTTATAGGCTGCCTCTTGATCACATCTCTATCGACGCCCAGTGGACAAGTCACGGGACGTCGAAGACAGTACAGTACTCGATTTTCAGAGAGGTATAGAGGAATCAGATTAATATGGGGGCAAGCTCAAGCCGGGACAGGTATTCTGCTTTTAACACCGATTCTTTCAGGTCTGATTTCTTTCAGACGATTGAATTGATCAACAAAAACAACAGTAGGTTCATGTGCTGCGCAATCCTCTTCCAGAATTTGCGTAAAAGAGGCAATGATAACCAAATCGCCAGGGGTTACTAAATGAGCTGCCGCTCCATTGACACAGATATCCGTTGAACCTTTTTCGCCTGTAATGGCATAGGTTTCAAATCGAGTTCCGGCAGTGATATTCCAAACATTAACAGCTTCATAGTGCAATATATTTGCTGCTTTTAAAAGCTCGGGTGCAATAGTGATACTCCCTTCATAATCCAGGTCTGCTTGCGTGACGCAGGCACGATGAATTTTTGATTTAAGCATTTTTCTATAAGCCATTATTTACTTTCCTAAATTTGAGCCTGGAAAAAGCAATTGATTCAATACGACTGAGTCTACTTGTTCAAGGCTTTTTCCAGATTGAAATAACTAAAAAACAGACAGGACTTACGAAAACCAACAGTCTCTTTGTTAAAAAAGTTTTTAATTCGGTCATTTAGTTTATCTAAACTCCCTCATTAAAAACATTTTTGCCTTGACCTTGGGATTTTTCGTAAGTCCTGACAGATAATATCAACCTTGGTCATTGTGGTTGAATTTTACCCCATATTCTGGAGTTTACGCTATATAAATTTGTAAAATTAAGAGAGATGGATTTGATTAGATGAGTATTGCCGGGGTTTGCTGGCACTTGGCACTAACCTACGGTAAAATTAACAAGTTTTACCTGATGGGGTATACCTTGTGCAGTCAACAAGATTACTGAATTAATTTTATCCTAACATAGGTGATAGAAAGTGAGGCATAGCCCACGTAAACGTTTTGGTCAAAATTTCTTACAAGACAAATATATTATTAATGAGATTCTGCGAGCTATCAATCCTGTGGCGGATGATAATATGCTGGAAATTGGCCCTGGTCTAGGCGCTTTAACACAGCCATTACTGCAAAAACTGAATCAGTTAACAGCCATTGAAATCGATACGGATTTACAAACCTACTTAACCCACTTGCCAGTGTCTCAAGGTAAATTGAATTTAATTCCTGCTGATGCATTAACCGTTGATTTTTGTCAATTCGGTTCCCATTTAAGGGTAGTGGGTAATCTGCCTTATAATATCTCTACTCCTTTGCTGATCTATTTATTGAAATTTATAACTTGTATTGATGACATGCATTTTATGTTACAAAAAGAAGTTGTAGAGCGAATAGCAGCAGTCCACGGGACAAAAGCTTATGGGCGATTAAGCGTGATGTTGCAGTATCATTGTGAGGTAGAGTATTTGTTTGATGTTCCTCCAGAAGCTTTTGAGCCCAAACCCAAGGTAGACTCAGCAATAGTTCGATTAACACCTTATCGTGTTTCACCATTTGAGTCTGTAAGCACTGAGAAACTGGAAAATATTGTTGCTAAAGCATTTGCTATGAGGCGCAAAACTCTTACTAATAATTTGAAAGGGATCATCTCATTATCTCAACTCGATGATTTAGGAATTGATGGAGGCAAGAGGCCAGAACAAATTTCCGTTGCGGAATATGTTCAACTAGCGAAATTTATTTCCAATTAGTGTAAAATTATATGATAAGTTATTGTGGAGGTTGTCTTGTTTCATCGTCAGCGTAAAAGCTCTTTATCTGCTCATTCCAAGTCGTTAAAAGATTTAATTCGCATGGTGACCGCAGAGCAGTTTCTGAGTGAAGAGAAACGTCAGGTATTACTCCAGAAAATGAGAGCATTGAGTGGGTTGGAAGCCTCTCGCTATGAGAGTTTATGTTCTGTTCTTATCGAGAACCTGGTCAACTATTGTCAAAATTTGCCAGAAACTGCGAACAGTTATTATTCTCAGCCTGGTGGTATGGTCGATCATGCTTTAAATAGAACAGAAGCTGCATTGAGTCTGTTCAAGGAATTTACCGTTCAGGAACAGCCAGACTTGCTTTCCGAGGAACAGAAGCTTTGGCAATATGCGCTTTACTCTGCGGCAATTTTACAAGGCATTGGCAAATTATTTGATGAGTTTCGCATTAATTTGTTCGATAGCAATGGTCAATTGTTAAAACAATGGAACCCTCTATTAGAAAGCTTAATTCAAATTGGAAGTTATTATGATTACCAGTTTGAAAAAGAAGCGGATGTGGAGTTCCGCCGCCGGCTGAACCTGTTGCTGGCCAGAACTTTGATGCCGGCCAGTGGTTTTGCCTGGATTGCCTCCAATCCAGAAGTTTTGTCTGTTTGGTTAGCCTTGCTGAATGAAGATTATCGTTCTGCGGGTACTTTGGGCGCTATTTTAATTCGGGCCGATGCCATTGCGATACAGCGTTATTTTCTGGCGTTTATGGCACGAAGTGGAGCGAGGCGAAGCGGCCGTTATGGCAGAGCGGTGACCTTTACCGGTGGTGTACCGGAATCCATAACAGAAAAAGAGCAGGCAATAGGGGTAGAATTCATTCAATGGCTTATCAAATCATTGGATGACGGTCGAATTATGGTGAACAAGGCGCCATTATTTATGGTTCCCGGGGGCATGTTGATGTGCCCTGAAATGTTTCAATTGTTTGTCCGTGAGCATCCTGAATATAAAAATTGGCAAGCCATACAGAATGGATTTTTGTCATTAGGACTGCATAGCCGAGATGCGGGGGGCAATGTAACCAGTCGTTTTGAACAGGCCCATACTCAGCAAATGTATACCGGAGTCGTTTTTGCAGGATATGGGGTTGCTTTGCCCAATTCTGTCCAGGTGCATCATTTGAATACAGGCAAAATAGAACCCATGTCTGCACTCGAGTTAATTCATAAATCACAATACACCAGTCAGTTCACACAGCAACCAAGTGCTATTGCAATAACTCCTTTGCAACGATTGGCAGCGAATGGCCAATGGCAGAATATTGAGCAGGATCTGTCCCAATTGACGTTTGGAGCAAAACGCGGTGCCTGATTATGCAATAGGGGATGTACAGGGCTGTTATGATCCTTTACAACGTTTGCTTGAATTAATCGATTTTAATGAGAAGGAAGATTGTTTATGGTTTGTTGGGGACTTGGTAAACCGAGGCCCTGATTCATTGGCCGTATTACGGTTTATTTATTCCTTGCCTGTTAAACCCAAGGTGACTTTGGGTAATCATGATTTGCATTTATTAGGCTTATTATTCGGTGGGCAACCCTGGAAAGGGCATGATGATACGCTTGAAGAAGTTATGCTGGCTGATGATGGAGAGGAGCTTGGGCATTGGTTGCGAAAGCAATCTCTTCTTTGCATGTCATCTGAGCTAAACATAGTCATGTGTCATGCCGGTATAGCCCCTTTATGGGATTTGTCCAAGGCCGTAAGCCTGGCTAATGAACTGGAAGCGGTGCTTTCTGGGGATTCGTATAAGAAATTTTTAGCGCAGATGTATGGCAATAAGCCGGATATTTGGTCAGATGATTTGGCTGGGATCGATAGATTACGAGTCATTACCAATTATTTTACCCGGATGCGATTTTGTGATGCTCAAGGACGATTAGAGTTGGGTTATAAAGGGACACTGTCCAAAGCCCCCAATCATCTGTACCCCTGGTTTGCGGTGCCATGCCGGAAAAAAATTGAAATGGATATCGTTTTTGGTCATTGGGCTGCACTCATGGGGCGAAGCTCGGATCCACATATTCATGCGATAGATACCGGATGTCTTTGGGGAGGGCAATTAACGGCATTACGCCTGCAGGACAGGCAGCGTTTTTCGGTACCTGGGTATGGGGTTAGCCGTTTTGAATGACCTTAACAGAGATGCATTTTTATAAACACAGGCGATAACAAAGGTGAAATTTTTAAGTAAAAGCACAGCATTGTTACCGGTATTTATTTTATCGGGCCTGATTGGTTTTCATGCCGCAAGCGCCAAGACTTCTTCAAATACTGGCAATTCACTCTACTCCTGGACAGAAAATCCTTCCACTGAAGCACAGCGAGTGGAGCAGGCGGAGGAAAGGTTAAAGGCAGCCATTGCCAACCCGGAATACATGTTGAAAAATTGGATAGAGTTGCCTACCTCGCCTGCATCAAAAAAGAAAACAAGGCATCAATTGACGATACGAGAAGCCATTCTTTTAGCCTTGCGTTATAATCCTAATATCCAAAATGCGGAATTAGACCGCATTATTCAACGCTATCAATTGCGTTTAGCTAATAATGAGTTTGAATTGCAATATGCCCTTGGTGCTTCAGGCGTTGTGCAGAAAAGTACTTTTGAAGGGATAGGCAGCGCGACAAATCATTCATTCCTGGCCAGTCCTGAATTGGATTTGAAAACCAAATTAGGGACGAAAGCGTCCTTATCCATCGATAACAACGTTTCCACCAACAACAGCTATAATCCTGTGTTGAATTTATCCATTACCCAGCCCTTGCTGCGAGGATTTGGCAAGTCAGTGAATGAAGCAAAACTGTTGGATGCGATTGATAAAGAGTGGTTAAATAAATTAAGTTTGCAGCAATCGGTGATGGATCAGATTACCCAGGTCATTACGGCATACAGGGCATTGATTTTAAGTGGTAACAATTTAGAGAATCAGCGTTTGCAACTGGAGGAAGCGAGAAAATCCTATCAAATTAATGAAAAAAAGATTGCAGCAGGACAATTAGAACCTACTGGAAATATCCAGCAATCCTATCAGATAGAATCGTTGAGTTTGATGGTAGAACAAGGTGAAAATGATTTTAAACTGGCTTCTCAGGAATTATTGCAAATGATTGGGCTTGATCCGGATTTGCATATTTCAGTTCCCAGTGATGTGACGATAAAGGAAATTATAGTGCCTGACTTGCAAGAGTCCATTACCATCGCATTGAATCACAATACGCAGTATCTGGCACAGAAAATGGCATTGCGCGCTGATGAGCGGGCTTATACCGTTGCAAAAAATCAGCAACTTTGGCAGCTTGATTTGGCAGGCACTGTGCAAGGGGGAGCAGTCAATGATGTTACCGGAACCAGTACGGGTTTAAGCAGCATTTACAATGGTAATAATGTCACGGAATCAGCCCGGGTCACTTTGACCATTCCATTGAACGATATTGGCCGGCGCAGTCAATTAATTAATGCCAAAGTCCAGCTGGAAAAAGACAAAATTAATCTAATTGCAGCCAAAAGAGCTTTAATTACCAGTGTAACCAATACCATCAATAATATTCAGAGCTTGGCCAAGCGTTATGAGCTGGCACAAAAGCAAGTCAAATTGGCAGAGCAGTCTTATGCTCTGGAAAAGAAAAAACAACAGGCAGGAATATCCAGTGCCCTGGATGTCAACAATACTCAGAATCAATTGATTCAGGCACAGTCAGGATTGATAGGAGCAAAAATTGCGTATCTCAATCAGTTATCCGCGTTGCAAAGGATTTTAGGGACCACGCTGGATTACTGGCAGATTAAATTAAGGTATGGCGGATGAACAACTATCTGAAAATATTCTCAATAACATTCTTTATTTTAACTTTGGTTTCTTGTGGCAGCTCTGATAAGCCGCAAACCACGTCATTAAAAACGTATGAAGTGAAACCCCAGCCCTTACACAAAACCCTGCATTTTACCGGGACCGTGCAACCCTTGAGGGAAAGCAGCCTGACCAGTCCAATGGAAGCCGTTGTTGAAACGATGCATTTCCATTATGGTCAGATGGTTAAAAAGGGAGAGATTGTTTTAACTTTAAATTCCAATGAATTGCAAAAACAGTATAACGATACCTTAACTGATTACTTAAAGGCGAAAGACAGTTATTCCATTGCCAAGGCAAAATTTGTAGGAACAGAAGAGCTCTGGAATTCGGGATTAATCTCTAAAAACAATTATTTAAGTGAAAAATCAGGCTTGGATACGGCGCGCGTCACTTTAATGCAGGCCACCCGCAAGCTTTCTGAAATGCTGGAAAAAATGGATGATAAAAACACTCAGAATATATCCAATCTCAGCTTGGCTGATTTTGACAAGGTGAGGAAAATTCTTACGTCAAATCATAATTTGATTCATTTGAAGGCCCCCAGTGATGGGATCATGTTGTATCCTCCCAAATCAGGAGAGGATAAAAACAATCGAGTGACCGTAGGATCAACCATAAAGTCAGGGCAAGTCATCGCCTTGATAGGTGATTTGCATGGAATCAGTGTGGAAATTGATGTTCCAGAAATAGACATTGATAAAATTCGCCCTGGGATGGATGCCACAATTAGTGGCGTTGCATTTGGCCGGCATCAGTTGAAAGGTAAATTGGTTGCAGTCAATGCACAGGCATCGAACACCAGCACTGGAGGATTACCTTCCTTTACTGCAGTAGTAGAGGTTAATTCCTTAACTCCCGAGCAACAGTCATGGATTAAAGTCGGTATGAGTGCCTCTATAGAGTTGAATGTCGAATCGAATAATCAATTGTTAATCCCTATAGCGGCGGTTAAAAGGGAAAAAGGCAGTAGCGTTGTTCAGGTCCAATTAGCCAAGGGGAAAATTCAGAAACGGATGATTACTACCGGTGCTGCCCAGGCTGATTCTGTAGTGGTTGAAAGTGGTCTTAAATCAGGGGATGTCGTGGTTTATGATTGACAAACCTTTAATCCAACTTTCTGATTTGGTGAAAACTTATCATCTTGAAGGCATTAGTACCACGGTATTAAAAGAAGTGTCTTTGACCGTATACGAAGGTGATTTACTCGCTATTGTCGGCGCATCAGGTTCTGGCAAATCCACATTGATGAACATCATAGGTTTATTAGATAAACCGGATGCAGGAACTTACATTTTAAACAATAGAAATGTAGCCAGTTTAAGCGATGATGAGGCGGCTGAATTACGTAATCAAAACATTGGCTTTGTTTTTCAGCAATTTAATTTGCTTCCTCGCTTTACAGCGCTGCAAAATGTAGCTTTGCCTTTGACGTACCGAGGGGTCAATCCCGCTGTGATAAAAGAAAAAGTGGAGCAGGCACTGGAGAAAGTGGGAATGCGCCAATACATCCGTCACAGACCAACCCAATTATCTGGTGGTCAGCAACAGCGAGTCGCTATCGCCAGAGCGTTAGTGACTGATCCACAGGTTATCCTGGCCGATGAGCCGACCGGTGCGCTGGATTCAAGAACAGGTACTGAGGTAATGAATTTGTTTTTGGCCTTACATCAGGAAGGGCGGACTATTATCATGGTGACCCATGATGAACACGTGGCTGCGCAATGCAAACGCCAAATTACTCTAGCCGATGGAGCCATTATAGCGGAGTCTGGGCAATGAACTTTCTTAATCATTGTCAACAAGCGTTGGTTAATTTAACAGCCTCCAAACTCCGCTCACTTTTGGCTGTACTGGGAATACTGGTAGGGACTGCTGCTGTCGTTGCCCTGATTAGTTGTGGGCAATTGGCTACCGAGAAGGCGTTGGAGCAATTCAAGGCATTGGGTACCGATTTGTTGGCTGTTTCCGTTTATCAAAAGGTGCCCAGCAAATCCCATAGTGAATCCGACTCGTTAACGATAGGTCAATGGCAGCAGATAGCCGAACGTATTCCTTATGTATTAAAAATCGCGCCATACAGCACTGCTTACCAAACCCTAAGTTTTAATGGTAAAGTGATGCAAGGGGCGGTGATTGGCGCCGATGAAAGCCTTGCTGATATCATTCATGTGACCTTGGCGCAGGGGCATTTTGTTTCTTTTTTGGATTCTTTTGAGCATTTTTGTGTTATTGGCGATAGCCTGGCACAACAAATCAAGGAAATTACCCTGGATGATCCCATTGGCAAGCAATTACGTATAGGGCAATCCTTGTATACCATTATCGGTGTTGCCGAGCGTTGGAGAGAAAATGGCTTTTTTAACGAGGACATCAACCAGGCTGTCATTATTCCCCTGGCTGGAATGAGTCTGGTCAGCAAGGACGCCAAAATCAATAATGCGGTATTGCTTCTCAAGCCAGACAGCCCCATTGATGAAGTCATTAATGAAATAAAGGAAATGATTAATTCCCTGGCGCCAAAGCTCAGTGTTTTTCCGCGCAGCGCCAAGCAAATTATAGCCAGCATGGAAAATCAGGGCCGTATTTTTACCTTGCTGTTAGCGGTCATTGGTGGAATATCCTTGCTGGTTGGCGGCATCGGTGTCATGAATGTGATGCTGGTTTCGGTCAGCGAGCGCAAGAAAGAAATTGGGATTCGCAAAGCAGTGGGTGCGAAAAACAGAGAAATCCAGGCCCTGTTTTTGGTGGAGTCTGTCATGCTGTCTTTGCTAGGGGGTGTGCTCGGAGTTATTTTAGGATTGATTTTTACCAGAATAGTCGCTTATTTCAGTGACTGGACTTTTACTATCTACTTACTCCCCCCAATTGCCGGCTTTCTCGTTTCCGCCGCCACTGGAATATTTTTCGGATTTTATCCGGCCCGACGGGCCTCGAAACTGGAGCCGATGGTTTCTTTACGCAGTGAATAGTTTATTAGGGTCTGTTGACATTTCTACTATCTTGGCCGAAAAGCCTTGATTTTCTGTGCTCCGTTACTCACATACTTCTATGTATGCTCCGCTACGGTGCTCGAAAATCAAGGCTTTTCGACTCAAGCGAGCGAAATGTCAACAGACCCTAAAGTCCTACGATTCTTTTGTATAAAACAAGATACCCGCTCGCTCAATGTGTTCAAGCAAATCGGGATTGTCTATGGTGTGTTTCAGGGATATATCAACCTTCCAGGGTAACAGTAAATCATCAATTTTATTTTCAATAGCAAGTAATTCAGTGATCCCTAATAAGTTTCCGGTAAGGCAAAGATCAATGTCTGAGCCGTGATGATATGTTCCTTTGGCACGAGATCCGTAGAGAATCGCATTATCAATTTGAGGATACTCTTTAAAGACACATTTCAATGCTTCAATAGCATGGCTGGGCAAGCCATACAGATGGTTTAATTGCTCATTCATGCTTTTTCAGACCTTGCATTTTTTCCAGGAATGCCTGAAAAGAGGAGTGGTAGGAATTAATAATATTTTTGACAATTTCATCGGCAACGGATTGGTTGTAGGTATGAGAGGTTTGGTTACGACTTTTAATCATTTCCATCCAGATTTCACCTTCTTTAATTAATCCCTTGTTAAATGATTCGCGTGTTGCATCACGAGAACCAGTAATTGCAGAATTTCCCTGGAAAAAGAAATAATCTTTCATCACATTCCAAGCCAGCTCATGGGTAAATTCAAAGGCTTGGATTAAGCCCTGCTTTTCCAAGTCGGATAAAGGTCTTGTTTGCGCCAGGTTGACGGCAAGTGATAATTGTTGAAGTGCTCTTGCATAATTATTTAACCGTTGTTGCCAGCGAACATCGATATTGGTCATAACTTACTTACTCCAGATTTTGAGGTTGTACCGGTTAATTTAATGAAGCGACTTTATCAAATTATAAAAACTCATTTTATAATGAAAAACACGAGGTATTCCAGAAGCGTTTTTTTATCTAAATAGGTTTTTTGCACCGGATTTACAAGTACTTTAAGGCCATAACCTATACCCCTCTTGCATGATTCGCCTCTTTTTGAAAGGTTGCGAAGAAGAGAGGCGGGCTGAACTTGAGAATGCTGATAAAAGAAATCTGAACAAGAATTTGCTACGTATAATAAAGTCAAAATGGAAAGTGAATCTCAGTCCACAGATGCCGGTAAAAAAAGTGGGACCATAACAACACAAGGTGATATTCCAATCGAAATACCACCAGCAGCTTTTTCAATAACCGGGGACTTTTCCAATTCGTTTTGGTGCTATACCTAAATGTTACCCCATTTTACTCACATTTCTGCAATATACCAAAAGCGTTTTTGTACAATGCTAACAACAAATCACCACTATGATCTCCGGCTGCTTCATCGACAAAAGGTGAACTATTTAATGCAATAACTACTATTTTTTCATTACAAGGATGATAAATATAAAGGACTCTAAATCCCATTGTATCACCCTCATAATACCAATATTTGCCTAATTGCGGCTTATAGCCTTGAACAACACCTAAACCAAAACCATTAGGATCTTCTGAATCAACATGGGAGATTGGAGTACCCGTTTTCATCGAAATGAGTGATTTTAACTCCATTTGCTGTTTGGGCAGTAAAAAATCCGATAAAAATAAAGCTCTTATCCATTTAGCAACATCAGATGTCGTTGCAACCATGGCGCCAGCAGGCCCCGCCATTGATAAATTCTCATTAGTTGCCGTTTGACCATGCTTTAAGTTTTCCACTGTTCTACCATAATAGTAACTTTCCGGCATTTTTTCTAAAAAATGTAGGGTATAAGAATCAGTAATATAATAAGTCTCTTTTAATTGTAAGGGCTTTAAAATTTTTTCCTGTAATTGATTATGAAAGGAATCGTGAGTGACTTTTTCTATAATCATACCCAGAATTAAGTAGTTGGTATCAGAGTAATTATAACCTGAGGTGGGGTGTTTATATCCATATGCTAAATCTACCAGTTCTTTACTAGTCCACTGTTTTTTAGGATTATCAGTAATCGAATCTGCAAGCGTTGGAATTGTTGCATAACCTGGAATTGTACTTGTCATATTTAGTAATTGCTTTATAGTAATGTCTTTCCAACCATAATATTCTGGCAACCAATCTCCAATTGTTTGGTTGATGTTTAATTTCCCTTCCGCCTCAAGCTTTAAGATTAACGCGGCTGTAAATGATTTGGTTATACTGCCAATTTGAAAATATGCGTTGTTTGTAAGGCGTTTTTTCCTTTTATTATTCTCAAAACCATGAGCTGTTGATATTATTTCAGTTCCGCTTAAAAAAGTCGCGCCCACACCTGTAACTAGCTCTTCATTGTTATATTTCTCAATGTATTTATCGATTAATGAGTCAATTGATTTCAGTTTAAATGGCTCGCTCGCAAATAGGGGCATAGACAGAACTACTGCTCCCATTAAACTCCATGTGAATATATTTTTGATATGCATATTTAACTCCTGTGGATCAAATCCTCAGTAATACTATGAACACTAATTTCTTTTTATTCTAGTTTACTTACATACAAATACATCAGCCCCTGACTTATGATATTTAATCTCTGTAAGTTCAAGACGCTGGACCCCATACGGCCTCTTTGCCTTTTTGCAATACGGCATCCTAAAATCTATTTTGTTATCAATGGAGTTATCATGTTGACAAAAAATAGAATGGAAAAAGATGCGAAAAAATCCCATAACAATCTTTGCAGGCCAAGACTAGTTTATAGCTCCACTTTCTTCTAATGAGTGGGTTCTAATTATAGATTTCCATGAAAGATTACTTTCTGTACAATACTTATTGTTGGGTCTGACTTTCTGGTTCAAGCTTTGTCGTTGTATTGCAAGAGAATTACGAATAGACAGGCCAATTTTTAATAAATGAGCTATCTTTTAAGAATACCAGTATGATTTGAGCAAATTGTTTTTTATAACAATTAAAGAGAAAGAAACGCTGGGCGAAATACATGTTATCAAACAATAAATATAACTGAGGGGAAGAGCTATGAAAAAGTGGGGGCTCACTATCGTTGCATTGATGTTATTCAACCAGATGGCCTATGCCAGTCAAAGCTGGAATCAATGGGTTGCAGGAGTGAGGGAGGAAGCTTTACAACAAGGGATACCACCCAGTTTATTTGATGAAGCGTTTGCCGGCATTCATGAACCAAGTCGAAAAATAAAAGGATTTTTACGTTCACAACCTGAGCACAGGTTAACGTTCATGAAATATCGTAATACCAGAGCGGACAATTACCGAATTGTGATTGGGCGGAAAGAGTACAAGAAAAACAAGGAAATATTGGAAGAGATTGCCCAACAATACGGGGTTAATCCTTGTTTTATCGTGTCTTTTTGGGGTATGGAAACCAGTTACGGCTCCTACATGGGAAACTTCCCGGTCATCAACGCGCTGGCTACTTTAGCCTATGATTCAAACCGTAAAGACTTTTTCCGCAAGGAATTGTTTCTCGCTTTACACATCCTGAAAGGCGGGCATGTCAGCCTGGCTGATTTCAAGGGCGAATGGGCTGGCGCTTCTGGTCAACCTCAATTTTTACCATCCAGCTGGGTCAAATACGCTGTAGACTACGATGGGGATGGACGAAAAGACATATGGAAGAGCAAACCCGACGTTTTTGCCTCCATAGCGAATTACATGAAACAAAACGGCTGGCAAGCAGGTGAGCCTTGGGCTATTCAAGTGAAGCTTCCTGCTAAGTTTGATATGAAACTGGAAGGGAAAGGGATAGTTAAACCAGTCAGCGAATGGAATGCATTAGGTGTCCGCACTGAAAGCGGCGAACCATTGCCCTATCAAAATTTGCAGGCCAGTATTGTCCAGCCTTATGGTGGCCCGACCTTCCTGGCGTTTCCTAACTACAAGATGATACTGCGTTATAATAACTCCATTTATTATGCCGGAGCGATTGGCTATATGGCAGATAAAATTTGCCAGGGTCAATGATTCACCGCAATTATTTGCTGGAGACATAGATATCTACTGATGAACTCCACTGGGCCAGGCGTTCAGTGGAGTTAACCTACGCCAAGCTTTTAAGCTTTATAAATCATAGGTAACGTGAGTTATGGATAAAATCAGTTGTTATCTGGAACCGCTCGGGCTGAGGAGGCATTTATGCCGTCTCGAAGCCTAGTATCGGATTTTATGTTTCATGCCAAGGCTTCGAGACGATGCTTAGGCATCTCCTCAGCCCGAACGTACCCTGGGTATCGACGGGCTGTTATATCCTCTTTATCCATAACTCACGTTAGGTATTAAAATGAAGCAAAAATCCTTTCAGTGGTCAGTGGTTGGCGCGGGGCCTGCCGGAATTGCTGCAGTAGGCAAGCTGTTGGACTATGGCATAGCGGCTTCTGAAATATTGTGGATTGATCCTCATTTTAAAGTGGGCGATTTTGGTCAGCTTTGGCGACACGTTTCCAGTAATACTACAGTCAAGCTCTTCTCAAGCTTTCTGCATGCCGCAAATTCATTCTCCTATAAAAAAGCATCCGCCCAATTTCGTTTAAACAACCTGGATCCGGATAATACCTGCCTGTTGAGTGACGTTGCGGAGCCTTTGCAATGGGTTACCACCGTTCTGCTGAATCAGGTTGTTGCAGAAGAGGCTGTCATCCACAGCATGTTTCTCTCAGGAGGTTGTTGGACTTTATGTTCTGATACACAACAATATCAGGCTAAGAATGTTATTTTAGCAACAGGGGCTGTCCCATCCAGCCTCAATTACCCCGGCGTTAATGTGGTACCGTTTGAAATTGCAATCGATAAGCAGCGCCTTGCCGGTTTTGTAGATACGAATGAGACTTACGGGGTTTTTGGCTCTTCTCATTCAGCCATTATGATTTTACGCGCTCTTATCGAATTAGGGGTAAAGAAAGTGATCAACTTTTATCGTTCCCCTTGTCGTTATGCCATCAATATGGGCAACTGGATTTTATTCGACAACACAGGCCTGAAAGGTGAAACGGCCGCATGGGCGAGGAAACACATCGACGGTGTTTTGCCTGCCAATCTTGTCCGCTACTACCCAAGCGAATTAAATATTGCGCGCCATCTTCCAGAATGCGACAAAGTGATTTACGCCGTTGGTTTTGAAAGACGTAAAAACATGATCATTGATAATTATGAACACGTTACTCCCAATCCTCATGTGGGCATTATAGGGCCCGGCTTATTTGGCTTAGGCATAGCCTATCCTGAACTCAGTGTCGATCCGTTTGGGACAGTTGAGCATCAGGTGGGATTATGGAAGTTCATGGTGTATTTGTGTAAAGTGCTGCCTGTCTGGTTTAAATACCCTGCCTAGAGTTGTGAGATGATAATTCATCATGCGCCCACTCTTCATCGGTTAGGTTTCTACAGACTCGCAAGGCTTTGTTGTATTTGCATTGAACATGGAACATCAAGGATAAAAAATGATAAAGATAGTCATTTACTTAGGACTGTTTTTAAGCAGCAACTTACTCATTGCGAAACCATTGTCGCAATTGGACTCTACTAACCTGGTCCCTTGTTTTAACATGGAGCAAGCAGAGCGCATTGGAAAACAAATCAATAAGCTTTTACAGCATGAGTTTTGCGAGGAAAACATCAATCCCCAAAAATTTGCTTCTATTAGTCACAATATCCTGCCCCAAATTATGACAGAAACATTTTTAGGAGTAAGCCCGCCCGAAAACTGGCAGCAATTAAGCGACGATATTATAAAAAACTGCATCGAAAACAAGAATCTATGTAAAAAAGAAGTACAAAAGGAATTGGAAGAATGCATCAAACCGAGAATTCCTTTGATTCTGATTCAATTTGGCCCCTGGCTTGCTCAAAATTGTGCACAATTGAATAAGTCTTTCATTGAACAATGGCCAAATAAACAGGCCATTCTCAAAAAGATAATTCATGAAAACAAAAGTGTTGATTAGTCGCGATAGGCTATTCGTGGCTACCTTAAAGCTCTGTGAGCGATTATAGAGAATTGAAGGAGTCCTGAATGAACTCCATGTTTCTTGTTCTATTTTTGCTAATAAACGCGCTCTTATTTGAACAAGCAGAGAGTGTCCAAGTTGCCTCAAATAAAATGCACCTAAGAAGAAAAGTGGTAAGGGTCAATTTTTATAGGGAAGTTATCAATGGAGATTTACTTAAAAAATTTGTCGAAGCGTTATAAGCTTGCAAAAGGAGGAGAGAAAGGCTTGATTCCAAGAGTTATGCCTTGAACTACTGAAACGAATTTGATTTTTTAGTGATAAGTCTTCTGGTAGATATGTATCTTTGTAAGCGTTGAGTTAAAGAATATTAATTTTTCAGAACTGTTAACGGATAAATTTTTAGAATCAAAAGTAATGTTGTCTTATTAAGCTAATAAAGATTTTGGTGGTTAGGCTGGTAAATGGTTATGACAAAAGAATAAAAGTTTCTCTTTACTTAATTGATAAGTTGAAATTGAATTTTAAATGAATATTATATCAAACGGTCTTTTCATCAAAATCTCATCTGGCCTTTCTTTGTTGGTTTTGCCTTCCAAAAGAAGGGTGCTAGGACAAGCTGGAAAAGTTCATAAAAATAAGTTTCATCTTATTTATTTTGGCACCAAACTAAAATATCAGTGAAAAGTAGTATCTACTCTAGAATTGTTGTAATATTGCCTACTTGATCAAATAAAGATCATCTAATGAGAATTAGTTTATATTAAAAGCTTAATAAATATATCAATAAATAATTATTAGGAAAAATGCTGGAAGAATTTGTAGTTAAGAGAGTCAGCAATGAAAATTGAACTAATATCTAAAAGAATGAAAACATAGGGTTTACCAATTTGGTTTTTTCTTTGTTAACTGCAATGAATTACTATGCAAAAAAGATTAAAGTCCCAACAATTTATTTTCTGACAAATAGTTTGATAATTTCACCATTCTGACCCATGATTCATAAGAAAATGGATTTCTACAACTAAATTGCCAGGATTTTTAATGGAAATTTTAACAGATTTAAAAGCAATTTTACATTCAAAACGCGCCAATATTTATTACTTAGAAAAATGCCGAATTATGCAAAAGGATGGGCGCATACTTTATCTTACAGAAGAAAAAGACGAAAACCAATATTGGAATATTCCAATTGCTAATACAACATGCTTATTACTAGGGACGGGAACATCTATTACTCAAGCTGCTATGCGTATGTTGGCTCAAGCAGGAGTAGTCGTCGGTTTTTGTGGAGGAGGAGGAACACCTTTGCTAATGGCTACCGAAATAGAGTGGCTTACTCCTCAAAGTGAATATCGCCCTACGGAATATATGCAGGGGTGGATGAAATTCTGGTTTGATGAGAAAAAGCGCTTACAGGCCGCAAAACAATTTCAATTATCCCGCATTGAGTATTTGAAAACTCAATGGAAAAAAAGCCGCGATCTTGCTGCAGAAGGATTTAATTACAATGACTTGCAAGAAAAATTATTAATTTGTGAAACTAAAATCATAAGCGCATGTGATGTTAACAAACTTATGCAATGTGAAGCGGAGTTAACAAAACAACTTTACATTTACGCTGCAAGTAGAACTAACTATGGCAAATTTAGCCGTCAAAGAGAAGCAGTGGATAAGGCCAACATATTTTTAAACCATGGTAACTATCTTGCTTATGGGTTAGGCGCAACAACACTTTGGTCGCTAGGTATTCCTCATGGCTTTGCTGTTATGCATGGTAAAACGAGACGGGGAGCATTGGTGTTTGATGTGGCTGATTTGATCAAAGATGCCATAATTTTACCATGGGCTTTTATCTGTGCTAAAGAAAATGCTAGTGAGCAAGAGTTTCGCCAGCAGTGTTTGCAGGCTTTTGTAGATCATAATTCTCTGGATTTTATGTTTAATCAAGTGAAATCAGTGGCTTTAAAAACAGACTGGGAATTAGAAAATATTGGAGAAAACACTCTATGATGGTTGTCTTCATTTCTCAATGTGAAAAGAAAGCGCTTGCTAGAACTCGTCGTGTTTTGGATGCTTTTGCAGATCGCATCGGTGATAAAACTTGGCGGACAGTAATAACCCAAGAAGGATTGTTGGCAGTTAAGAAGCTGCTGAGTAAAACTGCCAGTAAAAACACAGCAGTTTGTTGTCATTGGATTAGAACAAGATCGAAAACCGAGCTGGTTTGGGTGGTTGGTCGGAGACAAGCTTTTAACCATCTTGGTGTTGTACCTGTTAATTTTACATCAAAGGAAGTCATAATGGATAAATTGCCCATTGAAACTGGTCATTTAATTGCTAACACTAAAGCACAGTCTCTAAGCCATCACCTTTTTTCGGTAGGTTATGTTGCTTACTATTTGCTGGAAAAAATGGGTGTCGATGATAACAAATTAAGACAATCCGCTTTTATATCTGGAATATTGCATGATATTGGAAAAATAGATCCAGCGTTTCAGAGTTGGGTTTGTAAAAAAAACAATAAACTTTCAGAAAATATAGTCCCTGAGGATGGGGTACATATTGATGCGCCTAAGAGATTCTCCTTCGAAAGTTATCCAAGACATCACGAGCTTTCATGGTTACTAAGTGAGGCATTGCTTGTTGAATCACAAAGTCTTTCGAAACATCAGCGAATCTATATTGCTCATGGAATTTACTGGCACCATACTAAGCCTTTTAGAAAGGATGATAAATTTATTGATGCAGAAAAGATATTCACCATTTTTAATGCATCATTAGGTAGTATGAATATTAACGATATTTACTTTCAAGCTAAGGTAGTTTTGAAAGATGTTTCCATATTTGCAAGTAAATTTAATATCCCAAGTTTAATGCCAGATTTTGCAAAAACCTTTGTATTAACAGATAATAGCCTGCCAAAATTCAAAAAATATGACAACATATTAGATGATTTAGAAAGATATAAAAATGATATAAGACATAACGCTCTAAATAATCTAATTCGCTCAGCAGTTATTAGCGCTGATCGTTTGGTATCATCATGCTCTGCGGAGGATCTTGAAGAGTATCTTGCTGAAGGCTCATTAAAGGAGTTAGTGGATAATCTCATGCAAGAAGATAGTCAATTGCTTAATGGAATCCGTAGTTGTCTCGAAGGTTTTGAGAAGCGTTTCCCTGCAAGTGATCAAAATCGTGTGCAAAGTGAAGTAGCTAAAAAGTTATCTAATTTACAAAAAATTGCCAAAATTAATGAGCTTCCTAACATTAGTGTCCTTGAGGGGCCTGCTGGATGTGGTAAAACAAAAATATCTCTGGAATGGGCATTACTCACAGAAGCAAAAAAAATTATATGGATTTGCCCTCGAGTACAGGTTTGTCTTGGTTTACTGAATGACTTAACAGCATCAGATTATCTTCCGGATTGCCAGATTGAAATCTTTACTGGTGAATATAAGAAAATATTAAGTAGTGGTATGACTTTTGATGATGCACCTGAAACTAATGAAGAAGCTTATTTTTCTGGAGATATTGTTATAACCACGATTGATCAGGTTGTGAATACTGTTATTACACATCATAAAGTTGTGGCGTTAATTGATTTAATGCAGGCACATGTAGTGTTTGATGAATTTCATGAACTTATTCATATGCCTGCCTTTAATCTTCTTTTTGGTGAGTTGCTTGAGGTCAAGAAAAAAAGGGGCTCGCAAGCGAATACCCTATTGGTCTCTGCTACACCACATTACTTTTTTCTGAAAGAATTTCTTGATATTCCTGGCGAAGATATTGTAGCCATCGATAGCTTTAATAGCTCGCGCTATCTAATTGAATTTAAAACTTATAATGAAAAAGAGGCGTTAAGTCCTCTTATCACTGAATATCAACAAAGTAATACTTTTATTATTAGCAATACAGCTCAAGATGCACAGATTGGTTATCTAAAACACTACACCACAGAAAACAGTGTTTTACTGCATTCGAAATATACCAAGCAGGATAAGGCATACTGGTTTAATCAGGTATTTGAAAGTTTTAAACGTAATGGTAACCAACGCTTTGATGTGCTTAGAAGTGGTCCTATTATTCAGGCATCTCTAAATATCAGTTGTGATCGTATGTTGACGGAATTGACTTGTGCAGAAAACTGGCTACAGCGGCTAGGGCGCTTAGATCGCTTTGGTGTTAATTCAGAAGCTAATCACTATATTACTGTATTACCTGAAAGTATTGATAAGGAGGGCAAACAAACGAGCCATTGCGCTAGATTTTTAAACCAACTTTGCATTTGGCAAAGCACTAAAGCTTGGCTTAAGTTTTTAAAAGATAAATTGAAAGATAATAGTGAAGTAAGTATCAATCAACTATATAAATATTATAGGGAATTTTATTCAACCCCAGCATCACAGAAAGCTGTCAAAGAGGACTTCCTAAAGGCTCTTAAAAAAAGTGTAGATTTAATCAATGAAAAAGTTATTGACCCTATCTCTATTCCACAAAAAACGAAAAGGACTGATGAAGTAATTAAAATATCTGCTAACTCACTTAGAAGCGATAATCGCTTTGTACAAATGGCTATTTGCAGGGTGACAGAAACACTACACTATGAATTTACCAATGATTATGCCTATAGAGAGGAATTTGATTCCACATTGTTACAAACACACCTGACTGCGTCAGTTGAAAGTATGAGAGGTTATGGTGAGGATAATAATAATCTTGTTCAGTATATGCGAAAAAAACACCATAATATTAAATACAGCACTGGCTACAAGCAGGCACGCAATGAATGGGATTTAATTAAAGAGGCTCGTTCTCCAGAGACACCAATTTATCTTAGTTATACTCCAAAGGATCTAGATCATATCGGTGGAATGAATGCAGCACACCCACAAGCTATCTATTACGTAATCAGTGATAAACAGCCTGTAGGAGCCATGTCGATTGACAAACTCAAACAACATTTTCAAAAAACCGAAACTTAAGACCAACTCAATCCAAAAGAGGAAACCTACTATGGAGAAAATTACAGGCATTAAAAGCGTTGATTTTAAAATAACTGCTTTTGGTCATGGGGTAGTCAATTGGAATGGCCCAACTACTTTAAAAGTTCAGGAAGATAGTAAGCTAGGTAAGAGCAATCACACAATGCCTAAACTTAGAGGATATACCAATTTAACAGGTGAAATCAGTGAAAAAGGCTATAAACACGTGAAAGAACCTACTGATGTTGACTTTAGAAAAACCCCCTTATATATCAGCCAAAATTGTATTCGTCATCACCTCTTTAGAGCACAGGCATTTGATTTGCATTATGCAGAGGAAAAAAATATTGAAAAAGTACTTGCCTCTATAACGGGTCTTATTAGAGGTTATGTGGTACCTGCTAGTCAATATAAGCGAACTAGCCCTTTATTATTAGAGGATTTTGTTGATCAACTGGGTAATGGAAATTTTGAGCAGTTTACTAGGTCGGGAAAAAGAGATAGCTCTTCTTTTTTTTCCAAAACCACGTTTGGTGATACTCAGTATATCTCCTATGGTTCCATTAGTGTAGAGCAACTCCAGTTTATCTCACTAGATAATAAATTTGATCGTGCTGCAATGAATATTGAAGATTCTCAAGGAGATAATGTAGCTAAAGTCGTTGAAGAATATATACAGTCTCTGAAGCCATCATTGAACCCGAAGGTAATATTCCATCCGAATTATGTTCGTAAGGGCACTATTTTTGAAATTGGTGAGGCTGGAATTCTTTTGAACCAGGATGCAATACAAGCCCTTGTAGAGACAACTATAGATTTGATAAAAAATCTTTGTATCCGCCAAGCAAAAGCTTACATGTACGTCGATGAGGTTAATGTTGACTTTAATAATAGTAATCAAATGATGCGAATTAAGCGTTCACCTAATCAAATTTCTCATACACCAGAAGAAGAATATGCTATTTATTTCGAGGCGAAAGAGGAATAGAAAATGAAAATAACCATTGATTATGAGGCGTCTTGGCGCAACTCTTTTCTTGATGGCTCGAATAATGAGCCACTCCCTAAAAAAGGACGGAATTTTATAGGTTCAATGTCAAAATTAGAGGTGGAGGAAAACTATAAATCTAGAGAAATTACACTTGATACTGTGCTTGGTGTTCTAAATAGATTAATTGGTGATCAACGGAAACTTTATCAGATTAGAGCGGGCTATGGTAATCATAATCATTATTTTGAAGATATTGTCCAAGTTATTCGGTTTGAGGATAGACCAAAAATACAATGTCAGGAAATCGTTTATGTAAGAAATATGAGTGGTAACACGGATCGAAATGCATTTACAGGAATGATTAAGGTGAAAGATCCAATTTTCCAATCTGACTTCTCACAGTTGTTGTGGGGCGTTCTTTGGCTTGATTTTAATCAGTTGTGCCAATTCATACTTCATAACATAAAACTAGAGAGTACTATTGAGCTTAATCCAATAAGCATTTTAAATCGCTTGGAGTATATTAAAAAAATGAAGTCTGTAGAAAATACTGAACATGCAAAATTAGCCTCTGCAAAACTGGCTTCAATTTTTGATAAATATAATCCTTTAGATCATAAAGGCCAGATAAAAATTCTTCCAATGTACTGTTCATCACTCTATCTTCAACTTAATCGATTGGAGGCACATCATGATATGTCAGGTGTAAAATCTAAAATGGGTATGATAAGCGGAATATCTAATAATGGATTTACGGCAAAAGATTTTATGGATAAGTATACAACCGGACCTAAAAAATTGATCTATGGTAACCCCTATGTTAGAGAGGAGTATGTCAAAGGTGAGGGGAAAATTAAGCGCGCTTTAAGGAAAGCAAGCGGCCAAATAGATATATACCTGGATGTCAATCTTGAAAGGGCAATTGAGCTAAAAAATATGATCGATTATGCTGGTGTTTCCTCATTTTACTTGGGGAAAAAGGGTTTGGCATATGTTTCTCGTATCGATGTCCGTTAAGGAGAAAAGTATGGATTATTATGTTGATATTCTTATCAAGCCAGATTCAGAAGTGCGTTTGAATGTTCTATTGAATACGGTTTACACAAAACTACATAAAATTTTGTACGATCTGGGTTCAAAAAATATTGGAATTAGCTTTCCGAAGTACAATGTTTGTTTGGGAAATGTTTTGCGTCTTCATGGGGAAAGATCTGTTTTGCAAAAGCTTCTGAATTTAATTCTGATCAATATTTCGAACACCACCTGTAGTGTAGGGCAAGTTAAACCAATTCCTACCGATTGTAAATTTCGAATTATTTCACGCAAGCAATCTACCATGAGTCAATCCAAAATGAGGAGATTAGTTAAACGTGGTTCTATAACGGAAAGTGAGTTTCGACAATATAAAATTAAAATGTTTTCCAATGGTTTGGATTATCCATATGCTGAACTAGTTAGTAATTCAAACGGAAAAAAATACCGCCGATATATTGAATTTGGAGAGCTGCTCGATAAACCAATTTCTGGCGAGTTTGATCAGTTTGGTCTTTCCAAAACTGCTACAGTTCCTTGGTTTGATTAGAAAAGAGAAATTGACAAATCTATTGAATTTGATCAGTTTAAGAAGAGAATTTTAGCTAAGTCAAATATTTTAGCCTTTTATAGAATTAAAATAAAAAATAGTCTAGGCTTGGCTATTCTAAACTTCCAAATACTAATAATTTTGGTTCCTTAAAAATTTGTTTTAAAATCAGATGATTATAACTTGATTGAAATACATTGGGTGACAGAGTAGTTTGTATATAACTTACTGTTTTTTCTGTTTTTTTATAGTTTATAATCGAGTTCACTGCCGCACAGGCAGCTTAGAAGGCGAAGCCTAAATTAGAGAAATTGAAAGGCTCGTTCACTGCCGCACAGGCAGCTTAGAAGTAAATAGGCAATACGAATATAAGACAAAAAATGTTCACTGCCGCACAGGCAGCTTAGAAGAAATCCATACTTACTACCCTGAGTCCTGAGCAGTTCACTGCCGCACAGGCAGCTTAGAAGATTCATAGCCATTTCAGTAGCCTTAGTGCTTAGTTCACTGCCGCACAGGCAGCTTAGAAGAAGCTGGCTTGGGGTCACATATGCCTGGACAAGTTCACTGCCGCACAGGCAGCTTAGAAGAGATATCCGGCCATTGCCATATACCCAGCCATGTTCACTGCCGCACAGGCAGCTTAGAAGAATAGCGACAATGGTGTGGCATTTATATAAAAGTTCACTGCCGCACAGGCAGCTTAGAAGTATCTTTGTTAATAGCTTCTAGCATAATTTCTGTTCACTGCCGCACAGGCAGCTTAGAAGCATTGCTGAAAATCCAGACGATGTTATGAGATGTTCACTGCCGCACAGGCAGCTTAGAAGTAAAACTCCTTTTTTAATCGGGAACTCAGAATGTTCACTGCCGCACAGGCAGCTTAGAAGCAAAACAGTACATCGGAAAGCCTACTGATATTTGTTCACTGCCGCACAGGCAGCTTAGAAGTTTTATTTTTGCCAATCTTGATGGATTTGTTCGTTCACTGCCGCACAGGCAGCTTAGAAGAGAACTCATAACTCTTACAAAATAATATTCAGGTTCACTGCCGCACAGGCAGCTTAGAAGAAGTTATACCAAGAAATTAGAGGCGTTGCGAAGTTCACTGCCGCACAGGCAGCTTAGAAGTTAAGGAAGTTACTAAATTAGAAGCATTTAATGTTCACTGCCGCACAGGCAGCTTAGAAGTTCTGCAACAAGTGTTTCCGTTGATTGGTATAGTTCACTGCCGCACAGGCAGCTTAGAAGAATTAAAATTCCCATAATTAATAATATGGGAAGTTCACTGCCGCACAGGCAGCTTAGAAGTGCAAAATAATCTAGCAGTTTTCAATTTAAATGTTCACTGCCGCACAGGCAGCTTAGAAGAGAAAGCCACGCCAAAATCCAAATTTCTAGCTGTTCACTGCCGCACAGGCAGCTTAGAAGAGTAAATTGATTGTTCGTACTGAGCGTCATAAGTTCACTGCCGCACAGGCAGCTTAGAAGTACCAAGAGCATAGCGAAAAGACAAAAATAATGTTCACTGCCGCACAGGCAGCTTAGAAGAAAAAATTATTTTATAATAGCCCTCTGGCTTCGTTCACTGCCGCACAGGCAGCTTAGAAGAATCTACCACATCGTACATATTAACCTCATTCGTTCACTGCCGCACAGGCAGCTTAGAAGTATTATGGTTACGCCTGTTCCTCAAACTAGTTGTTCACTGCCGCACAGGCAGCTTAGAAGGATGGCGAAAGCGACCCACTATTTTATATGGAGTTCACTGCCGCACAGGCAGCTTAGAAGGCAAAGGCTGATCCTCTGCGCATTTCTTTTTAGTTCACTGCCGCACAGGCAGCTTAGAAGATGTACATCTACAATTAGCGTGGGCAGGTATGGTTCACTGCCGCACAGGCAGCTTAGAAGAATTACAGGTAGTGTCTAAAATGTATACACTTGTTCACTGCCGCACAGGCAGCTTAGAAGTTTTCTCATTCGAGCCGATGGGTAATGAAATTGTTCACTGCCGCACAGGCAGCTTAGAAGTAACGAATTTCTCTCACAGTGGGTCTGGTTAAGTTCACTGCCGCACAGGCAGCTTAGAAGCTTTCCAAACGTCCTCATCAACACCAGTAAAGGTTCACTGCCGCACAGGCAGCTTAGAAGAACAAGCAGTTTCATTTAGCTATAGTTTATTTGTTCACTGCCGCACAGGCAGCTTAGAAGATAAAAGGAAACAAAGGAGTAGCCAAACGAGCGTTCACTGCCGCACAGGCAGCTTAGAAGTGTATACAAATTGGTATTTGAAGCCGCAGCCAGTTCACTGCCGCACAGGCAGCTTAGAAGTCTAAACGTTCAGGAGTATTATTCTCTCTAAAGTTCACTGCCGCACAGGCAGCTTAGAAGAGTAGCTGCTGTTAAAGCACCGCTTGCTGCAGGTTCACTGCCGCACAGGCAGCTTAGAAGTACAAGAAAACGACCCTTACGAAGATTATCAAAGTTCACTGCCGCACAGGCAGCTTAGAAGGAAGCGAATTTGTCCGAAGCGAATTTGTCCGAGTTCACTGCCGCACAGGCAGCTTAGAAGAATGCGGATTTGTCCGGAGCGAATTTGTCCGAGTTCACTGCCGCACAGGCAGCTTAGAAGACACAAGGATATAGAAGGTAATTTGGTATTAGGTTCACTGCCGCACAGGTATCTTATTTAATATAGGATCAAACAAGATTATTTCTATATATTATATTGTCTGATTAACAGCATTCCCGTTTATAAACTTTATACCGCTAGAGTAGGGGGGATGCGGTTATTTAATTAAGATAAAGACAAAAAATGTAATGTGGATGTAAAGTAATACCGACAATGTTATTATTTAATAGGTCGGTTGACAAACTTCTTTTAAATGGAATTAAGCCATTTAAGAATTTGTATGATATCTACATAATTAATGTGCAATAGCGTTTAATTTATTAAAGATAAAAATGGAAAAAAGCAGTAGATCTATTAAAATCGAAAAACCTTTAAAAAGCTCAGAAGTGTTATTTCGACGCATTGACCAAAAATTAAATTGGTTTATTTTCTTAGCAGCTATCTTAATGATAACTAACGCAATAATATATAAAGATTTTGGTAAACTTAAAATCAATTCCGGTGTAGCTTTTGAGTCATGTAATTTGCTTCAGGTTAATGGAGGTTCAATTGGTAACCGGTATGAATTACAGCCACATGAGTTTTGGTTGTATTTTTATTGTGGATTTATTAATAGTCTCGTTTCTAGCATCGCACGCACCTGTACCATGTAGCTGAGTACAAATAATTCACCCCTCTATGAGCTCCCATTCAAGATTAGGTTCTTAGAACAATTTCATCACTTTCTTTTTGAATGTCAACGATTTAATTGTTGATAAATTGAATTCGAGCATACAGAATCTGCCGGTAGGTCTCGCCAACAATAGCCTACACGCATACGATATAACATTGCCTCAACGATCGTACGAAGATTAGGCTTGTCATAAATTCCATGTTTAGCATGATCTCCCTTAGCTTGAACTATAGCTCATCATTGAGCATTATTCTAAACATTGCAAACTCGGTTTATATTTGGTGTCAAAACCGTCATATTATGAATTTTCTCTTATTAATCAAAGAATTATATAGGGTAAATTTAATTTGACCATCAACTGGATGCCGCGAACAAGTCGTGACACATAGGCGGTAGGTGAATTGTCAACAGACCCTAAACTAAATAGCATTTATAGTATTCAGCAACCTATATTACAAAATACTTAAATAGTATCTATTTTAACCCCAATCCCTTAATTATTCTTTAGAACGCTTTGCAAAAAGAACAAGCATCCTTTCAAGTGCCGTATTTTAGCGAATAACCAGAGTGTATTCACAGAGTTATCTACAGAAAATGGGGATAAGTGATCAAGGCAATCTATACATCAATACTTGATAAGTCCTTGCAGGACAAGGGGTTTTATAAAAAGAGCCTGGTGGGGTCTGGTTATGGGATTGAAATACGGAAATAGTTATTCACAGAAAGGGGGATGCAATTAAGATGTTAAGCGATTTCCATCGTAACAAAAAAAAAAATAAAAAAACAGTCTTGACTAAGTCAATTTTTTGCAAAAACTCATGGTTAAAAGTTAATTAAAAAAGTGGCCGGTTATTTTATTGATATTGCTGACTGACTCAATATGACTAGTGACTGGACAATTATTTGATTCAAATTGATTAGAATGATATAAAGTGCACCCTTAATGGTTGCAGCCCCTGGTGCGAGCACCAGAAGGTTAAATAATGTACCACTTTTAAAAGGCCAGACTTTTAATTTGAAAAGCTTATGTTGTATTCACTGATTAAAAAATACCATACTGCCCACCGCTTATCCGACTACTCTTAGCGATATCCCGCTATTTTTATTTCTATCTAATTATTTCAACGCACTGTCTCTTTAGTTAATTTTTAAAGAGCAATATTAGTTTTTTAATAGGTAAAGGATGTCAATATGCATGTGTTAGATCCATTAACTCTTGAGGAAATTCAAGAAAGTTGTGATATTTTAAAACGAGAAAAAGAGCTGTCCGACAGTTATCGATTTGCCTGGGTGATGACTTATGAACCGCCTCAACAAGAAGTTTTGCATTCAAGCGATACTGATTTCGACCGCTGTGCTTTTCTCTCTGTTTTTAATAAAAAAACGAATGAAACCTTTGAAGCCGTTGTCAACCTCAGCAGCAAAAAAGTCGTGGAATGGAAACAGATCGTCCTCGAAGCCCCGCCTTATGGTAAGCCGCCTATTTTAATTGAGGATTTTCAAAAATGTGAGCAAATTGTTAAAGCCGATCCGACCTGGAGAGCCGCTATGGAAAAGCGTGGGCTTAATGATGAGCAAATTGACAAAATTCAAGTTGATGCGTTTTCTGCGGGCTATTTCGATGAAGAGGAAGAGAGGGAAAAACGTATTGTTAAAGGGATAAGTTTTTATCGTGATGATTTAAAGGATAATGGCTATGCCCGTCCCATTGAGGGGGTTGTCGCGATAGTAGATCTCGGCAATGAGAAGGTATTGCGTGTTATTGATGACGGCCGCAACGTTCCCATTCCTAAAGAAAAAATCAATTACGATTCCGATTCTTACCCGGAGAAACGCAAGGATTTAAAACCGCTGGATATTATTCAGGCAGAAGGACCCAGTTTTAAAGTGGAAGGTTGGGAAGTCAATTGGCAAAACTGGTCATTTCATGTTGGATTTACCCCACGCGAGGGTTTGGTTTTGCATCAGATCAAATACCTGGATGAAGGGAAGGAACGGCCAATTATTTACCGAGCCAGTGTGACGGATATGATCGTCCCCTATGCGGATCCTTCCGTCAGTCATTACTGGAAAAGCGCTTTTGATGCGGGTGAATATGGTCTTGGCAAATTGGCAAATGAATTAAAGCTCGGATGTGATTGTTTGGGAAATATTTATTATTTTGACGTTCCCACGGTGGATGATTCCGGCAATGCGAGATTGATTAAAAATGCGATTTGCATGCATGAAGAAGACGCAGGCACACTGTGGAAGCATTATGAAGTTCGTAACAGTACCTTCGAGGTTCGCCGTGCTCGTGAGCTGGTTGTCAGCTTTTTTACTACGATAGGTAACTATGATTATGGTTTTTATTGGCGTTTTGGCCAGGACGGCAGCCTCAAACTGGAGATAAAACTGACAGGTATTGTGCAAACGGCAGCAATATTTCCTGATACCCCTTATGAATGGGGCGGGAAATTGACCCCTGAGCTGGCAGCCCCTACACATCAACATTTTTTCAATGCCCGTCTTCATATGATGGTTGATGGTGAAAAGAACTCATTTAGTGAACATGAGTTTTATCCTATGACCATGGGTGGAAAAAATCCTTATGGCAATGCCTTTGGCAGCAGCCAGAAAATATTTGAACAGGAAGGTGACGCAGCCCGCTCGGCTTGTGCTCAAACCCAGAGAACCTGGAAGATATTCAATCCCAATTGCGTCAATAGCATTGGCACTGCGCCAGCTTATAAACTGGAGTTGCCGGAAACCCCCTTATTGCTGGCAGATGAAGAGAGTTATATTTATAAGCGCGGGGGATTTGCCAGTAAGCAGGTATGGGTAACACAATATGACCCTCAAGAAAAATACGCGGCAGGAGATTATCCCAATCAGAGTTCCGGGGGTTGTGGTTTGCCTGCTTATATTAAGCAGAACCGGAAAATTGACAATGAAAATCTGGTCTTGTGGGTAACGCTGGGTTCTACCCATTTTCCCAGACCGGAAGATTTTCCTGTCATGCCTACCACGACAATTTGTGCCAAGCTTCAGCCCTTTGGGTTTTTTAAGAGAAACCCAGCCATGGATCTTCCTCAAGGCAAAGTACAAGAAAAAGGCGACTCCTGTTGTTCTTCATTAACTTATTAATGGGATTGAAACTAAGCACCTTCTTCTGAAGAAGGTGCTTTTCTGTTGTTGAGTTATTTGAGATTAGATGAATTATAATGAGTTGAATTTTGAACAGTAATATTGTGGTTGCGTCTTATATTGGGGCAGATGATTTAAAAAATAAGCAATATTGCTTGCCTATTGTGAGGTATAAATGGGAAAAACGAAAAATATTGAAAAGCAATGTACTCTACTTCGCTGCTTTTTTGATTCAGATGAAGATGATAAAACCACAACATTACCGATTGTTTTTCATAAAGAAAAAATAAACTTGCTTAATACAAATATAAATCCTAGGCGTTTTATCACCGACCAGCCAATTCAAGATGGCCAGTTGTTGGGGTATGGAGGTATGAAAAGAGTATATCATATACAGAGTCAAGCAGTTTTTTTAATTCCATGCCATGATATCAACCGCCTTGAGCAAATTATTGACGAGGAAGTCTCAATTTCCCATCAAATGGCATTACTTGGTCTTTGTACGCAGACATTGAATAAAGATTACATTTCCATATATGACCCAGGTGACCAAAATTATTATGATTATCCATGCATGGTTGCTGATTCATTTTCGACTTTAAGTCTCCAAAAAAATATCGAAATTTATGATACAAAAAACAGGTATAGATTTGGATCAAAATACAAATTATACAGTTCAGATGAAGAATGTTTTGATATCAATATCAATAGAAAAATATTCCTAGATGTCTTGGATGATCTTGCTTTGTTATTATATTTAGGATTTGAAGTTAATGAACAAGATTCTTTTAACCTGGCCTTCATGCCTGCAAAAGATGGTCAATCATCTACAGTTAGATTATTTCTTTATGATTTTTCTTCTAAATATTATGTACCCAAGATTGGCCCTACTCCAATAGACACTGTACCTGAAGTTTCAAAGATTAAACGGATCTTAAAGTCTATTATTCGAAATGCTCTGGAGGCAGATCATGCAGCAAATCTAAAGGCAAGACCCATTACTACTCCTGAATATATATATGATTTCCTTAGTGAAATTTACCCCAAAATAGAAAATGAATTTGTCGATACCATAAAAATGATAATTGCTAAACGTATAAAAACCAAAAAGCAATTTGAAGAACGTGTAATACCAGCCCTTTTTCAATCTACGCAACTAAAGGAAGCTTGCAGGCTATTGGGTTTCTATAAATCCCCCAAGAGAGAAGACGATAATATGAGCAAAAGTAATGTAAATTCTGAGGTGACTCAACTTTCTGTAACAGTTAAGAGTACCTGAAATGGATTTAAGAGAAATTGAAAAGAAACTTGGACAAAATGCAAAGTTAGGATTTAGCCTTTATCTACTGAATGAAAAGAGCAACCTCACCCTAGATGATGTATATAATCGTGAGCTCATGATGCTAATGGCTAGCACTAAGACGAGCAGGAATGGAGTTTAACAACAAAAAAATTGTTGTCAATAATGCTGATTTTCTCCTGAACGACCTACAAAAAATTGCTTGCTGATTATTTTAAAGTCCCTGAGAAAAAATCAATCAGCATTATTCTCCAAATTCTCTATGAATTTGTTAAAGTCTTAAAAATCAAAGCCTCTATCAAAAGACTCCTTGTCTTTATTTTCCTCCTTTTTATCCAGCTTGTGACCGTCCAGATGTCGCTCGTTGCGTTCATTGTCTTGTTTCTCTAGTTGCTTTTCTTTTTTTGTTCTTCCAAATTTTATGCGATTTTCAGAAGCCTTTTTTTCTTTTTCCAAACGAACTTTGGCTTTTCTTTTTTTATTAAGATTAATGACATCTGCCATAGCACTCTCTGTTATTAACGCTTGTTTATACTATAGCGCATAATGCAGAGGCAAATCATCTAAACACACAAATCCATCAAGGTGGAGTGGTATGAAAGTATACCTATTGAGGGTGTAAAAGGCTGGCGTAAGATAGTATTTTCATTATTATTTTTTATGATGCTTTGCAAAAAGAACAAGCATCCTTTTAAGTGCCGGATTTTAGTGTATAACCAGTGTGTATTCACAGAGTTATCCACAGAAAATGGGGATAAGTAATCAATGCAATTTATGTATTAATATTTAATAAGCCTTTGCTGGGCAAGAGGTTTTATAAAAAGAGCATGGTGTCAAATGGTAGTGAGATGGAATAATAAAGACAAGTTATCCACAGAAAGGGAGGTCATGGATAAGGTATGAGACGCTCATTATGATAACAAAAAAAAAATAAAAAAACAGTCTTGACTGGCACAATTTTTTACTCCAAAAAGATTTGAGTAGGTTGGCATTAGGAGTAATTGCAATACAAAAACAGCGAATATTGCTATAATTTTAGAGCAAAGGTGGGCTCCTGTTGGCAGGATTTTTCCCTTTAAACAGTTCACTGACAGTTTCTGTGGCCGATGCCGCTGAGGGTGTTCAGAAGATTTTCCCATGAGTCGAGTTTTCAAAGGAGCATGAAATGAGTGACTACCTCGATAAAACCGCAAGCTTAACTCCAGCTACTAAAAGAATCGTGTGTGATAAAGCCACTGAATATCCTCATACTGGCTCTTATAATCAAGTTGCGACTCATGGGACGTATTTATGCAGGCGTTGTGGCTTGGCACTGTTTCGCGGTGTGAGTCAGTTTAGCTCAGGCTGTGGCTGGCCCAGTTTTGACGATGAAATGGCCAATGCTGTGGCAAGGAAACCGGACGCGGATGGTCAGCGCACCGAGATATTATGCGCCCGTTGCGATGCGCACTTGGGGCATGTGTTCACCGGGGAATACATGACTCATAAGAACTTACGTCATTGCGTTAATTCCGCTTCATTGGATTTTGTCGCGGATAATGATGTACTGGATACAGAAGAAGCCATCCTTGCCGGGGGGTGTTTTTGGGGGGTGGAATATTATTTAAAACGCATTCCCGGGGTGTTAAAAGTCGAGTCAGGCTATACAGGTGGCCATGTTTCAGAACCAGCTTATGAGCAAGTATGCACTGGTACTACTGGGCATTATGAGGCTGTGCGCGTCGTCTACGATTCTGCTAAAACCAGTTATCATGACATTGTAAAGCGTTTTTTTGAAATTCACGACCCCACTCAGGCAGATGGCCAAGGTCCTGATTTGGGGCAGCAATATTTAAGTGCCGTGTTTTATTTTAATCAGGAGCAACGACAGGAAGCGGAGTTATTGATCCAGCTATTAAAGAAAAGGGGGTATCAGGTTGTAACCCAATTATTGCAAGCACAACCCTTTTGGCCTGCTGAAGACTATCATCAGGATTACTATTTTAAACATCACAAAATCCCTTATTGCCATAAGTCAGTCGATCGTTTTGGCTAGTTGTTTCGGAATATTTAATCTCATCATAGCAGTATTGATTTGGAAGGCAGGCTACTACTGGCATATTCTTCGATATCATCGATTGCACAGGTTGTTTCAAGCCTTTCTGAACTGCTTCTCTGCATTTCCAGGTCTATTGTGTTTCTCCATTTGAGCGCTTTTTTCATGATTCTTTCATTGCGCTTTATGTTTTCTGGTGTTTGGGGTTGGTCTTCAAAAAAACTACAATGCTTTAGAATGGATTGCTTGACGGTTTCCTTTTTAGAATTAATAGATGAAGTAGAGTTCAGTACTTTATCATCCGTGATGATGGCTCGGCTTTGTGCGACGCGTAATATTCGAGGGGGTAAGCTGGCACAATGCACCGGAAAATCATCCTCAAGTTTTGCAACTTTTGCTGTGCTGCTGGCGTCTGGTTGTTTATCCATAAAGTCATAAATATTTTCATATTTATCCTGGTCAGACAACATGCTGGCGCAATCCATAGTAAAGGTAGCGCACCCTGCACGCGAGTGCTGTAATTTAACATCAGGGATGTAGGTTTTTATTGAAAGTCCTTCAATTTCTTCAAGCAAATCCTCAAATCCAACTTCATTCGCTAATACCTGTGCTGTGTTATAGGACAATTGTGCCCCTAAACTGTCAAGTACCAGGATTTTTAAAGTATTATTGCCTTTTTCAATGGAATATTGTAGTTCAATTAATGACCAATGGCGTACGCCGGATTTTTCCCTATCCAGATAGGCTATTTGTACCTTGAAATTGTTTTCAAATAATTTGGGTAAATGACAACTGCCATAAATAAAATCATAAAGCTTTTCACGGCGTTCATAATCGCACACAAAACCGGTAAATGGATAAGCTGATTTCTTTGATTCCCGATATTTTTTTTTTAAGCTAAAGGCCATTTCCAAATCGTGTGCGGAAAATGGAGGAAAGTCATCTAAAGAAAATTTATCTACGGATGTTTCTGATTTGCTAAAGGCCATATAAAAACCCCAATCATTTTGTATTTTTATTATATGAAATGTTTTCCTATTATTCAATCGCCTTCTTTGTCTCTGGGACAGATTCATGAAGTTACACTCTATGAAACGCATTTTAATAACAAACCAATCTATAATTTGTAGTGTATATTATTTTTTAACTGCATAACGGATGTAAGCGTATGCAAGGAGTGCATGATGAAAATATTAGTCAATTCATCAGTTCTGGCAATCGTTTTGGCATTTTCAACGCCACTATCCGCTGATGATACACAATGGATGGCAGAGCATAATTTGGTGAAAGGGGTCATTACTTTTCAAGATGATTCGCAAATTCAAGTTTATGCTGCTCAAGCCGATCTTGATAAATTGCAACAGAATCTGGCCAATATCCAATCGGTTGAAGTACAACCTAATCAAACAGATACTACAACTTCACCAAACCAACAGGGTGAATAAGTACTCTTTTGTCCGAGTTAAATCAAACAAGCATTTGCTGATTTAGCTCGGGCGTCTATTTTCCATGTTATCAGAATTTTTATTTTCAGAGTCTGTCAGTTGATAGTGCTGATCAGCCTTTTCTGCCTTGCGTTGGTTTTCATGCAGCTGAATTTCATTGAGTTGTTGCTGCCAAAAGGAGGAAGCATGTTCTTTTAATTGATTGACTTTTCGTACGAACAGGCCAAGGTGGGTTGCCAGCATGGGGAGTTTTGATGGCCCAAACACAATGATAGCAACAATGAAAATAAGTAATAATTCACCAAGACTCATGATGGTTTATGATCGTCTTTTTGAGTGTCATTCGTTTCCTCACTATTCATGGCTTTGCGGAAATTCTTAATCGCTTCTCCAAGGTCAGAGCCTATTGTTTTTAATTTGGAAGTGCCAAACAAGGCTACAATAATGGCCAGAATTAATAAGAGTGATAACGGACTTATTCCACTTAATCCCATGTTAGTTCCTTATCTTGCGGTTGATGAGTACAAAAATTCCAGCTAAAACAGAACCAGCTATCGTTATGGTTGTCAGATGATTATAATCCAGCAAATCAAAATAGCTAATGACACCTATTGATAAAAATGAGAAAAAGACACCCATGCCCAAACTCTTCCATTGGATAGTCTGATTTTTATTTTCAGATTGCAAGCGTGAGAGTTCATTGACTGTTAATAACTGATCCTTTTTCATCTCCAGTATATCAAAAATCAGTTTAGGCATATGGGGGAGTTGCTCCGTAAAAAATGGCAGATTTTGCTTTAAACGTTTAATGAATGCTTTTGGCCCCATCTGTTCGCGCACCCATTTTTCAAGGAATGGTTTTGCTGTAGCCCATAAATCCAGTTCGGGGTAGAGTTGTCTGCCCAAACCCTCTATCGCCAACAGGGTTTTTTGCAGCAAAATCAGTTGGGGTTGCACTTCCATATGAAATCTTCTGGCGACCTGGAATAAACGGAAAACTACTTGCCCAAAAGAAATGTCTTTTAATGGCTTTTCAAAAATAGGCTCACAAACGGTTCTTATGCTGCTTTCAAACTCTGCAACTGGGGTATCACGCGCTACCCATCCAGATTCCACATGTAATTCGGCTACGCGCTTGTAGTCACGGTTAAAAAAAGCAACCAGGTTTTCAGCCAGATAACGCTTGTCATTATCTGTTAGAGTCCCAATGATACCAAAATCAACACAAATGTACTGAGGGTCTTTGGGGTTTTGATAGGAGACAAAGATATTTCCCGGGTGCATGTCTGCATGAAAAAAGCAATCACGGAAGACTTGAGTAAAGAAAATTTCTACACCGCGCTCGGCCAGTTTTTTAATATCGATGCCGTGATCCCTGAGGCTGGTTATATCGGTCACGGGTATGCCATGAATGCGTTCAATCACCAGGATATTGTTATGGCAATAGTCCCAATAGATTTCAGGTATATATAACATTGGAGATTGATTGAAATTTCTTCTTAATTGAGCGGCATTTGCCGCTTCTCTCATTAAATCCAGTTCGTCCAGTAAGGTATGTTCAAATTCCTTGACTATCTCTTTGGGTTTGAAGCGCTTTCCCTCTGGCCAATAGCGGTCCGCTAATGTGGCGATGGTGTACATGATACTTAAATCTTGCTCTATAATCCGGCGCATATTGGGCCTGAGTATTTTTATAACGACATTTTCCCCTGTCTTCAGAGTCGCTGCATGCACTTGTGCCATGGACGCGGAGGCAAGGGCGACCGGATCAAATTGGGCAAAAACATCATAGGCCGATTTTTTATATGCCTGTTCAATGATATTCATGGCGACATGGCTGGGGAAAGGAGGAACTTTGTCTTGCAGTTTACTTAATTCTTTTGCAATGTCTTCTGGAAGGATATCTGGGCGTGTGGAAAGGGCTTGTCCAAATTTAATGAAGATAGGGCCAAGTTCCTCCAGTGATTTGCGCAGTGCTTCCCCACGCGTTAATTTCTCTTTACGAAGCCAGTTCCACGGGTTTAAATAAACTATAAAACGTAAAGGAGCAAACAATTTTATAGACACAACAACATTATCGAGACCATTTTTGGCTAAAATATAATTGATATGTATAAGACGAATAAGTTGTTTAATTGATTTCATGACAGCTCATCAGTTGTTGAATTCGAGCTTCCAGACGCTCAATGTGCAATGATAATCCATCCAGATCCTGAATAAAATCATCGAATAGTTTTGGAGATGTAAAACCTTGCAATTCTTCACACTGATGTTTTGCAAAATTGAACTGCATACTTTCACTGATTTGGTTTTTGAACTCCAGACCTTTCAATAAACTATGCCTTACGAAGAGGTAAGTTTTATAAAAAAGGCGGGTGAATCGTTTAATTACCTTCATCATGGCTCATTAAATGATTGATATGGGCTTGAAGACGGTCAACACTTAACACTAATTCATCTACCTCGGCAAAAAAATCTTCCAATTCATTTCTTGATGGGAAAATGCGTAATTCTTCCTGAAGAAATTCAGTGATATTTTGCTGCATGGAGGTGCTGAATTGATTTTTAAATTGCAGTCCTTTACGTACAAAGGAGCCAATTTGATGAGCCACCACATCACCTGTGAAGTGAGCCAGGTGCCCTTCCCAATCAATATCTATTTCGTCAAACAGTTTCTTTACATGTTGCCCCAATTCAATGTCACCTGAGATGCGTATCTTGTCATTAAATAAAGAGCGGGCTTTGGATGTGGGTAATAAGCTCAAGCGAATCAATCCTATCGGATTGCTGTGAATTATCGTATCAGGACGCCCATCAATGCGATGGAGTAATTGCATTTCACACCCTTTAAACCGAATGTAAAAATTAACATTTAAAGGGGTAATGACCATTTCAAGCGTTTTGCCATCAAGTTTTTGAAGTTTTTGCGGCATCTGCTCATCGAGCTTCATTGCCTGATTAATGGCTGTTTGTAATGCTTTCAGCGAGTATTCTTTTAACATGATCAACTCAATATTTGTAGGCAATATGCAGAGCGACTATACCGCCACTTAAATTGTGATAATGACAATCTTCAAATCCAACCCGTTCAATCATGGCTTTTAATGTTTCCTGATCAGGATGCATTCTGATTGATTCTGCAAGGTATTGATAGCTGGCTTCATCGTTAGCAACAAATTTTCCGATTTTTGGCAAAATATTAAATGAATACCAATCATAAACCGGCTTCAATCCAGGAAAAACAGGTGTTGAAAATTCAAGCACCATTAATTTCCCTCCCGGTTTGCATACTCTATACATGGAGTGCAGCGCTTCGTCTTTATCAGTAACATTTCTAAGCCCAAATCCCATAGTGATACAATGAAAACTGTTATTCGCAAAAGGGAGGCATTGTGCATTACCCTGAACATAATGAATGTTTTTAAATAATCCCTCATCAAGCAGGCGATCGCGGCCAACATGAAGCATGGCTGCGTTGATGTCGGTAAGAATAACCTGTCCGGAGTCACCCACTTTTTGCGATAATAATCGGGTTAAATCGCCGCTGCCCCCCGCCAAGTCCAATACGGCCTGTCCAGGTCGAACGTGGCTTAATTCAATGGTATAGCGTTTCCAGAGGTGATGAATTCCCAAGGACATCAGATCATTCATACGATCATAATTTTTAGCAACAGAATGAAATACTTCTGCTACTTTCTTTTCTTTCTCATTCCAGTCTACTGATTTAAAACCAAAATGGGTGGTTTGTTTTTGATTTGTCATATTTGCCGGGTAGTATCATTAAAGTGTTCATCTTAACCGATAATCATTAAGATACCCAATTAAAAATTGTATACTTTTTTTTATCCATGTACAGATGAAAACAGCGGGTATTTCCAGGATACAAACTACAAATTTTGCAAGGTAATTAAATAAGTATTTTCGTCTGGCGGCCTATTGTTTTTTTGGGAAAGCCATAAACATTCTGCCAATTGATCCATGATTAAATGCTCAACCATCAAGGGATCCTGATGTTTTTCTATTAACTTGGTGTAAATAGTACTTATACCTTGTGGTCTATCGGTAGCAATTTGTTCGCGAACGGCAAGGTGAAGTCCCATATGAAGAAAGGGATTGGTTTCACCTAATTCAGGATAATAAGTATGTTCAGGAAAAGACTGACTTTGTTCAATGACTTTATGGTATTCCGGATGATCAAGAATTACTTGGGCAATTTCTTTTTCCAATGGAGAAAGCTCTTTTTTATTCTGGTACTTATTCCAACTGATAAAAAATAGCTGTCGAGTTTCTTGTACTGTATCGCCGTAAAACATAGTGACCCGATTGATATAAAATGCTCCATTTTAACTGAATAAAAAAATAACAACAATGTTGATTTGCAAATATTACAGAAGAAGCTTTTACCATAATGAATCAGTTTTGAATTTTTAGAATTGGCATGAACATACTAATACATAGTTGTTTTAAGTCATCTGGCTGTTCTATTGATTACTTAGTATCTAAGTACAAGGAATCATTCTTTGCATTAAACCCGACCGGAGTTACCTCATCGGGTTTAATGCAACTTAGAAAAAGAATTTTTCTTAAGATTGTGGACAGATAGTCCCAGGCGCACAGTTTGTGCATGCAAAGGAGCATAAACCTAACCATTCAACCGTTGCAAGCCTATTTACGGTCTCCTGGATTAAAGAGATCGTTCTACGTGGATAAGTCTCATGCACCTGAATTTTCATAAGCGACTGATATTGTGCTAATGGTTTGGTGGTCCCGGGTGCTGCCAAATCAATTGCCACGAGCTCCTTATTTGTGTAAGTCTGTGCGACGTAAAATCCTGGTTCCAGGGAAGTTCCAGGATAAGCATCTGTTAGGAGTGCTTGGCTTACGTAAAAACCTGCGCCGCCATTCGCTGCCGGTTTTCCAAGACCATCAAAATTGGCAATAATGTTGCTGGCCCCATCGACTTCGATGGTATCCGTTACAACATAACGGCTGGAATTATCAAGAAAGCACCACCAAACAGGGGATGTTTGGTAAGGATTCATTCCAGACTGCGTTATCCAGAAGCTGTAGCTAAGATAAGTTGCCAACCATTGCTCCATTTTCACTGCTTGAAGATGTTTTGGCTCAAGATCGCCTGCGCTGTGTGAGCCTCCTGGTGAGAGCATATTGCAGGCATGCCGTTGTAACCGTTCAGCAGAGGGTACTTGGGCAGACGGATATCGACTGTGAATGAAATTCACAAAACCCATAAACTCTTGCTGAAAGTTAGCGTCAGCAATGCAGGCTGATCGAGAGAAGCAAGATGGTGAGGGTGCTGCCAAATTTTTGCTATCAGAATTGTTAGGCTTGATAAAAAGAGAACTTAACAAAGACATATTCGATGTTTTTGGCATTGCTAACGCTGTGGATGCCATAAGAAAGAGTGAGGCGGCGGCAAGACAGGTGCTTACAATAGGCTTTTTCTTACGAAAGTTAACAATCGCTGCAAAATTAGGACATCCATTGAATCTAATACCAAGAAATTCTCTCATGACTATTTTACTCCCTTAAATTATCTATATTGATTGTTGCTTCGGGCTTCAAAGCTATCCTGTTAGACCCGTCTGGTAGTTGCTCACCTAAATAATTCACAAATATATTGATGATACCTTTTTTAGGTTGAATCCTGGTTAAAAAATAAATTCTTCTAGCAAGCAAAGGGATCACATAGGATTATGGAATGGGTAGTTAGCTCTCGTCAATCAATTTTAGACGCAAAGAATTTATGCAGCAGTTTGATTCCGGAGGATGAATGCCTGGTTTCGATTGTATTTTCTGAACCTGCAATCAAACCATAAGCAACATTACCTCTTCAAGATTTCGATAAATTAAACTAAAAAATGATATAGCAAAGGCAATGGCCTATAATCGAAGCTGTGTAAATAGCATTTCGTAGTAGTTTCTGTCAGCATAGGCGCTTAGAAAAATTGCCCTTACTTATCATCGATGTTAAGTAGACTATATCATCGAAACCAACGGCACCAAGAATTAATAAAGTTAAGGGCGAGGTACTTTTGGCTTACTCAAATGTGTGTATAGGTAAATTTTAATTATGAAAACCTTCATCATTGCAGCGGATAGGATTATTGATTCTGTTGGCGCTCATCAAGACACTAATAATACTCTTAATCAGGCCAGGAAGAAAAAACTTATTGTCGCAGCTTTAGAAATCTTAAGCCTGGCTCAGGGGGCGAAGGATAAAAAGAAACCTCATGAGTTTAAAAGTGGTGCATCCGCCATGGCAGCTATTGAGAGGGCTCGTAATATTCTCTCCATCAAAAAAGCAGATATTGTGCTTATTAAAGGTCAGGATTTTTTGAAAACCGGATATGACCCTAATGAACGGAAAGAATTCATGAAATTTTATCATGAGAATTGCACTCCACTTCAAGGATATAACGAACTGGTTCCTCATTTTTTGCAAAAATACAAACTCGATGAGAAAGAATATTTCAGGATTCGTGATGCTTTGTTTGAAAACTACACGAAGACCTGGAAGAAAATTAATCCAGCGAACAGCATGCCCCATGAAAAATGGTATCAACCTCTCACTGAGTATTTTCGGGGAGTTGACTGTGCTAATCCCAATATTGATTTTTCAGGTCAGCTCATACTATCAACGGAAAAAGCAGCTGATGTCTTAAACATTCCTCAAAAAGCACGTGTTGAAATTTTAGGTAACTCGTTTGTAAAAATTAATCTCAAAGGCGTAGCATCATTGCCTAAGATCGCCACATACCATCATCTTAAAAGAGCCATCAACATAGCCATTGCTCAAGCCAAGATCAATTTTAAAGACAAATTTATGAATGAAGAAGCTTTACTTGATTCCTACACCTGCTATCCGATCGTACCCATGGCCCTCCTCTATCGCCTGGGGCTAGTTAACTCTTTGACTGAAATTCCTGACTTACTTAATTCTTATGAAGTAACAGTAACTGGAGGTCTGAATCTCGGGAAAGCTCCCTGGAGTTTGACGTCTCTTAATGCGCTTATTGTGATGTGGGAGAGGCTAATCTCATCAAATAAGGCGAAGTTTGGACTTGTGCATGGGAATGGCTTATTCGGAAATCAGCAGGGAATAACTATTTTAAAAAATAACTGTCTATAAATCTTGCTGCCCTGGCAAATATGGTAAAAATGTTGACATTAATTAGTGGAGTATGAGATATTTATTCTGCGAGGTTGGACTTGCTATGTGTCATTCCACTGGGTCAATTGGCGACACACTGATTGGCCCTTTCTATTATCCAGAAACTCTGATAAGAACTCTCTATGGCTTAATTTATAAGCTGCTTGTGATTAGTTTCATCGCAATATAAGCCATTAAAATACCGCTCAGAAACTCTATTTTTTGCCATACTTTATTTTGGGTTAAGAGGTTTGAAAAATAACGAGTAGTCATCGTTAATGAACTGAACCAAATCATGCTGGCAGTAATTACCCCTGCTAAAAAAGCCAGTTTATGGTCAGGATATTGACTGCTGCCGCTGCCAACAATCACCAGGGTATCAATAATAGCGTGAGGATTAAGCAAGCTAAATCCCAAAGCGAATAAAATGATTTGCATTCTTGTATGAGATTGGTGCGTTTCTTCAACGGTTTGTTTGTTTTTGGACAGTGCGCTTTTTAAATTTTTTATTGCATAATAAATCAAAAAAGCAGAACCTAGCCATACCATCCAGATTTGCAGGTTTGGATGTGCCAAAAGCAATTGATGTAATCCAGCGACACTACCGCACACCAAAATGACATCGCAGAAAAAGCAAATGACGGCTGAGAGAGCCGCATGATTTTTTCGCGCCCCTTGCCTGATAAGAAAGACATTTTGTGGCCCTAAGGCCATTATTAATGATAACCCTAAGAGTAATCCATTAAAATAAATCAACATAATTGCATCAGGATAGTAAAAAAAAAGGCGATTATATCATAATATTGTGCAAGATGTTTTATTCTTGATTGATGTCGCATATTTTCTCCAATACTTTATGCAGCATGGGAGCGACTTTGGTGCTGGAGTAATGTTGCACTCTCTGGAACGCTTTGAGCGCAAGTTGTTTTGACAGGTCTTTATCCAGCAAGAGACGTTCCAACCCATCCGCCATGCTGACTGGATCTTCTGGGGGAACAAAAAGAGCACAGTCTGAGTTACCAGCAATTTCAAGTGGGCCAGATAAACGAGTGAGCACCATGGGTAAGGAGTGCATCATGCTTTCCAGTACAACCAAGCCAAAAGATTCTTCTCGAGAAGGCAAACAGAAAATATCAATGCTTTGATAAAATGACTCTTTATCCACAATCCACCCAAGTAAACTGATTTCATGATCCAAGTCATGATGGCGAATTAATTCGATATATTGTTGCTTCTCCTTGCCGTCACCAGCAATTTTTGCTTGAAAAGCAATACCTCTCCTTTTTAGTTCTGCCAAAGCGTTTATAAAGACATCAACCCCTTTAATAGCAGCAAACCGGGCACAAACGCCAATTGTCGGGATCTTGTTGTTTTTCGGCTCTCTATATTGTATATCGCCTGGAATATGAATCAGATTAGGAATGGTAAATACCCGGTGTTCCTCTATCCCAGAATTGATAATATCCTGACGCATTTGTTCTGTGAGAGCAATAATCGCATCAGTACCGAAGTCATAGTGGCCTTTGACATGGCATACAGCTATCTTCGGGACTTTGGTTCTGGTTTTTTTGAACAAATAGGCTGCCCTGTAACTATGGGTAATGATGCAATCCGGTTGGTGGATTTCAATTAATTTTTTTAGTCGATGAATTGCAAAAAAATCATGTTGATTGAAATTATGCACAGTTATTAAATGGTCTTGGGGGCAACTGTTCTTTATTTCCGCTTTGGGGTGAATAATTGGAATGACCAGATTGCCTTGAGAACTTAAAGCAGGAATATAGTTTAAAAATACTTGTTCCAGACCTCCATTTACCTTGGAGAACATTGCATTAAATATTTTCACCGTAAATCTTCCTCATTTAGAACTGTTTCTCTATTAATCATAGAGACGGGTTAGCAAAGGGATGGCTAGCCTACATCAACCAAAACTTGTCCATTTACTATCTGGGTTGGGTATATTTTTAAGTTTTTCCGGGAGGAGATTTTGCCTAAAAGGTTGCCAACAACAGGAGGCCAGGGAGACCAGCATTTCGCTTCGCCGGTTTTTAAATCAAATTCGCTTTTATGAAAAGGGCAAATGATAGAACAGGATTCTGTAATCTTTCCTTTGGCCAGCGGCAACTTTAAATGCGGGCACTGTGACTGGATGGCATGAACTTGATTATCATGCCAGATAATCAGTATTTTTTGACCATCAATCACAGCGACTTCTCTGTTATTTTGCTGCAACTTGACTAATTCTACGGCAGGTTTGAAAGACACGTTAATTACCTCTATATTGAAAATCAGAAGATTATATCAGTGATGAATTTAATCTGTTAGTAGAGGACTGATAATAAATTAGTTGTGTTATCAAAATCCCTTATTTTTGCTGAGTTAATTTAGGGAGTCCATCAGTGGTCATGCTTGAATGATGGCTTTGACTCTGTTTATGAAGTTTTAAAAATGATGAAATCTCGAGAAAAGATTAAGGGATATAAGACAGGTGACAGGTGATTTGCCATAATTATAATTTTTAAACAGGGCTGAAGTTAAACGGTCGAATAACGTTGCAACTTGATAAGCGGGGAGTATACAATGCGACAATTATTCTGTCTCCTCATGAGAGTCGTGAAAAATAAGAACAAATAGGAGGGAGCGTGGGCTCTTTGGTTATAAAAAAATCTATTATTGCGGCGCTAGTTGTTGCACTGGGTATTGCAGGACAGTCTGTACAAGCTGAATCAGTACAAGATGAAAAGTTACAATCTGAAAAAGTACAGGCAGAAAAAGTTCAGGCCGAAAAAACAGAAACTGATTTGTTTTCTCCCGTAGAGCAAATCATGAATCCTTTTTATCCCAAATACCCCCCGACCAAACCAGCTACAGGTGAGCAAGCAGAGTTGATTAAACGCGGTGAGTATCTGGCAAAGATGGGTGATTGCATTGCCTGCCATACCGATGTTGAAGGGGGTACTCCCGCTTTTGCTGGCGGTTTGCCCATTAATACTCCTTTTGGCTTATTCTATAGCCCTAACATTACTCCTGATAAAGAAACAGGTATAGGAAATTGGACAGAAAAAGATTTTATTCGTGCTCTTAAAGATGGTCGTGATCCTAAAGGCAGAAATTATTTTCCAGTATTCCCATATGTTTATTTTTCCAAGATAACGGACGATGATGCTCGTGCTCTGTATGCTTATTTTATGAGCATTCCTCCGGTTAAATTAAAGAACAAATCATTGCCATTTCCTTTTGGTGTTCCCGGTGCTCGTTTTGCGCTATGGGGATGGAATCTGTTATTTTTCTTCCCTGAAGAAAATTCAATTGAATATGATCCGGATAAATCCCCTGAATGGAATCGTGGAAGGTATATAGTCGATACTTTGGGGCATTGCAGCATGTGCCATACCCCTATGAATATATTTGGATCAGCAAAAAACAGATATTATTTAACAGGCAGTTTTATCGATGGATATTGGGCTCCTAATATCACCAAATATGGATTGGAATCAGCGAGCCATCAAGAGGTGGCTGATGTATTTAAGGCTGGCGAATTAATTAACAAAGCGGGTCCTGTAGCTGGCCCTATGGCTGAAGTGAATCATAACAGCTTGAGCCACTTGACGGAAGAAGACAGGTTGGCTATTGCAACTTATCTCAAGACAGTAGAGAGTGAAGAATACCTCGGTGTTTCTCCTTCAGATTTGCCTCCTAGCGTTGCACGTGGAAGACAAGTTTATCTGAAGGCCTGTTTGATTTGTCATAAGGACAATAAAATGGGTGCTCCAGTGATTGGTGATTCAGCCAGCTGGTATACACGCTTGAAAAACAGCGGTTTAACTGGCTTATATCGACATGCCATTTATGGCTATAACCAAATGCCGGTTAAAGGCGCTTGCGTGACTTGTTCCGACAATGACATTATTTCAGCGGTTGATTATTTGCTCAACGCGTCCCTAACCCGGTCTCAGTGGCAAGATTTGGCGTCTGGTGGTGTTAAAAAATACCCTGCCAGTGGAAAGGCTGTTTATAATGAAAATTGCGCGGTTTGCCATAATGAGGGTAAGTTGGGTGCTCCCAAAATAGGCGATAAAGCGACTTGGAAACCGTTGATAGCACAAAATATGGATGTTTTGATCGAAAACACAATTAACGGAAAAAATCATTTGAAAAATGGTGGTTGCAGTCATTGTTCGACAGATGAGGTAATTGAAGCGATCAAATACATGGTCAGTCAATCTAAAACAGAGGGTAATTATTCTTTGTGGTAGGGTTACCAGCAAAATGAGAATAAGTGAACTAGCTTAAACTTTAGTCGGTTTCCCGGCTACTTGAAGAGATGAGGGATTGGGATGTTAAACAGGTTAAATATCTGTAAATTAATTGCGTTATTTAGTGCCTTGACTTCTGCGCAGTCGCTGTGGGCTTCTGCAGATGAGTGGCAGTTAAACATGTACAAAGGGGTAACTCCTTTAAGCAACGACATGTATTACCTTCACATGGTCGCTATGGCTGTTTGTGCAGTAATAGGAGTGGTTGTTTTTGGAGTAATGATCTACTCATTAATTCATCACAGGAAATCAAAAGGGTACCAGCCAGCGTCTTTTCATGATAATCCAAAATTGGAAATCATCTGGACTATTATCCCATTTTTAATTCTTGTCGGGCTTGCAGTTCCAGCAACCAGAGTGTTAATCCGTATGGATGATACACAGATGTCCGATGTGACGGTGAAGGTAGTAGGCTATCAATGGAAATGGCAATATCAGTATCTTGATCAGGGCATTAGTTACTTCAGTAGCTTATCAACACCCTATGAGCAAATTGAAAACAAGCAAAAGAAAAATCAGTGGTACTTGCTCGAAGTAGACAACCCTTTAGTAGTACCAGTCAACAAAAAAATTCGCTTCTTAGTGACATCGAATGATGTAGTCCACTCATGGTGGGTCCCTGAGCTCGGCGTCAAGCGAGACGCTATCCCGGGATTTATGCATGAGGCATGGGCCAGAATTGAAAAGCCAGGTGTATACAGAGGACAGTGTGCTGAGCTTTGTGGGATTAATCATGGTTTTATGCCTATCGTTGTGAAAGCAGTTAGTGAAGAAGAATTCGATCGATGGGTTAGTGAGCAAACCAAAGTAGAAGATATCTATGCTGAAAAGTCAGAAAAACCCCGTGAACAAAAAACAATGACCCGTGATGAGTTAATGACGCTTGGCAAGCAAAAATACGATCTCATTTGTTCAGCTTGTCATCAGCCTAATGGTACCGGATTGCCCCCGATGTACCCTCCCCTCAAGGGAAGTTCTGTTGCCGTTGGAAAACCAATTTCACGCCACATTGAATTACTCCTCAATGGTGTTCCTGGATCAGCAATGCAGTCTTATAAAGATCAATTGACTGATGAGGAAATAGCAGCAATTGTTACGTATGAGCGTAACGCCTGGGGAAATAATACTAATGATTTAATTCAACCCGCAGATGTTGCGGCACTGCGACATGGTACCGATATTAAACCTACCATGGTTAATAAAGCTAAAGCTGGAGGTTTGCAATGAAATACGCAATAGCGCATTCAGAAGATTCTCATGAAGATCATGGTCCCGAACAAGGCAAAGGCTTTATGGGATTTGTCAAAAGGTGGCTATTTACAACCAACCACAAAGACATAGGTACTCTGTATTTATGGTTAGCATTGATAAGCTTCTTTGTTGCAGGAGCAATGGCATTGGTTATCAGACTTGAGTTATTTCAACCTGGCCATCGATTTGTCGATCCTAATTTCTTTAATCAAATGACAACATTGCATGGGTTGGTCATGCTGTTTGGTGTCGTCATGCCCGCGTTTACCGGTATGGCAAACTGGCAAGTTCCCATGATGATAGGCGCTCCCGATATGGCTTTACCAAGACTAAACAACTGGAGCTTCTGGATTTTACCGTTTGCCTTTTGTCTATTGTTTTCTACCATGTTTCATGCCGGTGGTGGCCCAAATTTTGGCTGGACCATGTACGCGCCTCTCTCTACAACTTATGCGCCACCCAGTACTGACTTCATGATTTTTTCCATTCATATGATGGGACTCTCGTCAATCATGGGGTCAATTAACATCATAGCCACGATTTTAAACTTAAGGGCCCCAGGCATGACCTTGATGAAGATGCCCTTATTCGTCTGGACCTGGCTTATTACAGCATTCCTTCTGATTGCCATCATGCCTGTTCTGGCGGGTGCTGTCACTATGATGTTAGCCGATAGACACTTTGGCACTTCTTTCTTTAATGCAGCAGGTGGAGGAGATCCCATCCTGTTTCAACACGTGTTTTGGTTCTTTGGTCACCCTGAAGTGTATGTCTTAGTGTTGCCAGCTTTTGGGGTTATTTCAGAAATCATTCCTACTTTCAGCCGTAAACCATTATTTGGTTATCATTTCATGGTTTATGCCACTGTGAGCATCGCTGTATTATCCTTTATAGTTTGGGCTCACCATATGTTCACTACAGGAATTCCTCTGGGGGCTGAATTATTCTTTATGTACACCACCATGCTGATTGCGGTACCGACCGGTATCAAGGTATTCAACTGGGTGAGTACCATGTTCAAAGGTGCTATGACCTTTGAAACCCCAATGCTGTTTGCCATAGCGTTTGTATTTTTATTTACTATAGGTGGATTTACAGGCTTGATGCTGGCATTGGTACCTGCTGATTTTCAATATCAGGACAGCTATTTTGTTGTGGCTCATTTCCATTACGTTCTGGTGCCAGGGGTTATTTTTGCTCTGATAGCAGCGACTTATTATTGGTTACCCAAGTGGACAGGACACATGTACAATGAGCGTTTGGGTAAATGGCATTTTTGGCTTTCTGTTATTTCAGTTAATTTGACCTTTTTCCCCATGCATTTTCTGGGATTGGCTGGTATGCCAAGGCGAATCCCTGACTATGCCTTGCAGTTTGCCAATTTTAATATGATTGTAACAGTGGCAGCTTTTGCTTTCGGCTTGTCACAATTGTTGTTTCTATACAATGTGATAGCAACAGTAAGAAAGAGAGGCACTAATAAGGATGTAGCGACGAGCAGGGTTTGGGAAGGGTCACATGGATTGGAATGGACTTTGCCATCTCCACCGCCTTACCATACGTTTACCACTCCACCTGAGATTAAATAAAGGTGGGGTTTGATGATTGAAGAAAAAAAACAGAAAAAACTCCTTACTATATTAACATTATTAGTATTAGGAATGTTTGCTTTTGGTTTTGCCCTGGTCCCTATTTATAATAGCTTGTGCAAGAATCTGGGCATTAATGGCAAAACCAAAATGGAAGCCGTTGCTTATGATGAAAACAAGGCAAAAATTGCAGCAGATAGAGAAGTCTTGGTTGAATTCGTTGCCACCAATAACAGTGGGGTACCTTGGGCCTTCTACCCCAAGACAAAAAAAATTAAAGTGCATCCAGGAGAAATAGTAAAGCTGGCATTTTATGCGGAAAATAAAACCGACCATACAATGACAGTCCAGGCGATTCCGAGCGTGACGCCAGGAATTGCTGCGAAATATTTAAAAAAAACGGAATGTTTTTGTTTTACTCAACAAACATTAAATGGTCATGAGGCAATGAACATGCCTTTACTATTCCATTTAGATACGGATTTACCGAAAAATGTTAATACGGTTACTCTGTCTTATACATTATTTGATGTGACAGGCAGATCAAGTAATTAGGCGTCGTTGATATGTCTACCTTCGTGGCTATTTTGCCTTGATTTTCTGAGCTTAGTTTCTTGAAATCGAGGCAATACAATTCATACTAGCCAAATATCAGCGGTCTTTGAGTATCAGCTTTGGCTGAATGGCTTATTGTTACAGGAGATTAAAGAATAATGGGAGCACACGGTACATATTATATTCCCAAACCCAGTCACTGGCCTTTGGTTGGCTCAATTGGTTTGACTACTACATTGGTTGGTACGGCATGTTGGCTTCATCATGACTGGTATGGTCCTTACGTATTTATAGCGGGCTTGTGTATTCTGGTTGCAATGATGTTTGGCTGGTTTGGACAAGTCATCTATGAAAACAATAAAGGTCTATACGACTTGCAAGTTGATCGTTCATTTCGCTGGGGTATGTGCTGGTTCATATTTTCGGAAGTGTGCTTTTTCGGCGCCTTTTTCGGCGCCCTGTTTTTTACAAGATATTGGTCAGTTCCTATTTTGGGTGGTGAGATGCATCCTATTACTCATTACACCTTATGGCCTGAATTCAAAGCAATTTGGCCCTTACTGAGTAATCCAAATAACCAGACCTTTGCCGGGGCTCATGAAGCAATGGGTGCATGGGGTTTGGCTGCAATCAATACCATTATCTTATTAACTTCCGGGGTAACCATCACCTGGGCACATTGGGCTTTAAAATTAAGAAAACGTGCACAATTACTAACGGGAATGTCATTGACCATCGCTTTGGGCATTTTGTTCTTGATGTTACAAAGCTACGAATACCATGAAGCTTACACGGAAATGAATTTAACCCTTGATGCGGGTATTTATGGCACTACCTTTTTTATGCTGACAGGATTCCATGGTTTACACGTAACAATCGGGACGATCATGCTTATCGTTATCCTGGTTCGTTGCAAGAAAAATCATTTTACACCTGAGCGGCATTTTGCTTTTGAAGGGGTTGCCTGGTATTGGCACTTTGTGGATGTGGTGTGGTTGTTCCTATTTGTCTTTGTCTATTGGTTGTAGAGTCAAGCTAATTTATCCTTTATTACAACCGGGTATTGATAAGCAAGCCCGGTTGAAATTGAATTTGAACGATTTCCATTTTGTAAGTAAAGCAGTAATCTGAAAACTCTATTTCACGAACAATGGCATGACCTCTAAAATATTTCGCAAGAAAAGTGACTTGGCTTTCTTTTTCAAAATAGTCATTACTTTTTAATTCTAATTCCGATTCAGATAAGCTAATCATTTGACAATCATAATTATTCACACCAATTTTTATTGTTATAACAACTGGTTGAATAGGCTGGATTAACACGGTTTCCCCTTAGCTAAACTTTTTAGATTATTCCACTTAGAAATTGATCTATTCGTGATGGAGCTATTCCCTAATTTCTTTTGAATTGTGTGCTATTAAATCGGAGTGATAAAATAGCCCCATACTTTAAATTCTAGACTATAAGGAACAAAATTAAACAATTAGATTATTTTTAATCTTAGAAAGTTCACTATTCTGAATACTGTGTATATATCTTGGGAATAAGAGAAGCAATTTGTACTGAATTATGAAAATAGAAAATAATTTAAATGCTTCTATAAATATAGAAACGCTAGTATTGGTTGCAGTATGGCGGTTTCCTTTTGTCTTTCAAGGATCATTTAAAATACTTGATAGAGATAATTATAATGAGTATTTGATATTTTACAGGTGTGAGTATACTAAAGCGCATCAAACAGATATTCTGGAAGATGAATTTTCGCCCTTTGATTATCAATTTACCTACCTTTATGCCGGTTCGGTTAAGCACGATGACAACATTCTTAATCAATTATCAGAAAATGCTATATATTTATTACAGTACGCCCTGCATTTGACTTTGAATAAAATACTAACCAATAAAAGGCAAAACGATATTTATATCGATGAAATAGCTCTTCACTCTTTAACAGAAAGCATTAAACAAAAATTTGCTGAAAGAAAAAATTTTGAAATTGAGGCAGATATTGGTTTTGCTGCGGCTATGGATTTTAATCCGCAAGAACAAACAGCACTTGAAGCCGTGCGTAATTTACTGTCATGTCTAGCAGTTAAGTCCAATCGGGTATAGGTAGGTATTGAGTTTCAAATCGTAAAGGTTAGCTTAATAATTGCTCAATAATTTTTTGCAAATTATGATCGTTTTCATAATGAATAATCAATGTGCCTTTGCCGGTTTTTCCTTGTTTTAATTTAATTTTAGTCTGTAAATGTTTAGCTAAAGAGTTTAGCTGCTCTTTAAACTGAGGATTGTCCTTTTGATGGGCTCTTGATTCCGGTTTCCCGGTTTTTACTCGTTCAACTAGCTGTTCCGTTTCTCTGACAGATAGATTCTTGGCAATGATCAATTGAGCGACCTGACTTTGCTGCTCTTCATCCAAAGCGAGTAACGCTCGAGCGTGTCCCATGTCTATGTCGCCATTTTCCAAGAGCTTTTTTACTGGTGTTGAAAGGGAAAGCAAGCGCAGAAAATTGCTTACCGCGGTTCTTGATTTGCATAAAAGATCGGCTACTTGCTGATGGGTAAGAGCGAATTCATTAGTGAGTCTGTACATGGCTCTTGCTTGATCCATGGCATTTAAATCTTCACGCTGCAAGTTTTCAACCAGTGCCATCGCCATGGCTGTTTCATCATCTACCTGTTTGAGGATAACAGGAACCTCGGTAAGGCCTGCCAGTTGGCTGGCACGCCAGCGTCTTTCTCCGGCAATAATTTCATATCGCCCATTGTCTATCTCACGAACCAGCAAGGGTTGCAATACGCCTTGCTTTTTAATGGATTGCGCAAGTTCATTGAGAGGGGTTTCTTCCATTCCTCCACGAGGTTGATACTTGCCCGGCTGTAAACAAGTCACTGCGAGTTTGAGTTGTTGTTCTGTCTGGGGGTGCTCATTTGATAATAAAGAGCTGCTTGATTGACTTAATAAAGCAGATAAATTACGGCCTAAACTACTGCGTTTTACTGTCATTACTTACCCCAAATTAACTGGCTACAGTTTGTTTACTTATCACTTCGGCAGCGAGAACCATATAGGCTGCTGCGCCCGGTGAGGATTTATCATATTGCAAAGCAGGCATTCCATGACTTGGCGCTTCAGCCAGTCTTACATTGCGTGGTACAACAGTCCTATAAACCTTTGCAGGGAAATGCTCTAATAACTGCTTGGATACTTCGGCACATAATCTGTTGCGTGCATCATACATGGTACGAAGGACGCCCTCGATATGCAAACGTGAATTGACTGTCGATTTCACTTGCTCGATGGTTGATAACAAGGCAGCCAATCCTTCCAAAGCATAGTATTCGCACTGCATGGGTATCAAAACGGAGTCAGCAGCGACAAAGGCGTTAATGGTTAATGTATTCAAAGCAGGGGGGCAGTCAATTAAAATAAAATCATAGTTGGACTGGATAGGTTGTAATGCTTTGAATAAGAAAGTTTCCCGATGATTGCGCTCCATCAGGCTGACTTCTGCGACAGTCAAATCCTCATTACCGGGAATTAAATCATATCCACAAGTTGTAGCAAGGCATGCCTGCTCAGCCAGGCAATCACGTAACAAGACATCGTTGGTTGTGTGAACCAACTGCCTTTTATCTACCCCACTACCCATCGTTGCATTACCCTGAGGATCTAAATCGATCAGCAAAACTTGCTGTTTGGATGCGGCAAGAGATGCAGATAAATTGATGGCCGTGGTTGTTTTACCTACTCCACCTTTTTGGTTGGCAATGGCTATGACTTTCGCCATAATTATTCCTTGTTCGTGTTGTTAATAAGCACGCAGCAACGCTCTCCTTCGATACCCGGGACAGAATATCTCTCAACTCGGTATGTTTGATGAATCGGAACCAATTCAGTATCCGGAATCCGCCCTTTCATGGCTAACCACAAACCATCCTGAACGACAAGATGTTGAGTCCATTGTATCATTTGTTCGAGACTGCTAAATGCTCTGCTTATTACTGTATCAAAACCTTGGTTTGGGTGGTAGTTCTCTACTCGAATTTGTATTGGTTCAATGTTTTTTATATTGAGTTGACGTTTCACTTCATTGAGAAAGTTAATTTTTTTCCCATTACTGTCCAATAATACAAATTGCAGGTCAGGTTTGGCAATAGCCAAAGGGATACCGGGCAAACCAGGTCCAGTACCCACATCGATAATATGGTTTCCTTTTATCCAGGGTAAAATAGCCAGGCTGTCGAACAGGTGCTTGCTGACCATGGTTTCAATATCGCGTATTGCGGTGAGATTATATGTCTTATTCCATTTATTGAGCAGGAGCAAAAAATCCAGCAAAAGATCACCGATAGAATCGAGTTTAAATTCGGCTAAACCCTTTTCAAGCAATGATCTTGTTTTCGTATTATCTATCATACTGGAAGCCGGCTCTTTTTCAGGTGAACAAGTAAAAGAGAGAGGGCTGCAGGGGTTACGCCAGAAATCCGCCCGGCTTGAGCCAAAGAAGTTGGTTTAATCCGGTTTAATTTTTGAATGACTTCACTCGATAAACCAACGACGTCATTATAATCCAAAGTTTCTGGGAGCAGGGTATTTTCATGCTTGCGTAATTTCTCAATTTCTTGTTGCTGCCTGTCGATGTACCCGGCATATTTATTCTGAATTTCAATTTGTTCTGTTATTTCCTGTGGTAATTCGGGCAAATTCAAGTCATCCATCATTAAAAGATGCTGGTAGTTAATCTCTGGTCGCTTCAAAAATTCAGCGGCGCGGCAATCGTGCTGCATTGGATTAAGCAGGGTCTCTTTAAACAGATCATTGTGATGGACTCTCACCCAGCTGTTGTATAATAAAGCTTGAGTAGATTCAATCGCTTCACGCTTTTTGGAAAAGCTGTCCCAGCGCTCATCACCTACCACACCAAGCTGTCGGCCTTTTTCTGTCAGTCTTAAATCGGCATTATCTTCACGTAATAACAAACGATACTCTGCTCTTGAAGTAAACATTCTATAGGGCTCTTGCGTCCCGCAAGTGATCAAATCATCGATAAGTACGCCTATGTATGCCTCATCTCTGCGTGGGCACCACAACGCTTGATCTTTGATTTGTAAGGCAGCATTCATGCCCGCAATAATTCCTTGTGCTGCCGCTTCCTCATATCCGGTTGTGCCATTAATTTGCCCGGCAAAAAACAAATTAGGAATGGCTTTGGTTTGCAAAAATGAGGTTAATCCACGTGGATCAAAGTAATCATACTCGATGGCGTAACCTGGTCTGGTGATGTGGGCATTTTCAAAACCCTTAATAGTGCGCACAAATTGCACTTGTACCTCGAAGGGGAGGCTGGTAGAAATTCCATTAGGGTATATTTCTTCCGTTGTCAAACCTTCCGGTTCCACAAAAATCTGGTGAGATGTTTTATCAGCAAAGCGAACAATTTTGTCTTCTATCGAGGGGCAATAACGAGGGCCAACTCCTTCAATGACTCCCGCATACATTGGCGATTTATCCAAATTATTTCTTATTATGTCATGAGTTGCTTCTGTGGTATGTGTAATGTGGCATGGAACTTGTTGAGGATGGTCTTTTGCCGTTCCCAAGTAGGAAAACACTGGAACCGGGGTATCACCTGGTTGTTCTACCATCTGGCTAAAATCAATGGTTCGTCTGTCAATTCGAGGAGGAGTTCCTGTTTTCAAACGCCCTACCGGTAAATCCAAATCGCGCAAACTTTTAGATAACGCAATGGAAGGGGGATCTCCGGCCCTGCCTCCTGCGTATTGGTTCATACCGATATGAATCTTGCCACCCAGAAAAGTCCCTACTGTTAATACAACAGCGCGTGCTTTGAGAGTGAGCCCCATTTGGGTTACAACACCTGTAACCAGTCCGCCTTCAATTTTCAAATCATCAACGGCTTGTTGAAATATGGTTAAATTAGCCTGTGATTGCAATTGTGTGCGAATGGCTTTTCTATACAAAACACGATCAGCTTGTGCGCGTGTGGCTCGAACTGCAGGCCCTTTTGAGGCATTAAGAATTCGAAATTGGATACCAGCCTGATCGGCGGCTTTAGCCATCGCGCCGTCAAGGGCATCAATTTCCTTAACCAGGTGACCTTTACCAATACCGCCTATGGCTGGATTACAGGACATTTGTCCAAGCAAGTCTATGTTATGGGTCAATAACAAGGTTTTTACACCCAGGCGTGCTGCTGCAAGCGCTGCTTCTGTGCCAGCATGTCCTCCGCCAACGACTATGACATCATATAATTGTTCAAGATTCATGTTTAACCATTAGTTATGCCAAAATTCTAAATTGGATTTTTGGATTTTCTGCAAAACGATCCAAGCCAACATATAAAAAAATGTGCAATTATACACTTTTTTGGCAATTGTCCCAAGATGTAATGAAGATTATGCGCTGGGATTATTTTTACTACTTAACAACAGGGGTACACTGCTCTCATCATCCAGCAGGTCGAGCCTGTCCTTTTCTTCTTCCTGTGTTTTTGCAGCGACGGTATCTAAAAGAGATTTTTTCTCTTTAGGCTGAAAGAACCCTTGTTTTGCTTTGGAGGGCTTATTCCAATTATCCGGGTCTTTACAAAAAGCCTCATATTCTTTTTCATCAAAGGCTTTGACTTCCTCTTTCGCAGGTTTGAAAGCAGCATTGATCATTGAGTTGGTCGCCAAGGCAACACCAATTGTGGCACCCAGGACGGCAAATCCAATTCCTAACGGTAAAAAAACGAAACTGGCGAAAACAACGGCTGGTATAAACGATTCCAAAATCACCGAGCGCAGCAAATGCATGGTTTGAAAAACAACCATCTGCTTCTGGTATTCAGTTTCTGCCTTTAATTTTTTGATTTCAAGGAAGAGAAATTTTTTTTCATTATCATCCAGAGCTGGATTTTTTTCCAATAAGAGTTTAAATAACTCAAGCTTATCATCATAGCCCTTTTTCGCTTCCTTGGCGGAGCAATGTGCCTTATAGACTTCCATACCGCCTTTCACGCCATTGTAAATCACTGTAAAAGCCAGGCAAAGAACAGCGCCTGTTATGGTGATTGCCAGTAAAGCTGGTCCGGAGACAGGGAAGAAAGGGGCGGCCAGTAATGCAAAAGCGAGCATGAGTCCGACAGCGTAAGCTATACCGGTGTATAAACTGACTTTTTGCAGGTCCCAATTTCTTTCAGATTCTTTTTGTGCTCGCATTAAACCTTGCAATTGCAATTCGTATTCTTTTATTTTTCTAAGTTTTTCGCCTTCTTTTCCGGGTTCTTCTTCTGCCTTGTTAATTAATTGCTTTAATTTTTTAATGTCTTCCTCATAAGCTAACATTTCTTTGTTGTGGCGCGTTTTTTGCTCTTCGTAATCCCAAATGGCCAGGCTAATGTCAAAGACTAAAAGGGCTAAAGTCAATACATCACCCCAGGTTCCAAGAGCTCCTTTGCCAGTAAGCCAGAAAAAGCAAATCAAGTTTCCTGTTGCCCAGATAGAATCATTGAGCAAGGTAAATTTTCTTTGATCCCACTGGGTAAGGAATCGTTCTGTCCACGGTGTCTTTTTTTCCCTTTCGCTCATCCATGGGCCACTAATCGTGTGTTTGAGTAGTAAAAACATATTGAGAGAAAAGCGAAAATAATACAAAGCCCAACTGAGGGTACCTGTATAGGGATCAGGGGCTTTGACTACTTGGGTTGCCTGACCGACATTGAAAAAATCATCCGGTAATGCAGCGAGTATCACTTTAAGCAAGCTGGATGCCCAAACCCAATACAAACGCTTTTCATTAAACCAGCCCATCGATTCTTTGATGGTTTTGGTTTTGCGATCCATGGAATCGACTATCATTTCTGCCAGTTCTTTACCCAGAAAAATGCTCAAGTATTTTACTGGATAGCCATCGCTGGCATAGCCATGTTCTGGCGAGGGTGCTCTTTTTTGTTCTTTGCAGACTTGATTATAATTGAGGTAGTCTATCAGTTCTTCACATCGTTTAATGTGCTGCGCATAGGTTTTTATGTTTTCATATTTCTGATGTTCTTCTTCGTATTTTTTTTGCGTGAGTAAAAGTAAGTAGGCAACTTGCAAATTTCGTATGAGTTTTTTCTTGTTTTCATCACTCATATAACGAAGCATGACTTCATCAGTATTTTCTATAATAGGCAGATAAAAACTCAGTGGTGCTAGAAAATCTCCCCCTTTGGCTTTGCTATTGTATTCAAGAAGTTCTTCTACTTTGTCTTCATAGCGTAGTTCAGACTTCTCATCTGTTTTGAGGGTTTTCAGGTAAGATTGAAGAATTAAACTACTGGTTGCCATAAAGTCATCTCTTTTTTAATTTTTGTTAATTACCTATATAAATGATACTATAAAAAGTAAATTTGTTCTTTTTTATAACATAGTATTTGTTTTTGGTACAAGATGAATGCGGTTAGCTTTACAGTATTGATACTAAAATTTGCAGGAATAAGGATGAGGTGTATTGCAGCTTATATGCTTATACAAGAGGACTAATGACAGTGAGCTAAATCAAGAAGGCTATTTGGATAAAATTCACTCTGCCAGTTCAACTTCCTTTCTTAAATAAATATCATCAAAGCGTTTGATATCGTCTTCTCCCAGATAGGAGCCACTTTGTACCTCGATAACATAAAGTGGTTCACTATGAGGATTACTTAATCGATGCAATGCGTTTTTCGGAATATAGGTGGATTGGTTTTTTGATAATCGGAATGTATTGTTTCCATTAACTACCTCTGCTTCACCCCCAACAATAACCCAATGTTCAGCCCGATGCTGATGCGTTTGTAAAGAGAGTTTTGCACCAGGTTTAACCATAAGGCGTTTTACTTTAAATGAGGTGCCTTCAGCCAGTATTTCATAATATCCCCATGGTCTGGGAACGCGTTGGTGATCTTGAGTTAAATGAGGATGATCTTTACGTAAGGAGTGAACCAAATCTTTCACTTGTTGCGAATAGCGTTTATCGGCAACTAATACGGCGTCACTGGTTGCAACGATAATTTGATCCTGAATTCCAACGGTTGTGACTAACAACTCTTCACTATTAATGAGACAATTGTGACTGTCTTGAGCGATGACATTTCCAATGAGAGTATTGCCTTGCTCGTCTTGTTTGTTCGCATCAGCAACAGCAGTCCAGCAGCCCAGATCACTCCATTGTATGGAAATGGGTATTACAACGGCCTTATCTGTTTTTTCCATGATGGCATAGTCAATAGACTCTTCTTTACATTGAGAAAAACAATCCAGATCAAGACGCAAAAAATCATGATGATGTTGGGCAAGGGTCAGTGCTTGTTGACTGAATTGGTAGATTTCGGCTTCAAATTGTTCTAACTCTTCAAGATAAACTCCTGCACGACAAATGAACATGCCGCTATTCCAGAAATAATTCCCTTTGCTGACAAATTGTGCAGCAGTGTGTGCGTCTGGTTTTTCTCTAAAACTCAAAACCTTTTTTATATCATTGAATAAAGTATTGCCGGCCTCAATGTAGCCATACCCGGTTTTGGGGCTATCAGGCTTTATCCCAAATGTCACTATCGCATTGTTTTCTGAAGCAAATTGCCCTCCTTCTAACATGGCTGCCAGCCATGTTTTATCATCGGCTATCCAGTGATCCGAGGGTAAGACTAGCATGACTGCATCCTTTCCTACTGTATTTGCTAAATAATGAGCAGCACAAGCTATCGCCGGGGCTGTATTTCTTGCACAAGGTTCAAGCAGGTAAGTGGTTTGTATGTTAAAATCTTGCAATTGATCCTGACAGATAAAGTAATGAGCATCATTACTTACGATAATGGTTTGATGGCCAGTCAATCTTATTGCTCTTTTCATGGTTTGCTGAATTAAAGACAATTCGCCATTTAATTTTAAAAATTGTTTAGGAAAATTTTGTCTTGATAAAGGCCATAGTCGAGTGCCAGAGCCCCCGGCCAGAATTATTGGATAAAGAGGTGTCGTCATCACATTCCATATTGTGGCATAATTGGCCTGCATTTTAACAGGAATTTTTAAGAGCAAGCAATTGTTCCAATTTTTTGAGGTTTTGCATTATGAAAAAAGCTGTCGTCTTGCTTTCTGGCGGTTTGGATTCAACGACTTGTCTTGCGTTGGCTAAATCTCAGGGGTTTGCTTGTTATGCATTAAGTTTTTCATACGGCCAGAGGCACTCCGCAGAACTGTGTGCTGCAACTCGAATAGCGAAACATATGGATGTGGCTGAACATAAAATAGTCACCCTGGATACTGCTTTATTTGCTGGATCCGCTTTGACGGATTCATCTATTGAAGTACCTGAATTCAAGGAAAGCCCTGAAATACCAGTCACCTATGTTCCTGCTCGCAATACTATTTTTTTGGCTATGGCTTTGGGATATGCCGAATCGATTGATGCCAGAGATATCTTTATTGGTGCCAGTTCTGTTGATTATTCTCATTATCCTGATTGTCGCCCGGAGTTTATTGCATCGTTTCAATCTCTGGCAAATTTGGCAACGAAAGCAGGGATTGAAGGCGATCGCTTTACTATCAATGCTCCTCTGCAATACCTCAGTAAAGTTCAGACTATTCAATTAGGTATCGAGCTTGGTGTTGATTACGGATTAACCGTTTCCTGCTATCAAGCGAATGAAGCAGGGGAAGCTTGTGGACAGTGTGATAGCTGCACATTTAGAAAGCGGGGTTTTAAGAGTGCTGGAGTAGACGATCCTACTCGATATCAAAAATATGTTCATATTTAACCCATACAGTTAAATTAATGATATAATCCCGGGAATTTTGCTTTGGAGTTTTTTTATGTGGGATAAAATCAAAGAGTGGTATAAAAATAACAAGAGCTATTTGACAATGCTCTTGATTGGGTCGGCGGTTATTGGCCTGGGTGTGACACTCCTGGCTTTGCTCTTCCCCCCCGTTTTGGCGGCATTTGCCAGTATAAGTATTTTTGGAATGGCTCCATTGGCATTTTTAACGTCATTGCATCTTCCTCTCGCTGTACTAACCCTTGGCTGTATTGTTACTGGCGCTGCTTTTGGAGCAATTTTAGGAGGTCTGATGGCATGGAAGCAATCCATTAGCATTGCTAAACATGTTTATTCATACTTTGGTCATAAGCAGGATCATCAAGTCGAGATCAGTGAAGGGGATACCTACCGTTATTTAATGGATCATTTGGAGGGAGAACCTGGCGAATCCTTTGAAGCCGAGGTGGATGAAGAATTTAATGATTATACATCTTCTGATTCTACTGAAGACAGACCAAACCCATTGAGTTTTTCAACAGATTCAAACCCTCATGCTCTTGATGGGGTTTATGAAATGAGAGAACTTAGAGTCTAAAACTTTGTGAATTTTATTGTAATCGCAGCATGAATTTTATTGGGATGAAGACAATAAAATGAACTTACTTTACACTTTTGTAACAACATATTGCACACAATTAATTCACATTTAGGAAATGGGTTGCTACAATCTGCTCCGATTTATAACCTTGGAGTAAAAAAAATGACATTGAAACAATTTGCAACTGGCGTATTTTATTTGCCAGCAGCCGTTTTTTCTGGTTTAACTAACCTATTTTTAGGTTCTTATGCAAAAGACAAACGCGGTAACTTCATTCAAGATGAAGATGGCAACTATGTAAGAAACCGTGGTTTGATTGGTTTGACTCTAGACGCTGTTAAGTATTTGGGAACAAGTGTTGCCAATTTCATTTCTAATCATCAAAAAGCAATTTCAGTTGCATTTTGGTCTTCTTTAGTTGTTGCTGGCGCTGCTGCTTTAACAGTCGCTTTCTGGCCTGCTGCTTTGGCTGCTGTAGTTAACTTCTCTGTTTTTGGAGTATCAATCGCCTCTGTAGTTGGTGCTGGCTACGCTGCCCAAGTTGCTGCTACAGCTGGTGTTGCTGCTGCTTTAACCACTACTGGTGTTTATCTTGGCGCTACCGTTGTTAATGCTTTCAACGCATTAAGAGAGTGCATCTCTAACTTGCGTAGCAAAAAGTCTTCTGAAAACCCAGAGTTTAAGCCCGTTAACGATGAGACATTTGATGAAGTACGTAAAAACCAATTCAGTGGTTTGAGCAAAGGTTCTGAGCAAGCACCAAACCTTTCCAGCTCAAGTTCTGAAGATGAAGAGCCTGTTCATACCTCTAAAGTATTTGCACAACCTAAGGATGTTACTTCTGAAGTGGTTGAGAACCCAACTTCTACTATATCTCTCACTGGCTCCAAGTAATATAAAAATATTACAAGCAAGTGGTAATTAAAAAACGCGGCTAAGGCCGCGTTTTTTTATGTTTCTCCCCAGCGTTTCACCAATCCACAGTCCAAATCAAACAAATCAAGTACTCTCCCAACGGTATCATTGATTAAGTCGTCTATGTTTTGCGGATGATTATAAAAAGCGGGCACTGGAGGGCAGATAATGCCTCCCATTTGTGTAATACACACCATATTGTTCAGATGAACAAGATGCAAAGGTGTTTCCCTCGGCAAGAGCACCAATTTTCTGCGTTCTTTAAGAACGACATCAGCGGCTCGGGTCAACAGGTTGCTACTGATACCATGCGCAATTTCACCTAAGGTTTTCATTGAACAGGGCGCAATGATCATACCCAAAGTTTTAAATGAGCCGCTGGCAATGGATGCGGTGAGATCAGTGCAGGGATGATAGACATCTGCTAAAGCTTTGAGTTCTGCGGCACTAATATTTGTTTCATAAGCACGGGTCAATTGCCCTGCTTTGCTAATGACTAAATGTGTTTCTATGGGTAGCTTTTGCAAGACTTGTAATAGTCTAATCCCATAGATTATGCCTGATGAGCCACTGATGCCTATGATAAGTCTTGGATTGTTGGCCATGTGTATTCACTCGTTGAAAATTTAATTTGATCAGGACTTACGACCCCCCAATCTCTTTATTAAAAACATTTTTTACCTTGACCTTGTGGTTTCTCGTAGTCCTGTTGATATTAACAAATTATAAGAGAATAAGTAGTACTTAAATTATCGGATCATCTCGGTAAAAGTTAACACTTCATAAATAACTACCAATAAAAACCTGTTTTCTATTGCAGCATTTCCATTGTCTTTGCGTTATAATTAGTCGCTTTATTATAGGTGATGAGTATTCTATAACTATGACTAGTGAACGAAAAATGTTAGTGACCAGTGCCCTGCCTTATGCTAATGGGCATTTGCATCTGGGACATTTGGTTGAGCATATTCAAACGGATATTTGGGTCCGTACTCACAAAATGTTGGGTATTCAATGTATTAGCGTTTGTGGGGATGACGCTCATGGAACACCCATTATGCTGAAAGCAGAGCAGCTGGGAATTACTCCGGAAGCTTTAACCGCTGAAATTAAGTTAAGTCATGAAAAGGATTTTAAAGCCTTCGCCATTGATTATGATTATTACCACACTACTCATTCACCTGAAAATCAGGCATTGGCGACTACCATATTTGAACGTTTGCAGGCAGGCGGTGATATAGTCAAGAAAACAATTCGCCAGTTTTATGATCCCGTAAAGCAAATGTTTTTGCCGGACAGGTATGTGAAGGGAACTTGCCCCAAATGTGCTGCTGTCGATCAGTATGGCGATAATTGCGAGGTTTGTGGCGCCACTTATTCGCCGACGGATTTGATTAACCCTGTTTCTGTTATATCGGGAGCCAGCCCTGTAGAAAAGGAATCAGAGCATTATTTTTTTGATTTGCCGCGTTACGAAGAGTTACTTAAGGATTGGACAAGAAAGGGGCATTTACAAACCGAAGTAACGAATAAACTCAGCGAATGGTTTGAGGCGGGTTTAAAGCAATGGGATATTTCTCGCGATGCCCCCTATTTCGGATTCCCCATTCCGGGTGTCCCAGATAAATATTTTTACGTTTGGTTAGATGCTCCCATAGGCTATATGGCAAGCTTTAAAAAATATTGCGATGAGCGTGGCGTTTCTTTTGATGAGTTTTGGGATAAGGCTTCAAAAACAGAATTATATCATTTTGTAGGCAAGGATATTGTGTATTTTCATGCTTTGTTCTGGCCAGCTATGTTAGCTGCTAGCGGTTTCAGAACACCTACTGCCGTGTATACCCATGGGTTTTTAACGGTTGAGGGGCAGAAAATGTCCAAATCGCGCGGTACTTTTATAGAAGCACGCGCTTATCTGGCTCACTTGCATCCTGAATATCTGCGTTATTATTTCTCTGCCAAATTGAATGGTCGAGTAGACGATTTGGATTTGAATTTTGACGATTTTGTCAATAGGGTGAATGCGGATCTGGTTGGGAAGGTAGTGAATATTGCAAGCCGATGCGCGGGATTTATTAATAAGCGCTTTGATAATCGGTTGAGCTCAGAGTTGAATGATCCAAAATTATACAGCGACTTGCTGAGCGCAAGAGAGTCCGTGATTGACGCATTTGTTTCAAGAGACTATGCGCGAGCAATAAGACAAATCATGGATTGTGCTGATAAAGTCAATCAATACATCGATGCCAATAAACCTTGGGTATTGGCTAAAGATGAAAGTAAACTAAATGAAGTTCATGCCATATGCACAATGGGAATCAATTTATTCCGCATTTTAATAACCTATTTAAAACCAGTCTTGCCAATGATGGCCAAAGCTTCAGAAGAATTTTTAAATTCTGAGCCTTTACACTGGGGTTCTATCGATAAGCCTTTGCTAAACCACCGTATCAATACTTTTCAGCCTTTGATGGTCAGGGTAGAAAAAGAAAAAATTGAAGCGATGTTGTTGCAAAGTAAGGAATCTCTGGCGACTACCCCCAAAAAAGAAAACACGCCAGTTGAGGACACCAACTTAATCAGTATCGAGGACTTTGCCAAAGTCGATCTACGGATTGCAAAAATTATCAATGCAGAGCCTGTGGAAGGAGCTGATAAACTAATGCGCTTGATTTTAGATTTGGGTGATGCTCAAAAGCAGGTTTTTGCCGGCATAAAAAAGGCTTATGATGCTGAAGAGTTGATTGGGCGTTTGACTGTAATGGTTGCTAATTTGGAGCCCCGCACTATGCGTTTCGGAGTTTCTGAAGGCATGGTATTGGCGGCAGGGGATGGACAGGGAATTTATTTATTACAGCCTGATGCTGGAGCACTTCCTGGCATGAAGGTGAAGTAATGGCCTCTGTTAAAGAAATTGATGCCCTATTGCCGCAAACCCAGTGTGGGGAATGCGGATATGCAGGTTGTTTGCCTTATGCTGAAGCGCTTGCCCAAGGAGCTGCCCCTATTAATAAATGCCCTCCTGGTGGTGTTGAAACTGTAAATGCTTTGGGAAAATTACTGCATGTTGATGCATCTCCATATTTGAAAGAAGCAATAGATAATACTCGGCCTCCTTCAGTTGCTGCTATCAAAGAGGATGAATGCATTGGTTGTACTAAATGCATCAAGGCCTGTCCTGTTGATGCAATTATTGGTAGTAGTAAATTAATGCATGCCATTATTACTCATGAGTGCACTGGATGCGGCTTGTGTGTGGATCCTTGTCCTGTTGACTGCATTGAGATGGTTAGTTTGCCTGCGGCTGGATATGATAAGGATTTGGCCCGCCAGCGTTATAATGCCAAACAAATGCGCCAGTTGCGGGATGAGCATGAAAAACAGCAAATATACAGGGAAAGAAAGAAACTTTCAGCCCACCCGCAAGATCATACTCAAGACGTAGAAGCAAAAAAAAATTATATTCTTGAGGCTTTGGCTAGGGTGAAAGCAAAAAAACTATATGAATAAACAAAAATCAAAAGAAATTTTCAAACGTTTTCAAGAGCAAAACCCTCATCCTACAACTGAGTTGCAATATAGTACCCCTTTTGAATTATTAATTGCCGTCATGCTTTCAGCCCAGGCAACGGATGTCAGTGTGAACAAAGCGACAGCCAAACTATTCCCAGTAGCTAACACTCCACAAGCCCTACTGGATTTGGGATTAGATAGATTAAAAGATTATATTAAATCCATAGGTCTATATAATAGCAAAGCACGAAATATCATGAAAACCTGTGAAATACTTATTGAACAACATGAGGGACAAGTTCCTAATCAGAGAGAGGCACTGGAAGCATTGCCTGGTGTTGGCCGAAAAACTGCAAATGTGGTTTTGAATACAGCATTTGGTCAGCCAACTATAGCTGTCGACACCCATATTTTCAGAGTAGCTAACCGGATTGGCATTGCGAAGGGTAATACACCCCTGGCTGTTGAGCAGGAGTTATTAAAAAAAGTGCCCCATGAGTTTTTACATGATGCTCATCACTGGTTAATATTACATGGCCGTTATGTCTGTACAGCACGTAAACCACATTGCAAGACGTGCATCATTGAGGATCTTTGCGAATACACAGACAAGAATTTACTTTAACAAAGCCAGCATGAAGGAAAGTCAAACAATAATAAGTAATCTATTCCTCACAAAAATGACTGACTGATGTATTTTAAATTCATGCTAACAAATCATCTGAGTTGGGATTAATTTTTGTAAAATTAAAGCACAAAAGTTCAATTGACCATCAGCTCTTATAAAAAATTTCAATAAAGTTCAAGAAAAGTGCTCTTTCCCTCTGGTATTTCCCAATTTTTACTCATAAAATGAAATTCCGCTGTTGCAGGAGAGCATTATGAAGTGGTTTTCATCGGTGGTAAATGGAGTCAAAACTATTGGGTCAAGTCTGTGGGAAGGTTCAAAATGGGTTTGGAACAACGCCTCATTATCAAAAATGACGACTGGCTTATTTAGCTATACCGCAAATACAACTTTTCAAGTTTTAGAACAGGCAATAGCGTTGCGCGATGCTGTGCCCACCCTGGTCAATAATCCTCAGGCAAAGAAAATTGCCTATGGCATGGGTTATATTCTTGTTAACGATGTTTTGCCGTTAGTAGCTTTGAATTTTGCAAACAATACGGCACAAAATTATTTCAGAGAGGGCTACGATGAGGACGCTTCTTGGTATGCCCCTTATTCTATTTTTTTATCGGGATTAACTCTAGCGAGCTATTTTGTCAGAGCATACACCTGGCGGCAAGGAGTCCAAACCGTAGCCCATGTTGCGGTTCTTGACTCATTAGGCCCTTCCTCATTTAATTCAAATAAAAAATCACTTCCTCCTTCAATCTGTGATGAATTGGATTGCAACTATAAACGTAAAATTAAAGGTTGGGGAAGAGAGCCTCTTGTTTTAATGGGTAATGATGCACTGACTTACGGGGTGAGTTTAATTCCTTATGTAGGTGAGCCTCTCTCGCAAGTATTAAGAGTGTATTTCAATGGTCGCTATATTATTCGTTTAACCACACCAGAATTATGCGAGCGCCATAAATATCTGGCAATGAAACCAGAGTCTGTTTTAGGTTTTGGATTAACGTTTGAAGCGACAAGCATGTTAATGGATAAGGCATTGGAGTCTACTGTAGGCATGCCTCCATTTTTATATTACAGAGCCCTGCGTCATTTATTGCTACTGCTGCATATTAATGTTGCAGCACATATGGAGTTACCCAAGTCAAGTTTGAAAGACAAAGCATCGTCTTTCGATCCGTTTAATGTTTATGAACGTGTCAATCGCTTTGTGGCGGATGTCATATTTTCCGGTTTAATCAAGAGAATACCCATTGATTTCAAACCTGATAAAGATGCTGAACCATTAATTCCTTTATCTCCCGCCTTAAAATTTGGCACTATGGTATTAAACATGGATTTGGAGAAGGAAAAGAAAACAACTCCAGGATTTTTTAGGAAAGCCATAGATAAAGCGTATGTTTTGGTTTTACCCCCTGTATTTCGGGGTGCAAATGGCTTAATCAATGATCCAATTGTATTTATGTACTGGCCTACGATACGTTCAGGAGCTATTTCTGCTGTTGAATTTGTAGAGGGAGTTGGAAAAACCAAAACCATGGCTACTTTGGCATGGGCACCAAAAACTGTTGCGGCTGCCATCAATCTCAAATTTGGGATCCCCAAAAAAGTAACACGCTTTGTTTTAATGTTAAGCAAAGAAGAAGATTTCTGGAATCTGGCTACAGCGTTCAAGTTGTGGTTTGAGAGACACAATATCAAAGGTGAACCCAAATTAATTACAGGCTCCAATCTGGCTTTGAATGGGGTGACACCTCTTGAGCCTACTCCAATATCTGTTGAAAAGGGTCCTATAGTTTCTCCCCATCAACTCATTACGGAAAAAGATACGAAGGAAGTGGTGCCAGCCAAGAGCCTGGTTCCTGTTCGATCTCAGCCTCAGCCTGGAGTTGTGGTGACTATTAACCCGGATAGTTTATTTTCAACCAGAAGACGTCGGGTTAATCCAGATCAGGAAAAGGTTGCGATAACAGAACTTAGCATGACCAAATAAGATTTTCCGGGTTGCTTTGACACAAGGGCAACATGGAGTTGTTGCCTGGTAAAGTCGATTACCCATTTTTATCGATGATATTATGCTGAGTGTAAACGAGGCGCTTGTTGCAGCTTAAAATAATTTTTTTCGTTTAAAAAAATACAGCATGAGTATCGCCAGAAGTATCATGGTAACCAGAATCATAGGGTAACCGTATTGCCAATCCAGCTCAGGCATAAATTTAAAATTCATTCCATAAACCCCTGCAATAAAACTTAACGGAATAAAAATACTGGCAAACAAGGTCAAAATTTTCATGGATTCATTCATCCGGTTATTTATAGTAGACAGGTATATATCCAGCATACTTGCCGACATTTCTCTATGCAAGTCGATCGATTCTACCAGGCGAATGCAATGATCATATAAGTCCCTGAAGTAAAGATTATATTTTTTATTGATTAGCCCCCCATCATCTGTAAGTAACAAATGGACAATATCTCTCAACGGAGGAATGATTTTTCTAAGGGTAATGGTTCTTCTTTTGATGGTGTATAACGTTTGTAACTTAATTGTTTCAGGTTTATTAATTAATTGATCTTCCAACGTTTCAAGCAGTTGGGCTGAGGTTTCAACAAAGTTGAAATAATCATCAACAATATAGTCCATGATCAGATAGGTCAAATAATCACTTCCGTATTCCCGTGTTAATGAATGCTCTCCATTGAGACGTTGATAAATAGAGGATAAATTATATTTTCCCGACTCTCTGAATGTGAGTAAGAGCTTTTGTTTGATGATTAAACAGAACTGTTCTGTATTATAGGATAAATGATTGGGAGGGGATTGTAATAATTTAAAAACAACAAAAATATAATCATCTACAATATCCAGTTTGGGTCTCTGTTTGGTATTAAGCAAATCCTCAATAACCAAGGGGTGTATGTTGTATTGTGAGCAAATTTTAGTAATTTTTTCGACGTCTGCAAGACCTGAAATATCAATCCAAATATTATGTCCAGCTTCATAAGCCTCTTTCACTTGTTGGGTATCGAAGGAATCTAATCGTTTATAATGTTTTTTGTCATAAATATGTATAGTAATTTGAGTCGGTTGCGGTGGGTGTTCACCTATATATACGGCAGTTCCCGGTAATAGTCCCGCTTTTGCTGAAGCTTTTGTTTTATGAGTATTCATGAAATTATCTCAGCCTATGTATTTTTTTATTAACTTATCATTTAGTCATCGTTTAAGTCGACAGTTGACTACTTTTGTTTATCTTGCTATGCAAAGGACTATAATGCTATATTTGCGACCTGATTAGCTTAATAAAGGGCAATTATTATTTGAAGCGTATAGGGATGTTGTTAATACTCCCAAGTAAATCGTAAAGAATTAACCCCCTATAGCCAGTATCTATCAAAAGGTAGAATGAGTTGTTATATACTATGGAAGCTCTTGTCGTATGAATCAATCGTTATCACCCCAACAGTCACCTGGGTTTTTATTCATCGCAGTGAGCATGATAACTTGTCTGATATTATTAATTAACGTTTCTTTCAAAATTATTCTACTCGGGGGACTGGTATTTGCAATAAACAGTTTGATTTGCCCCCTTATCGCAGCCTTGTTTTTATTCGCATTGAGAAATTGTACCTTCAAAGAACAACGTCATTTACTTAATATTTGTTTGATGACCTTATATATGTTTTGTATTGGGGTTTATGTGCTTGTCAATTTACCTGCTGCTGAATACATGCATGATAATCCTGCCTATCAAGTTATTTTTGAAGAAATTCCCAAGAAATTTTTTGCTACAACTATTGCTTTTGCACTCAGTTTCTATTTGCCTCATTTATTGTTTTGTACTAAAGCTGACAGGGTTTTATCAACGCCAAAGCAATGTGTATTATTAGCTTTATTGGGAGGAGTGAGTTTTTTTTGCCTGGACTTTTATCTATTATTTTCTGCTCCACATGCTCATAGTTTCAAACAAATTTTTATCGATTCATTCATGATCGCGTCTCTTTTACTCCTAATTATTGGCGTAGTTTATTTAACATTTTTATTGAACGACAAACAATATAAGGGCAAAGCATTAATTGAAGCCACAGAAGTAACGCTTTTTCCAATCTATCAATATTTGATTTGCTTCGCTGTGACCGTGATATTGGTTTGTTTGGCTTGTGAGTATCGAATCATAGCAATCAATAAAGACTTGGTTTTATCTGCCAGCTGTATTTTTTTTCCAATTACTATCATTATTAGTTCTATAGTTGGCGAATTGTGGGGTTATCAGGCCAATTTGAAATTAGCCTTGGCTCTTCTTGCAGCACAATTTATTTTTGACATTTTATTGATGGGGAGCGTTGCTTTGCCTTCTCCTCCTTTTTTTAATTTGAATCCTTTTTATCATTACATTATGCCACGCAGGTTATCTGCGGCATCGTTGTCTTTGTTTGTCACTTTTCTTGGTAATGCAATGTTGTTGCACTATTTAAAGTATTCAAAATGGAAAATTAACCGCTCCTTGCGAATATTAATCGCTAATATATCAGTCAACTCGTTATTATGTCTGGTTGATTACAGTTTGCTTTATGGCGGCATTTATCCTTATGAACAAATTATTAATTTAGCGGTGAGTGTTTGGCAATACAAACTATTGACGGCATTAATTTCTCTCCCTGTTATTTTATGGATGTGCAAGATTTTAGAAAAAAATTATTCATTAGTTGTGCAAGCAGAGAGAAATTAAATAATAGATTTAATTGTACAGATTATGAATACCTCATCGCTCATTCTCTTATGCTTTTTGCAGGAATGAGATATACACTAATAGATTAAATAAGGTGAGAGGAGCTCCTACAATTATAAATTCCAGAAATCCAAAACCTCTAATACCACGTTTTTCACTGTTTTGAATAATAATAATGTTACTTGCTGCCCCCAGGATCGAGAGATTACCGGCAATAGTACTTCCCGCAGCCAGGCTCAGCAGGTTTATACTGGAATGAGTATGACTCATCAATAAAGGCAAGTATATTGTTACTAATGGGACATTAGATATAAATTGACTCAGGATAATACTCATTATAAAAATCACTATGATGTGGCTGACATCAATATGAAAATTACTCATTCTGGTTTGGAAAAAGCCGCTATCCCATACGCTTTGCATTAAAATAAAGGTACTTGCAAAAAAAACTAAAGTTCCCCAATCCAGTTTTTTTATATAATTCCATCGATGCTTGCTAAACCAGATTGGTACAGCCGACAAGAGCGCGATGTAACTAAAATTCACTTGAAACTCTGAATAATGCAGGAAATCTGTCAATATCTTGATCATGGTTAGAACTAACATCATGATCAAACTCATTTTAACCAAAGTAAGGTTGCGACGGTCATTTATCAGTGGGAGGACTGGTTTTTTAATGGGTACTCTTAATTCATTTCTGTATAAAAAATGAATAAAAAAATAAACTATACCCAGATTTAACAAGGTAGGCATAGCCAGATATTTGAAAAATTCAAAAAATGGCGAAGCCATCTCTCCTTTAATAGCAATTAATAAATTCTGTGGATTGCCTATAGGACTCATGGTACTTCCAATGGTAATGGAAAATGCCAATGCCAACAGCAGGGGTTTAATTAAATTTTTGTGTGACTGACACAGTTGTAAAATGATAGGTGTACCTATAATGGCAATGGTGTCATTCATTAACAACGCGGAGCTTAAACCGAGAATGGAAACAATCAGCATTAACGTTTGTTTTCCATTAGTCGCATAATAAAAAATTTGATCGGTAAGAAAGGCGAGGTAGCCGCTTTCCTCTGCGGCTTGCGAAATAAAAAAAACGCCAAACAAATAAAGCATGACATCCGGTTCAATGGCAGTAAAAGCGCGTGATGGAGTTATCTGTTGACAAAGCAAAACAGCAATAGCTCCTGTTGCCATAATTGCCCAAATTGGAATGACAACCCTGACAACCTGGCGCAAAGCAATCGCAATAAGAACAATCAGAAGAATGATGACAGCGTAAGGCATTTCTGTCCTCTTTTATTTAACCTCTCTCCTTTTTTACCGGCCTTTTCCAGCCATAGATGGTTTTTTGTCGTGATTCGGTTAATGTTAACTCATCAGGTGGCACATTCCTGCGTATGGTACTCCCTGCTCCTATTGTTGCATTAGCGCCCACAGTAACTGGAGCAACTAATTGAGTATCTGACCCAATAAAAACACCATCTTCGATAATGGTCTGATGTTTATTAACCCCATCGTAATTACAAGTAATGGTTCCAGCGCCAACGTTTACATTTTTCCCTAGTAAAACATCCCCTAAATAACTGAGGTGACTGGCCTTCGTGCCTTCATCAAAAATCGCTTTTTTAGTTTCGACAAAATTGCCAATTTTACAATGGGAAGCCAATTGCGTTCCTGAGCGCAAGCGGGCAAAGGGGCCAATGTGGCAGTCATTTGCTATATGACAGCCTTCCAATACGCTATTGGCATAAATTTCACATCCATCGCCTAATGTGACATTTGTCAGACTGCAGTTTGGGCCAATTTTGCAGCCATTGCCTAAAACCACCTTACCAGTAAAAATGCAATTAATGTCGATGTAGACGTCTTTGCCGCAATATAACTCACCTCTCAAATCAAAGCGATTGGCATCAGCCAGAGTGACGCCTTTTTCCATGAGTTGATTAGCCATTCTTTGTTGCCAGATGCGCTCCAGTTGCTGTAATTGTTGGCGATTATTGATGCCCTGGATTTCAAAATTATTTTTAGCTGTTAATGACGTAATGGGCATTTTACTTTGTACAGCCAATGAGATAATTTCAGTTAAATAATATTCACCCTGTGCGTTGTCGTTGCTTAGTTGAGGCAACCATTTCTTCAGGTTACTTGCCAAAGTGCAACAAACTCCAGAATAAATTTCTTTTATATTCTTTACTTGCTCACTTGCATCCTTTTCTTCTACAATGCTATAAATTTCACCTTGGTTGTTTCTGATAATACGCCCAAGACCGCTTGGATTTTCTAGTTCTGCAACCAGGAGTGCTAAAACAGGATGATCTGGATTTTGACGTTGGCTGCATTCAATTAATGATTGAAGAGTTTCTACTTGAATCAGGGGAACATCAGCAGATAAAACCAGAACGTATGCATCGTCAGGGATATAGGGTATGGCTTGCAAAACGGCATGGCCAGTTCCTAGTTGCTCTGCCTGATGCACCCAATGAACAGGTAAGTCGGGGAGTGAATTTTTAATTTGTTCACCACCATGACCATAAATGACATGAATTGCATCGGGGCTTAGTTGCCGAGCGGTTTCCACGACGTGGGTTAGCATCGGTTTGCCGGCTAGGTGGTGAAGAACTTTGGGCGTGTCCGAATACATTCTTTTACCTTGCCCTGCAGCTAAAATAATAATTTGTAAATTCATGAGATTTGTGTTTTCCTAAGTTAAATATCATAATCGGTGCTGATTTAAACAGTCTGCCCCAATGTTATGAATGATGTAAAGAGTTATATGATAAATAAGTTGCAGTTAAAGGAGTAGAGCAATGAATATATTTCTAAAGGTTTTAAAGAAATTAATAAAGGAAAAATTGAGCGAGTTATCTGCCAATTTGAAATGGAAGTCAGAAACCCTTGGGTATAATACAAAATTATCAATCGATCAAAAGAATGTCATTGATAAACTGGAAGAAAGTATCGTTCTCTTTAAAGATACAGGCAATGACGAAGCGGATTTGCTGTCAATCAATACATTGATAGATACTGCCCGAATACAAATTCAATCCATAAGAGAATCCTATGGTGAGCCGAGAGATAAAGGAGAGTCTGTCACTTGTCTCAATAATTTGAAAAATCATTCCAACGATTTTCTTGGCAAACTAAAGAAATTTGATTTTGATCTGTTAAATAGGGCTTATACAGAAACGCCTGAAAATATTGTCTATTACCATGCTGCCATCTATCTGGGTGATGAAATTTTTAGTCCCAGAACAGGGATCGATTACGAAATCAGAACCAAAAAAGAAGGGCAATTGGCAGTAAGACTGCAAGCGTTAAGTGAGCGAATTAATCCAACCCACAATCTGGAAGAACAAAGAAAAAGAGCGTTGCAAGTATTGCAAGATCTTGCCCAAGACAATCAAAACGCTATCAAGAAAGATAAAGGTTTTTCGCTTCCTGGTTTAAGCTTTTGGGGTGTTTCAGTGGTTACGCCATCGGATTGGTTTAGTTCAGGAGAAGGACGCTTTGGAGTTGAATTTAATACGGCTGTTCGCACTATTCAAGGAATGACGGAAAGCCAATTTGAAAGACCAGTGGTAAAACAAACAACGACAAAGCAAGAAGACAGCAAACCATCCGATGTAAAAAAAACAGAGGCAACAGAAGAAGAGGATGAGGAACATTCATCCGATCAGACTCATACGATGTAAGTCACCTTCTGACAACATTGGAATGTAATAGATATGGGTTGATTTTTCAGGCTCAAATCTATGCGAGAGGTCTCCAAAAGATATTTTCTGCTGGAGCAAGGAGATCCCTCGTTCTTAAACCTGCAGTTCACCACACAAATTGGTTTCAATAAGTTTTTTGATTTCAGGGATTTCCAGATTCTTGCTTAATAAGTACAGCAATTTGCAATGAGCCGCTTCAGGTGTCATATCATGACCGCTAATCAAGCCCGCCTCTTTTAAAGTATGTCCTGTTGCGTATTGATTCATTTCCACTTTTCCCTGGTGGCATTGAGTGCAATTAATAATAATAACCCCCCTGCCACAAGCCTCCTTAAGCAAATGTAAAAATCTTGGATCATTGTTCTGCGCATTACCTGCCCCATAGGTTTCAAGGATTAAACCCCGTAAAGGTTGATTTAAAATGTATTCAAGAACGTCAGAGGCAAAACCTGGAAACAGGCGGAAATTGGCGATAAAATGAGGAGTAATAGTTTGCAGATGGAACGGTGCTTTGGGACGTGGCAATAAACGATGTTGATGTAATTCTATATTGATACCAATCGATGCCAAAGGTGGGTAGTTGGGCGAATCAAAAGCATTGAAGCGTTGGGCGCTAATCTTTTGAGTGCGGTTGCCTCGAAACAAATGTTGATTAAAATAGATGCATACCTCATGGATAGGCTGATGAGCACAAAGCCACAAGGAGGTAATGAGATTATCTGTCGCATCATTACGGATCTCGGATAAAGGAATCTGTGAACCAGTGACTATGACTGGTTTTCCCAAATACTCTAACATAAATGACAAAGCGGAAGCAGTATAAGCCATAGTATCGGTGCCATGTAAAACAACAAATCCGTCAAATTGTTCGTATTCGTGAGCAATATCTCTGGCAATCCTGTTCCATTCCGTGACGGTCATATTAGAGGAATCAAGTAGCGGCTGATATTCTTTAATAATGTAGTCAGGCATGTCTTGATGTTTTAGTGCAGGAATGCCTGCCAACGCTTTTTGAATGAATCCTGGTGAAGGCTCATAACCATGCGATGTTTTTATGCTACTGATTGTGCCACCAGTATTGATAATTAAAACTCGTTTTTTCATGCGGATTTATAATCAATGATTTGCTATTGTTTCGATAAGTATAGCGAAAACTTGGCTATACCAATAACAACTAATTTTAGGACTCACGAATAACCCCAATCTTTTCGTTAAAAAAGTTTTTAATTCGGTCATTTAGTTTATCTAAACTCCTTCATTAAAAACATTTTTTGCTTTGATTTTGGGGTTTTTCGTAAATCATCAATATGTTGCCATATTATTATGTACTCTCTAATGGTCGCGGCTCGGCTTATCACAATAAGGCCTGTAACCATTAGGAAGCGAATAATGTGTGATGTTATTAAGTACAATAAAACCATAAGTCTCGAAGGTGTTGAGAGTCATTATGATGAGCAATTTTTGTTCTATAATGAATCAGAAAATGCAATATAAAAACAAGGAATAAATTAGTCCAAATAATATTTACAGATTTAATTGTAAGCTCTTGTACTTTGTGGAAAAATCAAGTTATTAACGGTTTATTCTAAGCAGTGACATCATGGTTATCGATCGTGCCGGATATCGCTTGAATGTAGGTATTATACTCGTCAACGATTCCGATAGAGTTTTTTGGGGGAGACGAAGCGGGCATGACGCTTGGCAATTCCCGCAAGGTGGATTGGCACCAGGCGAGACGGCCATGCAAGCAATGTATCGTGAATTGCATGAAGAAGTAGGATTAGATAAAGGTGATGTTGAAATATTGGGTTCGACCAGACGTTGGCTAAAGTATCGACTTCCCAAACAATATTTGCGTCATGGCAGTGAGCCTTTGGTTATTGGCCAGAAACAAAAATGGTATTTGTTAAAGCTTGTAACAAGCGAGCAAAAAGTGAGATTGGATTTGAGTGATTCTCCCGAATTTGATAGCTGGCGGTGGGTAGACTTTCATGAGCCCGAACAACAAGTTATTTTCTTTAAGAGGCAGGTCTACATTCAAGCGTTAAAAGAATTAGAACCTTTGTTAAAAAAAGAACGCCGTACCCCTTATGGCTTAAAACGTAAAAGAGGTAATCAAAGAGCTTAGATGCTTAAAATACTTAAACGGATAGTACAAGATGTTACCGCTGCCAGTGATTTAAAAGAAGCACTTGGCATTTTGGTTCAACGTATTAACACAGCCATTAATGCGGAGGCTGTTTCCGTTTATCTTATTGATAATAAAAATGCCGAATACGTATTGATAGCCACGGAAGGTTTGAACAAGCAAGCGGAGTTTAGAGTCAGAATTGCTCTTGATTGCGGTCTTATCGGGTTGATAGGACGAAGAGAAGAACCTATCAATATAGAAAATGCCCCTTCTCATCCGGATTTTTACCATAATCCATTAATTGGCGAAGATCACCTGAACGCTTTTTTAGGCGTCCCTATTATTCAGCATAGAAAATTATATGGTGTTTTAGTTGTTCAACAGCTTGAACAACGTTATTTTGATGATGCTGAAGAATCATTTCTTATTACCTTGGCGGCTCAATTAGGCGGAATTATTGCTCATGCAGAGGCAACAGGTGAACTGGCCGAGTTAACACAACCTAAAAAGGGTATAGGAGTCGACAAGGTAGACGCGGCTTACACTGCTCTTACTGGAATAGGCAGTGTTCCTGGTATAGGAATTGGTACGGCTGTAGTTGTGTACCCACCTGCCGATATTGATGCGGTCCCTCGTAATCCAGTTGAGGAATTGGAAGATGAAATCAATGCGTTTTATGAAGCATTGGAAACGACAAGAGATGATATCAGGCGTTTAAGTAAACGCATGAAAGAAACTGTTGCTGAGGAAGAGCATGCTTTATTCGATGTGTATTTAAGAATTTTGGAGAGAGATAGCTTGGGTGCTGAAGTCGAGCATGTGATTCGTGAAGAGCAAATTAGCGCTCAAGCTGCCCTGGCTACGGTTATTAAGAAACATGTGCAGCAATTTGAAAGCATGGGTGATGATTATCTGCGTGAACGAGCCAGTGATTTCCGTGACTTGGGCAGAAGAGTTTTGGCGGAATTACAACGGACCCAAAGAGAAGAAATCGTTTATCCGAAGAGAACCATTTTAATCGGCGAAGAAATTACTGCTGCCGCTTTGGCAGAAGTTCCAGAAGGCCAATTGGCTGGTGTTGTTTCAGCTAAAGGCTCCAATAACTCCCATGTTGCTATCTTGGCAAGAGCTCTCGGTGTACCTACTGTGATGGGGTTGAGAGGATTAAAAGTAGAACTGGTATCGCGCCGGGCTTTAATTGTTGATGGCTATTATGGACATGTTTATATTTCACCTTCCAAATCACTATTAGCGGAATTTAAGCAATTAGCTCAAGAAGAACAGGAATTAAACCAAAGCCTGGTAAGCTTGCGTGATAAACCAGCTGAAACTACTGACAGCTACAGAGTGTCCTTGCAAGTCAATACCGGCTTGGCAATGGATGCTGGTTTGTCAATGAGTGTTGGCGCAGAAGGTGTTGGTTTGTATCGTTCCGAAGTGCCATTTATGAGTCGGGATCGATTCCCTTCAGAAGATGAGCAGACCATTATTTACAGACAGACTCTCAAGGCCTTTGCTCCACGTTTGGTGACTATGCGCACCCTGGATATTGGTGGCGACAAAATTTTGCCTTATTTCCCAGTTGAAGAGGAAAATCCCTATTTGGGATGGCGTGGAATAAGAATAACTCTTGATCATCCTGATGTTTTTCTGATTCAGGTCCGTGCCATGATGCGTGCCAGTGAGGAACTGGATAATTTACGTATCATGTTGCCTATGGTCACAACACTTAGCGAAGTAGAAGAAGCCGTTTATTTGATTGAGCAGGCATTTGAAGAGCTGGTGGAAGAGGGGTGCAAAATAGTAAAACCTAAAATTGGTGTGATGATTGAAGTGCCTGCTGCTGCTTATCTGGCAAGAGAAATGGCGAAACGAGTAGATTTTATTTCGGTGGGTAGTAACGATCTCACTCAATACTTATTGGCTGTGGATAGAAATAACGCCCGAGTTGCCGCGCTTTATGATCCCTTGCATCCAGCCATGTTGCGTACATTGCTAAAAATAGTGGAAGGAGGGCATGCGGCTGGCGTTGAGGTGAGTATTTGTGGTGAAATGGCTAGCGATCCTTTAGCGGTGATCTTGTTAATTGCTATGGGTTTTGACACGTTAAGCATGAATTCCGCCAGTTTACCCAGGGTGAAGTGGGTTATTCGTAATTTTGCCATTGCTAATGCCCGTAAAATTCTGGCAGAAGTTTTGGAGTTTGAACATCCTGCTGAAATACGATTTCATTTGCAAAAAGCTTTGGAAGAGGAAGGATTAGGGGGATTAATCAGAGCAGGAAAGTCATGATATCAGGCGAGTTGCTAATTAATGGAGTGATTTACATCATTATTGGCGCTTTTGCAGGAATAATGGCAGGCACTCTAGGAATTGGTGGCGGGCTTATCGTAGTACCAGGACTAGTCTATATTTTTCAACACTCGCAGGTGATTCCAGAAGATGTCCTTATGCATGTCGCTGCAGGTTGTTCGCTGGCGGTGATGATTTTTACTTCTTATGCATCCTTAAAAGCACATAATAAAATGGATGATATACTCTTACCTCTGTTTAAGAAGTTATGGCCTGGTTTGGTGCTTGGCACTATTTTAGGCTCCATAATGGCCTCTGTGATTCCAACCCATTTATTGAAAATACTATTTGGACTGTTTTTGCTTGGTGTTGCAATGAAAATGCTTCTTGATGTCCGAGTGAGTCATACTGATAAATTTCCGGGATATTGGCTCAATACTTTAGTCAGCAGTTCTATAGGTTCGATATCCGGTTTATTAGGTGTTGGGGGAGGTGTAATCATCGTTCCTTATCTGACCTATTGTGGAGTGCCAGTCAGAAAAATTGCCGCAGTATCCAATTTGGGTACTTTTGCAGTTGGCATAGTGGGTACAGTTATGTTTATGATTACTGGCACATTAGAAATGACAAAAATCTCGTATTCTACAGGCTATATTTATTGGCCAGCAGTTTTAGGAGTAGCAATTCCGAGTAGTTTGATTGCGCCATTTGGGGCGAAATTAAATTATCTTTTACCCGTAAATTATTTAAGATATGGATTTATTGTGATTTTAATTATCACTGCAATTCATATGTTTTTGTGAAAGGAATTTGAATAACCATGCTCACTTATCCAAATATTAATCCAATTGCTTTTTCTTTAGGGCCATTAAAAGTTCATTGGTATGGTTTGATGTATTTAATCGGGTTTGTTGGTGCCTGGTTGTTGGGTTATTGGCGTATCAAACATTATAAATTGAACTGGAATAACGATCAGTTAAGTGATTTGATCTTTTATAGTGCACTTGGTGTTATTCTTGGGGGGCGGGTAGGTTACATGCTGTTTTATGACTTTCAGGAGTTTATACACCAGCCCTGGCTATTATTTAAAATATGGGAAGGCGGAATGTCTTTCCACGGCGGTTTGCTTGGAGTAGTGATTGCTGTATGGCTGTTTTGCCGTAAATACAAAAAAACTTTTTTGGAGGTTGGAGACTTTGTTGCGCCTTTAGTCCCTTTAGGATTAGCGGCAGGTCGCCTGGGGAATTTCATTAATGGGGAATTATGGGGGCGTGTCACTGATGTTCCATGGGGTATGAGATATCCTCATGTGGATGATCAGCCAAGACACCCTTCTCAATTGTATGAATTTGGTTTGGAAGGAGTCGCTTTATTTATTTTGATTTGGTGTTATGCGTCAAAGCCAAGACAACAAGGACGAGTGAGCGCTTTATTTTTAATGGGATATGCCATTTGCAGGTTAATTGCCGAAAGCTTTAGACAACCTGATTCGCAATTAGGTTTTGTGGCATTTGGCTGGCTGACAATGGGGCAGGTTTTATCCATCCCGATGTTATTAATTGGAATTTGGTTATGGTGGGCTAAGCGATGAAAACATATTTGCAATTGTTGGAACATATTTTACAACATGGGATAGAAAAATCGGATAGAACCGGAACTGGAACATTATCTGTATTCGGGTATCAAATGCGTTTTGATTTGGCCAAGGGATTCCCGCTCGTCACTACTAAAAAACTGCATACGAGAAGTATTGTCCATGAATTACTGTGGTTTTTGCGTGGTGATACCAATATCTCTTATCTTAAGGAAAACGGGGTAACCATTTGGGATGAATGGGCAGATAATAATGGTGATTTGGGGCCAGTGTATGGAAAGCAATGGAGAAGTTGGCCAACTGCGGATGGACGCACTATTGATCAATTAAGTGAAATAGTGCAACAAATCAAGAGTAATCCTGATTCTCGTCGCTTGATTGTAAGTGCCTGGAATGTGGGGGAATTGGATAAAATGGCTTTAATGCCTTGTCATGCCTTGTTTCAATTTTATGTTGCCAATAACAAGTTATCTTGCCAATTGTACCAACGCTCAGCCGATGTATTTTTAGGAGTTCCTTTCAATATTGCTTCTTATTCTTTGCTTACCCACATGGTTGCTCAGCAATGTAATTTGGATGTGGCTGAATTTATCTGGACCGGGGGAGATTGCCACTTGTATCTTAATCATTTGGAGCAAGCGCAAACTCAATTAACAAGAGAACCTTTGCCATTACCCTCCTTAGCAATCAAGAGAAAACCGGTTTCTTTATTTGATTATGCTTATGAGGATTTTGAATTTGTGAATTATCAATCACATCCTGCGATTAAAGCACCTATCGCCGTTTAATTATTATCAGCATTGGATTTTTATTGTCACTTATGGTTTAATATTGCCTCAAATGTTTATTGGAGGCCCAGTGCTGTGAAAAAAATTATGGTGTTTGTATTGCTGACTCTTGTTTGTAGCACAGGCTTTGCCAGTAAATTGAGTAAATTTCTGAATAAAATGGATGCTGAGCAAAAACAGAGAGATGCTCAGGAATGGCAACAGGATATGAATTTTGGAGATTATGCTTTTCGTTTGAAAGAGCGTTATGTTGATGATCGCGGCCAACGTTGCCGTGAGTACGAATTCAGAGGGCGATCCAATCCTTATCGACATGGTTATTTTACAGTGTGTGATGAGCGTTGATTGGGCTGAAGATATTCTCTGCGCCTATTAATTTATCGTCCGCTTCCTTACGGTCGCGGCTCAGATTATAACTAAAACCGAGCCGCGACCGTAAGGGAGCGATTGTCCGAATAGGCTCTACACTAAATTCCTAATAATATCGGGCAAAGGCACTGATTTGTTTTGGGTATAATCAACCCAGACTATTTTACTCACTCCTTGAGCCATAAGAACCTCTTCCTGATACAAATCATGATCCATAATCATGCTGGAATTGCCAAGACTATGTACCTTGCTGTGTATGGCTACAGTAGCAGGATAAACTATTGGTTTCAGAAAGGTACAAGCGACATGAATGACAACAGGACCTGTTTGGCCTGTCATTTTGATGTCAAGCTCCCTGAGCCAATCAATCCGTGCTTCCTGAAAATAGTCAAAATAACGAGCATTGTTAACATGTCCTAATGCGTCCATATCGCCCCAAGCGATATCAAAAGTTTTCTTATGTATCATTTTGTTTAGTTCATTCATGATAAGTCCATAGGATCAACATCCACATTCCAGCGGATGCCATTACTTAATTTGTTCATTGTTAACCACTCTCTTAATTGCGTCAATGAACTTTTTAGAACTTTTCTTGAAGGAGATTTAATTAATAGTTGCATTCTATGCTGGTTCGCTTTTCGCGGCAAAGGCGCTGGCGCAGGACCTAGCACTGTGAGAGTATGCTTCTGAATTTGATCTTTGGTCGCTTTTAAGAATTGAGCCACCTTGTTGACGGTTTTGCCCTGAGCTCTGATGACTGCCAAAAATTGAAAAGGAGGCATTTCAGCCTCTTGCCTTGAAATTAATAAAGCGTTAGCAAATTCATCGTACCCATGCTGAATGAGTAGATTAAGCAGCGGATGATCAGGTAAATAAGTTTGAATCAATACTTGCCCAGGATGTTCTGCTCTTCCTGCTCGTCCAGATACTTGAGTTAATAATTGTCCCAAATGTTCGATAGCTCGGAAGTCCTGGTTGTAAAAGCCGGCATCGGCATCTACAACAACCACCAGAGATAGGTGGGGAAAATGGTGTCCTTTGGCTAACATTTGAGTGCCTATAATCAGTTGAGCTTCCCCTTTATTAATTTTGTTCAGATGACTGTTTAGTGCGTTTTTTTTACGAACTTCATCTCGGTCAATACGTAAAATATTCGTATCTGGAAACTGATGGCTTAAAAATTCATAAATTCTCTGGGTTCCAGATCCTACTGGGATTAATTCGTTGCTTTGGCAGTTATTACAAAATACGGGTATTCTTTGGGTTAATCCACAATGATGACAAATCATTTGTCCTGCCTGTTTATGCAGTGTTAAATGACTATCGCATGCTTTGCAATCAACCATCCATCCACACTGATGGCAAAGTAATACTGGGGCAAAGCCGCGTCGGTTTATGAAAACAAGTACCTGGTTTTGTTGCAGCAAATGATTTTCTATGATTTTAAGTGTTGGGAGAGCTAATCCATGCTGTACCATTTGCGAGCGCAAATCAACCAGTTGATAATGTAATGGTGTAGTGGAGGCGGCTTTATGCGTTAAGCGTAATAAATTATATTTTTTTTGTTTGCAGTTATAAATGGTTTCCAGACTGGGAGTGGCTGTACCAAGAATGATAGGAATATTAGCAAGATGAGCGCGCATTAAAGCAGTGTCTCGCGCAGAATAGCGAACTCCTTCCATCTGTTTGAGCGAACTGTCATGCTCTTCATCGATGATAATTAAACCGAGATTGGGCAGAGGGGTAAAAACGGCCGAACGAGTTCCAATCACCATTTTAACTTTGTCTTCTTTTGCCAACTGCCAGGCAATTTGCCTTTCTGATTCATTCAAATTGGAATGTAATACGGTTATTGGCTGATTAAATCGGGCTGTAAAACGCGATAAAAGCTGTGGAGTTAACCCGATTTCTGGTACCAACACCAATACCTGTTTACCCTGATCCAATATTTTGGCAATGACATGCAAATAAACCTCTGTTTTACCACTTCCGGTAACACCTTGCAGTAAGAAGCATTGGTAATGATGGATATGTTCTAAAATGGAAGCAACGGCAATGGCTTGTTCAGGGTTGAGTGTTAATGGCGGACTGAGTTTTTCAGGAATTTTCGTTGGCAAGGTCACTTGCTGTGACAGGTTAATGGCTTGGCAAGCAAGTAATGCTGCAATTTGAGCTTCCTTGTAGCCATGTTGTTTTAGGGTTTGTTTGGAAATCCCTTTCTGCTGCCTGCTTAAAAAATCAATCAATTCATGTTGTTTTTTTGCTTTTTTCGAGATTAATGTTTTTGCCTTTTCAACAGAGAGATTCAATTGATAAAAATCTTCTGTAGGTAGTGAGCAAGGTAAACCCAGACGATATTTTTTTGGTATTACCAAAGGAATCACTTCAGACAATGGGGACTGATAATAATTTCCTACCCATAGACAAAGCTCTAAAAGATCTTCGGAAACCAGAGGTTTTTCATCGATTATTGAAGTGATTTGCTTTAATGAATGGCTCATTTGTTGACAGCAGACTTTCTTTATTACAATGCCCACTCGAGTTTGATTACGAAAAGGTACCCATACCCTTCCACCAATGCAGGGAGTTAAATCCAGGGCTTCGTAGTCAAAACAATCTCGATTGGTATGGGGGATGCAAACCTGATAAATATCGTTCATTTAACTTCTAAGCCATTCATGACTCGCTGACTGGCCGGGTGCAGAAAAAACTTTGACTACTACTTTTTCAATACGATGTTTATCCAATTCCTCTTTTTCTTTAATCAGTTCATTAACAAACCAGCGTGATAACTCTTCGACAGTAATATTAGTTAAGGGCAATAAGGTGACATCTTCTTTAAGAAACGGGATTTTTTTCTTATTGAAGATGAAATAATAATATTCTGCATCTTCCGAGTATTCTAAAAAAGGTGAAAATTGCGGCATAAGAAAGGTTTGATTTAAGTAGCGGCATAATTTATGAATCCGCTCTTTGTAATAACGGTAGTCAAAGGTCATACCATTTTCTTCTACCCAGGTAGTAAGAGCCAAATAAACAGAATACATATGACCATGCAAAGGTTCTCTTTCTGTTGCCGAAAAGATGGTGGTATGCCCGGCAGAAAACTTCATGGATTCTTTCTGTAACTCCACAGTAGTCAGGTATTTTTTCATCATTATAAATTCACTCGCTTATCATTTATCAGAAAACCATTTAAATCAATTTCCAGATCTTTGGTTAACGCAATGACTTTGAATAGCTCTCCCATTTCACTCGGTTGAGTTAATTGTTTAATTGCCTGTTTTGCTGCAAACAGTTCCTGTTCATCATCAAGAGTATGGATTAAGCTTAGCAAACCGTTCGCCAGCAAAAAAGAGGCTTGATTAGTATACCCCGCAATATGAAACCCTGCCTGCTGACCCGCCTCAGCGACATGAGTAAAATCAACATGTGCAGTGATATCCTGTTCTCCAGGGTTAAGTAAAGGATTGGGATGTGCATAATGTTGGTAATGACACATTAATGTGCCTTGATTACGATCAGGGTGATAGTATTCATGGCGAGGGAAGCCATAATCAATAATAAACAGAGCCCCCTTTTTCAGCATATGACTGCAATTCAACAACCAATCATCAAGAAACAAATTAGCCTCTGTAAGGTAAGGATAATCGAGTGTTGGTAAATGATTTTTGATATAGGCCAATAATCGTTGATTTTGTACCGGTTTGAAAATTTCTGCAAATTGATCGTGCTCATCCAGAGTGACATAGCTTTCCAGGATTTCTGTTTCAGATTGCATAAAACGATAAACTGGCATGGCATCCAGTACTTCATTGGCTATTATTACTCCATTAAAAGGAGCTTCTGGCCATTTGTCCAGCCAGTGAATCAAGCCGGCCAATTGCGGAATTTTTTGCTCAATCAATTCTTGTTGGCGATGGCGTAAGTTGGCACTTACTTCCAGAATAAAATACGATTCAGGTAAGCACTGTAATTGTTCCAAATGCGTTAATATATCAATACAGAGTTTCCCAGTTCCAGCGCCAAACTCGAATAGTACGGGGGACTCCAGCAAGGGAAGGATTTGCTGGCATTGGTTTGCTAACGTTTTGCCATACAAGGAGGTTAGTTCAGGAGCAGTAATAAAATCACCGTGTTTTCCTAATTTTTGCAATCCCGAAGTGTAATAGCCTTCATAGGGGGCATAGAGTGCTTGCTGCATAAATTCTATAAAAGGGATTTCTTTTTGCAACTTTAACTGGTTTATTAGAGTTTGTTTTAAATTCATAATCACTTAAACTATCGTTAGACTTCTTTTAAAACTCGCTGTGAACACGAAAGTGCGAGGAGAAACAAAGAAAAAACTGAAGTGTACACAATAATACATGAGGATTCGAGCATCCTGTCTGATTACTTTTTGCAGTGAGGTTTCGAAAAAAGCCTGTTACCAAATGAGGAACATACCTTGAATCAGAAAAACACGCAAGAAGCCAGGGTTGCTTTGGTGACTGGAGGCGCTAAACGTATTGGCGCGGCAATTGTTAAAAAATTGCATCTCTCTGGATATCAGGTAGCCATCCATTGTCGTTCTGCTTTGCATGAGGCAGATACTCTGGCCAAACATTTGAATCAAGTGCGCATGAATAGCGTGATTGTCTTGCAAAAAGAATTAACTGAACCTGATGCAGCAGAAGAGATCATAGTCAAAGTGAAACATTGGGCAGGTCGTTTGGATTTGTTAGTCAATAATGCTTCTGTTTTTAAACGAACGGATTGTCATTTTTTGAATGAGGCAGACTGGCAATATCTTTTTGCAGTGAATGTCCATGCTCCCTTTCTACTGAGTATGGCGGCTCGTCCTTTACTGGCTCGATGTAAAGGTTCCATTATTAACATAACTGATATTCATGCAGATAAACCACTTAAAGGATATTCGGTATATTGTCAAACTAAAGCCGCATTGGAGATGCAAACGAGATCGCTTGCTCGTGAATTGGCGCCAGAAATAAGGGTCAATGCAGTCGCGCCCGGCGCCATTGCCTGGCCTGAGAATGAAAATAGTTTAACTGCAGAAGAACAACAAAAAATTATCGAGAAAACACCACTAAAAAGACATGGCAGCCCCGATTTTATTGCGCAAGCCGTCCTTACTCTGGCTGAAAACTCATTTATCACAGGTCAAACATTGAAAGTAGATGGAGGTAGAAGTTTGACAAGCTAGAATTGTATAATAGATTTCATGGGAAACAATCAATTTACAGTACAGGGATTACTATTATGTCAAAATGGATTTTATTATCTGGCTCATTTTTTTTATTCTTATTCTCTTTAAATGTTAACTCCAATTCTTTTGATAAAGAGCAGTTAGTGCAAAGATGTCAGATTCTTCATGAGGAATTAAAGGAATTGGAATCCCGCCAGTACAAGGGGATATGTCGGCATAAACTGGCGTTAGCTGCAAATAAAATATTCTCTGCAAAAATTAGAATTGTTTATGAGAATTACAAGGGGGCTAAACAAGAGCTTTCAGTCTCAATGAATAATATGAAATTTGCAGAAGATATTTCTTGTGTTTTTAAGTCAGATATTACCAAGGCCAGAATGGAGGCGCGAGAAATTCAGCGTGACCTGAGCTAAATAGCGGAACGTAATGCTTACCCTAATAATATAGAACAGTCCCCATAGCAGACTGCAACTAATATGGTGAAAGCCTATGAGCTGCCTCGGCTAAAAAGTCCTTAATTTCCATTAATGAATCTAATTGATAGAACTGTTGCAGTTGTTGTTCATTCAGTTGCTTTTTGAAGTAATAGCGAACCAGGGATTTACTTTGCAGTACTGCTTTATGCTCGTTTTCAAGGCATGACAATCCTTCGAGGTGGAGCATAAACAGTTTTAATTTCTCATCAAAAATTACATCATTTGTTTCCAGATTCAATAAATCCCGATAAAGCCAAGGTTTGCCTGTGCCTGCTCGAGAAATCATAAAACCATCGCATGCGCTGATTTCCATGGCACTTCTTAAGCTGAATATATTGTTAATATCACCATTCACAACGACTGGTATATTGATAGCATTCTTGATATTTGCAATTTGATGCCAATTGCATGGAATATCATAATCTTCTGTCCATCGTCTGCCATGTACTATCAGGGCATTAGCTCCGGCGTCCTCTATTTGTTTGGCCAAGGTTAAATCCTTTTCATTGTTTTGAATGCGTATTTTAATAGTCAGCGGAATACTGATTGCTGCGCGTACCTTAGAGATAATGGCAATCAATTTTTGTGGATCTTCCAATAAAGCGCTACCAGCCCCTTTTTTACGAATTTTGCTTTTAGGACAGCCGCAATTAATGTCAATTATATCAGCACCCAGTGATTGTAGTTTAGCTGCTGCTTCTGCAAGTACATGTGGCTCATTTCCGGAGATTTGGTAAGCCAGGTGTTTTTCTGTGGGGGCTCTATAAATATACCGGGATTGAGAGGAGTGTTTATGAAGAATGTCGATGGCAGAACTCATTTCAGAAACGCAATAAGCAGGAGGTGTGTAAATATTAAACAATTCTCTGAAAGGGGCACAACTGTATCCTGCCAAAGGTCCTTGAATCAGTCGATGAGGGATTTTTAAAGAGCCGATTTGCAAGGGGCTGTTAATAAAAGTGTGCATCAATGAAATTAAAGGCTATAATCGCTTTTTATTTTAACATGATTTACCATGAAGAACCAGAAAAAAGGGAGAGGCTTCCACATGGACAGGAGGTATTTATCACCTTTGGAGCTACTTAATATTGCTACGCAACATGCCTATACCGCAGATTATATGTTGCAACAAATTTCCAATGGAATGTATCGAGGTGGAGAAACCATCGAAGTTTTGTCTCCAATCACTTCACTAATGTACCTTGCTTTTCAGCTAACCTTCAAAGCTTATTGTTTGCATGATCACAGACCAATAAAAGAATATAAAAATCTAATGGAATTGGTTGAGTTGAATAGTCATCTTGGTTTATCCAGCAATGATATTTTTCTTTTAAAAACTTTATCAAGACAGCAAGTGTTTAATAAAGGCGTAGATTATGACCTTTGGGAAAATCAGCAACAATTGCATGTATTTTGTGAGGAAATTATTTCATTGTATGAGAGAGTACAGTCGATGATGCCTCTGGAATTGCAAAGTGATTATCTGGAGTGAGCGATTGAATTAGCACCCTGTTAAGTCCCTGGGCTTGAGTTTACTTATGTTGTGTATGACCCAAGATGCTCTAATCAAACATCAAAATGATTTATTTTTATACAAAATAGACTCATTCTACTTGGCATCCCAATGGATTCAAGTTAGGATATTATTTTTTTAAAAGGGTAATTGTCATGGAGCAACTAGACGATAAAGTCGCAGATAATGTGCAACAAAAAGTACTACAGTTAAGTCGTCACCTTAATTCGCGTATTTTGGGTCAAAAGGATTTGATCTCTCGTCTGTTGATCGCTTTGCTTGCAGATGGTCACTTGTTAGTTGAAGGCGCCCCAGGTTTAGCAAAAACCAGAGCCGTTAAAGAATTGTCAGACGTAGTTGAAGGTGATTTTCATCGTATTCAATTCACACCCGATCTGTTACCGGGTGATTTAACTGGTACAGACGTCTACCATCCGCAAAATGGTTCCTTTGTCTTTCAGCCAGGTCCTATATTCCATCATCTTATCCTTGCAGATGAGATTAACCGCGCTCCTGCCAAAGTACAGTCAGCCCTGCTTGAGGCAATGGCAGAAAGGCAAGTCACTATTGGAGGAAAAACTTATCCTCTACCGGAATTATTTCTGGTCATGGCAACTCAAAATCCTATAGAACAAGAAGGAACTTATCCTTTACCTGAAGCCCAATTGGACCGATTTTTAATGTATGTGAAAATTAGCTACCCTGATGCAAAAGTAGAACATGATATTTTAACTTTGGCACGTAAAGAAGCACTGGGTAATTCAACAGAAAATGAAATCAAAGTGACGAAATTATCCCAAAAAACTTTATTTGAAGCTCGAAAACAAGTATTGAAGGTACATACCAGTGAAGCACTTGAAAATTATCTGGTACAGTTGGTAGTTGCTACTCGCAATCCTGGTGTATACAGTGATGAATTGGGACGCTGGTTACGCTTTGGAGCAAGCCCACGCGCTACTATCGCACTGGATCGTTGTTCCAAGGCTCATGCCTGGCTTGCAGGTAGAGATTATGTGACTCCCGATGACATACATGTTATCGCTCATGATGTATTGCGCCATAGGATTTTGCTAAGTTTTGAAGCAGAAGCAGAGGGCATAAGCAGTGATGACTTTATAGATTCTTTATTACGTTTAGTCGCCATCCCTTAGAGGTTTTTATGACTGACGGAGTTGTAGCTGAATTAAGCGAATTAATCGATTTAAGACGGTATGTTCATTCTGTTCATTATAAGCCGCAAGGAAGGGCGTTGCGTTCTGGAAACCATATTTCCAAATTTCGTGGACGGGGGATGGATTTCGCGGAAGTAAGGAATTATCAGGCTGGTGATGAAATTCGTCATATGGAATGGCGTGTTACTGCCCGTACAGGAAGACCTCATGTTAAAATTTATCAGGAAGAGCGGGAAAGGCCAGTGGTTCTACTTGTAGATTTTAATCCTTCCATGGTTTTCGGTACCAAGATAGCATTTAAGTCAGTGGTTGCTGCACGATTGGCCTCTCTTTTGGCATGGACCGTGATAAAACAAGGAGATCGTGTAGGAGGATTCTTTTTTTCAGCTACGGAACACAGTGAGTTTATTCCGCGAGGACGAGATTCAGGCGTACTCCCTTTATTGGCTTCTTTAAGTCGATATACCGCTCAAACAGATGCTCAGCGAGAAGAAAAACCGCGTATGTTAAGTGACGCCTTAATGAGGCTGCGTCGGGTCATTCGACCTGGAAGTATACTTGTTTTAATAAGCGATTTTTATTCTATGGATGCTGAGTGCGAGAAGCATTTAAATCGTTTACGAGGCCATAATGACATATTAGCCTATCATATTTGTGACGCAATTGAATTGACCCCACCAAAGCCACAACAATATGCCATTAGCGATGGTAAACAGGAAATCATATTAGATACTGGTCTGGAATCTGTTAATACAGCTTATCAGCTCTATTGCCAGCAGAGAATTGAACGCTTAAATGATCAATTTAAGCGGTTGCAAGTTCAGTATGTCCAGGTGACGGCTGATACTAATCTCAGTCAATTGGCGCGCTTGACCTTTCCCCGGAGGTCTCGTGGCTAAAGCGGAACCATTAGCTCAATTAAGAGACATTCATTTGCCTGAGCCTGTCAGTTGGTGGCCTCTTGCGCCAGGGTGGTATGGTTTAATGGTTCTTATCGTTGTTTTAATGACAGGAATTGCTTATTTCATTTATAAAAGACATGTTAATGCATTACCCAAGAAACAGGCTTTAGGTTTATTAAAAATCTACAAAGAACAGTATGAAAAAGATAAAAACACTCAACTGGCCAGTGCCCGTATTTCTGAATTGCTAAAGCGAGTTGCCTTGGTTTATTATCCAAGAGTAGAAGTTGCCAGTATGCATGGTGAAGCATGGCTTGAATTCTTAAATCAGACTGGCAAGGGGATTGATTTTACTCCGGTTAAATCGATGCTATTGGATTCACCCTATAAAACATCGGATACACTGAATTTAAATCCTTTATTTACTCGTGCGGAAAAATGGATTAAGCAAAGGGGGGGGGCATGTTCGAATTAGCTACCCCATGGGTCTTGTTACTCATCCCTGTTCCTTTGTTTTTCTGGTATTTGTTACCGCGGGCAAAAGTAAAATTACCTGCTGCATTGAAGGTTCCTTTTTTTGAGGCAATGGCAGGTATTGTTGAACAGGAGAGGCAGTTAATCTCGGCTAAAACGCTGCTATTAATTCCTGTTTTAGTCTGGATATTGCTGGTTATCGCCCTGTCCGGTCCGCGCTGGGTTGGTGAACCAAAACCTGTAACACGAGAAGGATATAATATCATGATGGTATTGGATCTTTCAGGCAGCATGGAAATTACGGATATGTTATTACATGGCCGACCAGTCAGTCGTTTGTTTGTCGTGAAAAGGGCTGCAGAACAATTTGTTGAAGACAGAGTTGGAGATAGAATTGGTTTGATTCTGTTTGGTACTCGAGCTTATTTGCAAACACCATTAACCTATGACAGACATAGTGTATTAATGAGGATAGACGATGCAACTGCTGGTCTTGCAGGTAAAACCACTTCGATTGGTGATGCAGTAGGTTTAGCCGTCAAAAGATTACAAGATGTTCCCTCCAAAGGAAGAGTGATTATTTTACTGACGGACGGAGCGAACAATTCGGGTGTATTAGCCCCCTTAAAAGCGGCGGAGTTAGCCAAGCAAGATGAAATCAAAATTTATACTATAGGGTTAGGTTCCGAGGCAGATCCAAGAGCATTAACAGGTGATTTTTTTGCGCCCACCCTTTCTGCCGAATTGGATGAAAAGACATTGGAAGAAATGGCAAAAATGACAGGTGGTCGTTACTTCAGGGCGACAGATCCTGAGTCTTTACAATCCATATACCAAACCATCAATCAGTTAGAAACCGTGAAGCAAGAGCAAGCCTCTGTTCGACCTCAAAAAGAATATTATCCCTGGTTCGTCGCTTTTGCCTTGTTGCTATGTTTTTATTGGCTGATTAGCAAGGCGGATTTGTTTGTGTACTTAAGGTCTTTTTTAAAAGCAGAGAGGGGCTTAAGTCATGATGGCTGAGTTTCATTTTTTAAGACCATGGTGCTTATTAATGATAGTGCCTTTGCTTGCGTTGGCAGTAATTTACTGGCGGCAAAAACCAAAATTACATGCTTGGGAGGCAGTATGTGATCCCAATCTTCTGGAGCATTTATTACTAAGTAAGGGCCAGAGTAAACGCGCCTTATCCTTATCATTTCTGTTTTTTAGTATTTTATTTATGATTTTGAGTGTTTCGGGCCCAACCTGGTATAAATTGCCACAATCTACTTATAAGCCAATTCAACCAAGGGTTTTGTTATTGGATATGTCAGATAAAATGATGCTTGGGGATTTATCGCCAAATCGCCTTAGTCGGGCCAAATTCAAATTACATGATTTATTTACCCGAAAGGATATAGGGCAGTTTGGTTTGATTGTGTTTACAGGTGAGCCTTTCGTTGTATCCCCTTTAACAGACGATGGTCAAACGATATCTTCCTTATTGTCTACGTTGACCCCTGATATCATGCCTGTTGGCGGGTATAATTTGGACAGTGCTTTGGAGGAGGCTAGCCAATTAATTAAGCAAGCAGGTTATGAGCATGGTGAAATTTTAGTTTTAACTGCCGAAACCCCTTCCTCAAGCGCTATTGAAAAAGCAAAAAAGCTGGCTGAATCAGGCATATTCTCTTCAATTATGCCAATTAGATCCGATAAAAATTTGAACCCCTTATTTCAACGCTTCGCAAACGCAGGAGATGGATACTTATTGGCATACTCCCCTGATTCAAGTGATTTGGAAAGGTGGTTGAGCTCCTCTCAAGGTAAAGAAAAATTTGCCCTTGAAAAAAATGACGACATTCCATTATGGCGTGATGAAGGCCGTTGGTTTTTAATTCCGGCATTGTTTTTATTATTACCCGTATTTCAGCGAGGTTGGATGCAAAGGGTGACCGTATGATGTGGCGGGTTTTAGCTATTGTGGCAGTTTCATTCATATCGAATCAACTTAATGCATTTAGTTGGTCTGATTTATGGTTTACTCCCGATCAACAAGCGCAACATTTGATGGAAAAGGGGCAATTTGCAAAAGCTAAAGATATTTTTGAGCGCAGTGACTGGGCTGCAAGTGCAGCATACAGAGCAGGAGATTATGAACAGGCAGCAAAATTATTTAATGAGTTAAAAACAGAACAAGGCTATTATAATCAGGGAAATGCTTTAGCGCACCTGGGGAAATATGAGGAAGCAATACGAGCATACGACAAAGCCTTGGCATTTAACCCAAACAATCAGGATGCTTTATATAATCGAAAATTAATCAGTGAATTGTTGAAGAAAGATAAAGAAAAGAAAAAAAGCCAAGATCAGCAGAACAAAGATCAACAGAACCAGGATCAGCAAAATCAGGACAAACAGAACAAAGATCAGCAGAACCAGGATCAGCAAAATCAGGACAAACAGAACAAAGATCAGCAGAACCAGGATCAGCAAAATCAGGACAAACAGAACAAAGATCAACAGAACCAGGATCAGCAAAATCAGGATAAGCAGAATAAAGATCAACAGAACCAGAATCAGCAAAATCAGGACAAGCAGAATAAAGATCAAAATAAGAAAAATGATAAGCAAGAGGGAGACATTCAGTCCGAATCGAATCAGGAGAAACAACTTGCTAAAGAGCAATGGTTGCGATTAATACCTGATGATCCGGGTGGATTAATGAGAGAAAAATTTTTACGTGATCATTTACGTAGAGAACGTGGGTGGTACCAATGAAGAAATTAATGCTATGGGTTTTATTGAGTTTATTTTCATTATTATCTTTTGCAGAAATCAAAGTCGAGCTTGAACCTTCTCAAGTCACGATGGGAGAAACCTTTAAATTATCCATTACCCAAGAAGATCAACAGGGTGGAGGAGTTCCTGACCTGACTGCATTGCAAAAGGATTTTGTGATTTTGGGTACAGAAAGGCATGTCAACTATTCCATTATTAATGGGCAGGCGCAATCACAAAGTCAATGGGTTGTACTTTTGAGAGCCTTAAAGCCAGGCATTTTTACTATTCCCCCAATAAAAGTAGGTCTTGAACAAAGTCTTCCCATCACTATCAATGTTCAGGCTAATGCCAAAACACAGCCTTTGCCTGATGATGCTATTCAAAAGCAGGACGTTTTTCTGACGGCTGAAGTGGATGAGAAAAAACCTTATGTTAATCAACAAATTATTTATACGGTCAAATTATACAATAGCAAACGATTGTTAGATGCTGATTATCAAGGTCCAAAAGTGGATGATGCCTTGTTGATTCCGTTAGGGGATGCGAAACGTTACCATGCTGTTCATAACAACATTAATTATGTTGTTGAGGAACAAACTTATGCCATATACCCACAAAAAAGTGGTTCTTTGAAAATCATATCACCGACTTTTAATGCTCTTGTGTATGATTATAACCCTCAACGCATCAAAGCCACAGATAAAACGATTAACTTAACTGTCAAACCAATCCCTGATAAGTTTCAAGGCAAACTATGGTTGCCAGCAAAACAAGTTAAGCTATCTGAGCAATACGAAAACAGCAATCAGACTCTTAGCCAAGGAAGCACTTTAACACGCACAGTGACATTGGAAGGAGTAGGCATTCCAGCTCAATTATTACCTTCTCTTGCCTTTGATGAAACCAATTTCTTTAGCGTTTATCCAGAGAAAGGAGCGGAACGCAATCAGGTGAGGCAGGGTGAGCTTATTGGCAGTATTGAAATCAAGGTCACTTATTTATTCAATAAAGCTGGTAAAACGACAATACCCGAATTGCGTCTTCCCTGGTTTAATACTGAAACAGGTAAAGAAGAAATAGCCGTTTTGCCTCCAAGAAGTTTAGATATCATCCCTTCAACTTCAGTCAAGACTAATACTGCGAACCCTCAAGTGACTGATAAAGAAATTTCAGCCAGTAGTCAATCAGTCCCAGATTCTGAGCCGGTTTCTCATGAATCAGGAGTTTGGGCTGTTGGACTGGCAATATTTTTTGGTTTGGCCTGGTTAATCACTTTAAGTTTATGGATATGGCAAAAGCTGCCGAGAAGGTCCTCCAGTAAAAAGGAGTATAAAAAAGCTTTGGATGCTTTAAATAAAGCTTGTAATCAATGCAATCCCCAAAAAGCTCGTGATGCTGTTTTAAAATGGGCTTCTTTGCAATGGCCTGATGCCCCAATGCTTAACTTAACTGATTTAGCCCAATTGGTAAGAGATGCCCATTTAAAGAGGCAATTGCATCTGCTTTCGCAAGTGTTGTATCGAAGTCAGGAAAAAACATTATGGCGTGGGGATGAATTATTACGGGCTGTGCATGCAGTGAAACGTAACCAATCTGTGAAAAAGCGAAAAAACAGTAATTTACCTCCTATTAATCCATTTTAGAAATTAAATCTATAAAAGCGATGGCTTGTGACGATTGTTCTTTTACTGTCAATACTGACAATTTATTTATATCTTTTTTTGTAATCACGAAGCTCCTGCCGGATTGTATGCCGTCATAATTTGGTTAAGCTCCATCAGATGACTATGATAACAACAGCTATAATGTTATAGATGATCTGGCAAAGAGAAATGCGCTGTTTTATAAAAAGCTATCTCGTTATCGCAGGAATTCGGTATGTTTGTCAATGAATACACTTATTATGATGTGCATGAGCTCGCTAAACTGATAAAAGATCAACAGGTTAGCGTTGAGGAAGTGTTGCGGTGTGCACAAGAGCGCTTGTGTGAAGTCAATCCTTCATTAAATGCCGTAGTTACAGATTGTTTTGAATATGCGCATCAATGTCTTGGGAAAATGAGAGGCAATGAACCCTATTATGGAGTCCCTCTGTTAGTCAAAGATCTGGGGCATGCGATAGAGGGTATTAGGCTAACTGAGGGTTCAAGGTTTTTTGCCAATAATCTGGCGGAAAGGAACAGTGATTTAATTGATAAATTGATTGCCCTGGGTTTTGTACCTTTTGCAAAAACAAATACCTCAGAATTAGGTCTTTCCTGTGTTACTGAATCTCGCTTATTTGGACCTTGCAGAAATCCTTTTGATGCTATGAGAACTGCAGGAGGGTCTTCTGGCGGATCGGCCGCTGCAATAACTGCAGGGATTGCTCCTGTGGCTACGGCAAGCGATGGTGGCGGGTCGATTCGTATTCCAGCGGCTTGTTGTGGCTTGTTTGGATTCAAACCAACATCAGGCCTGGTTCCCTCCGGGCCATGGGTTGATGAGTCATGGTCCGGGATGGCTACCAGCTTTATACTCACTCGCTCCATTAGAGATACTCTCGCGTTATTTAAAAATTTAATAAACCCAATGCGACTTAACAAATTATCGAGAAAGAAAAAAAAATTGCTCATTACTGAGTTGAAGGGTGCATTTGCCGAGGTACCAATTGCAAAGGAATGTCAGGAGGCGGTAGAGAAAATAAAAGAAATACTGAAAAATTCAGGCCACAGACTAAATGAAGCGCACTTGCCATTAGAGCTACAAGCTATAAGCTCATGCGCCCACACTTTAATTGCAGCAAATACGTATACAAAAGTAAAAATTCAAGAACAGATCAGTGGCAGAAAACCAATGATTAATGAACTGGAACCCATAACATGGGAATTTTATTACAGAGGGAAAGCAGTTTCCGCCTATGAATTAATTGTTGCCAAAAATAAGCTATACCAATTACTTAGGCCTTTGCATCAATTATTGGAAAATACAGACATTGTATTAACTCCGGCATTAGCTCAATTACCCCTATTAATAGGTCAATTGCGTACTGATGAGGAATTCAATAACTATCTACAAAAAAAGAAAGAGTTTTCACCATTTACTTCCTTGTTTAATCAAGGCGGATTACCAGCTATGACTTTACCGGTTATGTTCCACCATCATTTGCCTGTCTCTGTTCAAATGGGTTCGGCAAAAGGTAATGATTGGTTACTATTGGAATTGGCTCATGAATTACAGTTTGTGCTGCCAAAAAATCTAGTGCCTGCATCAATTCCTGGATGCTGATTTTTTGTTAGTTTTCATTTATCCATCCTTGTGTTAAGTTAACTGTAGTTTTTCATCAAAGTAAGAATAAGTGATTGTTTTTTATAGTTATAGTCGCTTGAATTTTAAAGAATCGATTGTCTATTTACCGCTGCTTGTCAGCGGTATCCACGCAGTGGGTGCTGGATGCTTCGGATAAGCCGAGGCATGTAGCTGCTTAATGCGTCGTTTAAAAATCAAGTCACTATATTTTTTCGATTTCAGGGCATTTTGCATAGACAGAAACTAGTTCCAATTTGAGTGGTTGTAGTTAACAAAGGTAAGTTGTAAATCGATTTCACCAAAGAGGATTTCAATGAAGACATTACCATCCAAAGTAATTTTTATAGGAGCAGGCCCTAGTGGCTTATTTGCAGCGCGTCGATTAAAGGAAATAGCAAAATTACAAAATAAGACAGTGGAATGTATATTCCTTGAACGTGAGCCTGTGGTAGGTGGTAAATGCCATACTTATTCTGATGCTGATTACCCTGAGTTAAAAACGGAGTGGGGAGCTGCATTGGTTGCCCCCAATTATGGTGTTGTTCTTGATGCATTATCTGAGCATGGCATTGAATTCGAAAAAGTCATGCCAACGGCTTCTGAAACGATAGAAATCAAGCAATTATTTGAAAAAGCCAGTTCTTTAGAAAAAATAAGTATGGAAATGAATTTGTTTGGAGAATTATGGACTTTTAATAGTGACTACGATGGTTATAAAAAGGCAAAGCAGAATAAAAAAGCACTTCCAAATAAATTGTTAGTCCCTTTTTCTGAATATTGCAAGCTAAACAACATGACGTATTTACCTGTTTTTTTAAAGCCATTTGTGCCTGGATTTGGTTATGGGGATTTAAATTTTTGCCCAGCTTATTGTGTCCTTGAGTACATGGGCAAACTAACCATGCCGGATATTCTTTTGGCTGAACAATTAATTGGCAGGCCTTCTCTGTTAGCAATACATGGTGGTTTTCAACTTTTAATGGAGAAAATCGCAGAACAATTTGATGTGCGTGTCAATGCTGCTGTTTCCCAGATTAAGAGAGAAAAAGATAAGGTTACGGTGACTTATGTGCATAACGGCATCGAGCAAACCGAAACTGCCGATACTTTGGTTTTAGCTACTTCGCCAAGAAATTGGGAGTCTCTGGGCTTGGATTTAACTGAAGTTGAAAAGAATTGTATAGTGAGCTTGGATTATTATCGCTATCCGGTTGCTGTTTACAAAATCAAGGGATTACCACCGCAACAATATTTTTTTACAAAAGCGCTTGAGGAAACAGGTTTTGGACATTTGGCACTTATCACAACCAGAGATAACCGGAGTAATCCCGATGACGGGCGCTTGTGCACGGTTTATGTCAATTTGCCGCCCAATAACAAGGAATTTAAATTTGATCATGAAGCGCTAAGAAAAGAATTGGAATCAATCCCGGGAGTAACTGATGTCACGGTTATAAAAGATAAAATCTGGGAAGATTACATGTCAACTCTTCCCTGGGATTTGCGCTTGCAACTGGATAAAGAACAGCAGCGTACCAATACTATGTATTTGGGCTCCTATGTTCTGGGAAGTTTTGAAGACGTAGCCTGTGTGGCCAATAAGGCAACCGATGCCATGACGGAAATGTATGCTCCGACTATGCGCTATGAAGAAGATTTCAGTTGGAAAAATGTGCATAGAGCCTGGCAGTTTTTTACTTCACCAACGAAATCCCCACTGGCATCGTTGGAGAAGCCTGCAATGTTGGATGATCACTGTAACAGGCCTTAGATAACAAGATAAAAGTGGTACATTTATCGAAGATATTGTACATAATGCTCGCTATTTGTAGAATAGTGTATTATAATTATAGTCACTTGTTCTATGAGCATTATTGGTTAAAATCTTGTTTTTCGACAAACTCCTTCCTCATACTTACCTTGGTCGTGAATTTCTCTCGATAATTACATTGTATTTTTTCTCTTATCGCTCGTTACAAGTGTTTGTTTAATTTTATTTGGAACTTTGAAATGTCTGTGAAAGAAACTGGCCACGTTAAGTGGTTTAATGATGATAAAGGTTATGGCTTCATTAGTCGTGATAATGGTCAAGACGATGTATTTGTACACTTCCGCTCTATCGTTAGCAGCGCCGGGCGCAAAACCTTGTTAGAGGGACAACGTGTGGAATTTCTTGTTACTAAGGGAGCTAAAGGTTTGCAAGCAGAAGAAGTAACTGCTATATAATCCCGTATTCACTGAATTACCTTCCTTTATTGTTTGTCTCAAAGCGACAAAAAGGAAGGTGGTTTTTTTATGCCAATAAATGGCATTATTTTATTGAATTTTTTTTCACTTTCTCTTAAGAATTTGTACTGAAACCTGCTTGGTATAAAAGCTGGCAGTAAGATAACGATATTCCACTTTATTTTCTTTTACCCATTCTTGAAACGCTTTAAATTCATCTTGGCGCCAATTGATATTACCAATGTACTCATCGAACACTATGATAGTCCCTGGAACAATCTGGGAGTTTAATTCGTTGAACACCAGTTTAGTCGAAGAATACAGATCACAATCGATATTTATAAAAGCTATGGGTTCCCTGTTATTTTTTTTAAAATCGGGCAAAGTTTCATTAAACCATCCAGCGATTAAAGTCACATTTTTTGCTACGGATGGGATTTTACCATAGGTAGAATAGGAGCCAGCCTTTTCGTGGTGCCAATCTTCGGGTAAACCTTGAAAACTGTCAAATCCGAAAATTTTGCGTTTGGGAAAGAGTTCAGCAATATGGGAAATCGAATAACCGAACCGCACTCCAAATTCCAGTATTAAGCCTTCAGAAAGAACCTGTGGTGCTAATAAATCAAATGTCTGATAAGTTGTCCCACTATGCAGCAAATGCTTGTCCGAATGTTGATGAAAATAATCAGCCGCATCGATGAGATCAAAGCGTTTGAAAGAGCGATACGTTTCTATCGGTGTCTTGTTTAAGCCATCGAGGATGTCAATTGCAATTCGCTGGCAGCAAAAATAATCATTAGCTGGTATTCGTTGAATTGCCCTGTCTAAAAGAGCTTTTACTGCTTTTTTATCATTTAAAGCCAGATATACCGCATGAAGTAAAATGGTGATGTGTCCATCCTTGTCTGTTTCTTCAAGTGGTTCAAGTAAGAATCGCGCTTCCTCAATTTTATTGAGATCAAGCAAAATAATTGCCCTTGCCCAACTTGTTTTGGGAATATTGAATTGGTGTACATAAGGGAATAAGGAGTATGCTTCTTGTACCCTTCCCTGTTGCCTGAGAGCATAAAGATAATAGGCGAGGCTTTCGCCATCCATTTCTTCCATTTTAAATGATTCAAAAAGCTTGCAGGCTGAAAAGGAATAATTAGCGTGGGCCAGGGTTTTTGCCGTCATTAATCCTATGTCTGTTTTGAATTCACTGAATAAATAAGCTTGCCAGTACATGGCAGCTGCTTGAATGGCTTTACCCATGCGCAGCAAAACGGTTCCCTTTTGATAATAAGCGCCAGAAAACTGAGAGTTTATGGCCAAAGCGTCCTCATAAAATTTTAAGGCAAGTGGCAGATCCCCTTTTTCTAAAGCTTTGTCTCCCTCGGATTTAAGCACTACAGGATCTTGTTGGGTCATTTATTTTCTCCGGTACCTACTTCTATATTAGCCTTTTTTATTGGGAATGGAGTTGTATTCAAAAAATCTTTATTAATCAATTTCATGAAAAAATAATTGCTGGCATTCATATCAGACTAGGGTATAATGAGCATACCAAAGACAAGCCAGGATGTCTTAATGATAAAACCAATCACCCTGCTTTTGCTTTTTTGTTCTTTCAGTGTTAATGCCTCAATTCTCGTCAATGGTACTTTCGAAGCAACAAAATCATGCCCTGCTTACCTTTCCAAAAATCGTAAGTCAAATCCTGATAATTTAATGGTTGAGCCCAACCAGAAATATCAATTAAAGGAAATAAATAAAACCAAACCGGATTGGTTGCGTATACAATTTTCAGACCATCAACCTAATCTGCGCTGGGTGAGTGTTGATTGCGGGGTTATTGAATACACTGAGCGTCCCAAAGCGAGCTGTGATCTTACGCCTGGGATGGCTGATTCTTATGTGTTGGCTTTAAGCTCACAGCCAGGTTTTTGTGAAACTTACGGGTATGAAATAGGTAAACCAGAGTGTTTGAAGTTAACAAAGACAGCCTATCAGGCCAATCATTTGATCCTGCACGGATTATGGCCTAATCAGGAAGCTTGCGGCCAAAATTATGGCTATTGTGGAATACGCCCTCGAACAAACCATTGCGATTACTCGCCGCTGGATTTATCATCTGATGTTGCTCAAAATTTAAAAAAACTGATGCCAAGCTACAATTATGGCAGTTGCCTGGAGCGCCATGAATGGAACAAGCATGGAAGTTGTCAGGATTTAAGCACAGACAGTTATTTTACTTTGGCCATGCGCCTAAATGCAGAAGTTAATGATACAGAGTTTGGCCAATATCTTACGGCTCATCGTGGTGAGACAGTAAAGCTGGCTACCTTACGTGAATTCATTAAAAGATCTTTTGGGGAAAACAATACAGGTAAAGTTACTTTAAGTTGCAAGAATGGTGTCTTGGTGGATATTTATGTTCAATTACCTGCTCTCCTACCCTTTAAAGAATCTATAGAGTCTTTGGTTGATAAAGCCAGCCATTCGCAGCACCATGATTATTGTAATAGCAATGTCACCATTTCTGATTTTAGTAATGAAAAATGGTTATAAGCGTTCACGTTGCGGATATGAGTTTTTTACAAAGTATCTATAGAAACACTATTGTCTTGTTTCCTTATAGGGGACTGCCTTGCACATTGTCAAAACTTCCTCTAATGTAGAGAGATTATTGATATAGGAATTAAGATTATGCTAAAGCGGTGCTACTTATTGATTTTACTTATCTTTGTATTGGCAAGCTGCGCCCACCATAAACCTCAAACACCTCCTGCGGAAGTTAAAAAATCAGGTAGCAGCACACGGCAGTTTCGCCAAGTGTCATCGTTCAATCAAATTGTGGTTCAGGGGCGACTGAATGTTAATTTGCATACCGGATATAATAAACCGGAAGTCATGTTACGCGGTGATCCCAGAGATTTAGTTCAAGTAAGAACAGTAGTAAAACAAAATACACTCTATGTATCATTGGGGCAAGGATACCCGGATTATGGGGCTGTGACTGTGGATATTAAAACCAAATTCCTCAACCGCTTCCGCTATGAGGGCGCTGGGGTTGTGACAGGGAATAATATACGCACCAGCTATTTGGATTTGTATTTGGCGAATGAAGGTACCACCAGGTTGGCAGGGAATATTGGCTTGCAAAAACTGGAGGCAGTCGGTAATGGTGTGACTCAAATCAATGGAGTATCCAGCAGGAATCTGCAAATCGTATTGAAAGGGGATCCCAAAGTGCTGATATCTGGTTTTGTCAATCTAAGACAGCTTGATATGTATGGGAAGGGTACATTAAGTTTGTATTGGATAAAAAGTGATACTTTAACCATTAGAGCAAAAAAGGCCGCCAAAATTCAATTGGCTGGAATTGTGAATCGGCTGGATGTTGAATTATGGGATTTTGCTCAATTTAAGGGGAAATATTTACGAGCTCAACGTAGTTTTGTGAAAACCCATGATAAATCCGTAGCAGAAATTTCTGCTGTGAATCATCAAAGCAGCCTTGCTACCGATGCCAGTGATATTTACTATTATAACTTATCAAAAACTCGGGCTGATTTCATGGCATTTAATGGTTCTGTGCTGGATATGCGCGAATGGAGTCAATCTGATCTAAAAGATTTTGATAGATACAATAAGCAGTTTCCCTAGCATTTATTCAGGATAAAAGAGCTAAATTCATTAGGGTAAACCCTTGGTGAATTTAGCTTGCTATAAATTACAGTTGAAACGGAATCCCTATGTTGACTTCAAATCCTTCCTCATCGGATGTGAATGGGTAATTAGGAGTATCTTCCATCATCCGACTAAGGAAAGAGGGAGAGACATCCTCGTAGGACTCTTCATCACTATAATTTCCAATGAGTAATAATGAGGCTAATCCTGTAACGAAAATAGCAATTTTTGATGCATTTAATTCATCATTTTTTAATGAGGCATTATAAAAAAGCATGTTTAATTCCTAAAGAACAAAATGAGTTGTTAAAATACAATGATTTTTTTTCTTATTCAATATCTAAATTGTTATAGCGAGTACAAGTTCCAATACCAGGTTGTTTGATTGGTTACAAATCAATCATGGCAATTTTTGATTTCCATTCATTTGCTTTTATTAATACAATCAATAATTTCATTGAGATCGTTGTCTAGTGGCAGTACGTGAGCGGAATTTTTTAGCCAATGTATTTTGACATTAGGTAAATCGCAAAATAGTTGTTCTACTTGTTGAGACGCAACTACTTGATCATGAGTCCCAAGAAAAAGATCTGCCGGGCAAGTTGGGGGGAGCCATTCATATTCCCGAGCCAAGGTTAGCATTTCAATGATTGTGGAAATGGGAAGTTTTCTATAAGCGATTTCGGCATGCTCATCGGTGATAATATTCCCCGCGGCGTTGCGAAGTTGCCGAAATCCCAGGCACTTAAGAACCTGGGCTAATTTCAGCATGGCGTTGATGCGCATGCGTAGTTTTAATGCGGGAGCCAAAAGAAAGAGGTGATTGATAGTAAAGAATTGACTCAATTGACAGGCTAATAATCCTCCCAGGGATAACCCTAAAACATCAACTTTTTGATATTGATTTATTAAGAGTTCACAGGCGTTTTTTGCTGATTGAAGCCAATCAGTTGCTGTGGATTTTGAAAAGGCTTCTATACTTTCAGCATGCCCAGCCAATATAGGACAAAGGATGGCATTATAATTTTTTAAATTAGGAATCAGATATCGGTAAACTGCCGGTGAAGAAGAAAAACCATGCAATACCAGTAATGCTCGTTCTGTGCCTTTGCCTTGTTGATTGACAGGGGAGAGGAGATTTGCTTCTTCCGAGCGTAATTCACTAAGATGTTTTCCGCGGCGCATATACCGAAAATCATTGATTTTCATAGAGTAGTCATTGTTCATTGTCATGCCATGTGGTTGTATAATAATTGACTTGATTTGGAGCCAACACATTTTCCAAGAAGAAAGTGTATTAGCAAATATACAAATGTAAAAGTTATAATTGTATCAGTTTAATTTTAGTATAAGTACTGCACTATTTTTCTTTGTTAATAGATCCAAGAGTGTAAATCCTTCTTTTTCAAAATATGTAAGGATACTGTGTTAATGGAAATTATCTAAAGATTAATTTTATAGAAATCAAGATTAATAATTATTCTTGGTTTATAGAGTTACAGGCATGATTTTAATTTAGTAAAGTTTTTGTAAATTATTGATTCATATTGTGCTCTATTGATTCATTTGTTTTACTATATTACTAGTAAATAAAAAATATATTCCTGGAACAGTAAACCTGGAAAAGTAACCTCAGACAAAATCCTGATGAGGTACTATAATTTAGATATCAACAGACATGGTAAATTAACATGGCAGAAACTCCAAAACCCAAATCACAAACGCCAACGCCGAAACCAAAACCGAAACCAACAGATGAGCAGCCTGTTGAGCCAGCTCCTCAACAAAGTACGCTGGGGAAAGTGGGCAGTGTAATCGGAGGACTTGCTAAAAAGGGGTTGGGTAAATTAGCTGACAATATCGGCAAGCAATTTGGCTCAAATGCTCCTCAACCTGGTGCTGAAAATAAGCCTCAGGAAGGGCAAAAGGCAGGTGATGATAAAAAAGATCCGCAGATGGAAATGATTGAAAGGTATATGAAGCTGGTCGAGCAATGGCAAGGCGGCATCAACAAACCTTTTTACTGGGTGGGTGGCAAAATATCAGCTGGCGCCAGTTTTCTCGTAGATAAAGCAGTGGAAGGGATTAAAAATAAACTGGCTGGTTCAGAAGAACCCAAACCAAGCCCCAATTCTTCCACACAACAATCAAGTTCCAGCTCGAATTCTAGTTCGAGTTCCAGTTCTAGTCCCAGTTCTAGCAGTACTACTCCTACCCCTACTTCGTCAAGTAGCGGCAGCGACAGTCAGTCTTCATCACCGCCAACGGACAGCAGTAGCAGTGGCAGCGACAGTCAGTCTTCATCACCGCCAACGGACAGCAGTAGCAGTGGCAGCGACAGCCAGTCTTCATCACCGCCAACGGACAGCAGTAGCAGTGGCAGCGACAGCCAGTCTTCATCACCGCCAACAGACAGCAGTAGCAGTGGCAGCGACAGTCAGTCTTCATCACCGCCAACAGACAGTAATAGCACTAGTAGCAGTAGTGATACTTCATCACAACTGAGTCCGCCGCCAGACTCGAATACAAATACAAGTACACCAGATCTTGGTAGCCAAACAAAGTATGATGAAACATCCAGTAGTTCTAACAGTGGGAGTGGTCAATCCTCTGGCTCAGGCTCATCTTCTGATGTTCCGACGCCCAGTCAGTCTATGCCTGGATAGATGGTAAAATAGATTGTCTAGGTTGGTGAGTTACCCCTCCAATAATTTGTGGGGTAAACTTTCTATGCGCCCCGCCTGGGTGACAATCACATAGTTTAATTTTCTTTGCAATTCACTGATGGAGTCTGCCCCGGCATAGGTAAGTCCAGAACGCAAGCCTCCCACTATATCAGCAATAATGCCATCAGGATTCTCTTTAAACGGCACTTCAGTCGCAACACCCTCTGCTGTTTTCCATTCATGCATTTGTCCAAGAAATTCCTCCTGCGCTTCCCTGGATGCCATGCCGCGATAACGTTTGACTTTGGTTCCGTCATCCTTTTGAATAACTTCTCCTGGTGTGGGGGCAGAGCCGGCTAACATGCCGCCTATCATCACAAAATCAGCGCCAAAGGCCAGTGCTTTGACAATATCACCCGAGGTTTTGATACCGCCATCAGCAACGATGGAGCGATCAGCACGAGAACAATCCTGAATGCAGGTTAGCATCGGTACGCCAAAACCGGTTTTAATTCGTGTGCTGCATACCGAGCCGCCTCCAATACCCGCTTTAATAATATCAGCACCACAAGACGCAAGATAATCTGCCCCGGCATAAGTGGCTACATTCCCGGCCATAATGCAGCGACTTCCTAATAACTGACGTAAGCTTTTTAAGGTTTTGCCAACGTATTTGGCGTGTGCGTGCGCCACATCAACACAAAAAAAATCGGCTCCTGCATCTCGCAGTGCTTCGGCTCTTTGTAATTCCGTTTCAGTACATCCAACCGATACAAAGACAGGCCCCTTGCATTTCTTAAATTCCTGAATATTTTCTTCTATGGTCATGAATCGGTGCAAAGCGCCCATGGCTCCTTTACTGTGCATAAAATTAGCCATATTGCTTTCGGTAATCGTATCCATATTGGCACTAATCACAGGAAGATTTAAAGTCAGTTTACCTAACCGGTCGGTACTGGTTGTTTCAACAACTCGTCTTGATTCATGATGGTTGTATGATGGGACGAGCAGAACATCATCAAAAGTGATCGCTTGATCAGTCATTATTAATCCTCATAAACAAATACTATAAATGCTCAGCCGCATAAAATGCCAGCCTTGAACGCTCTCCCCGAGTCAACGTCATATGAGCGCTGTGTTCCCAACTTTTAAACCGATCTACAGCAAAAGTGAGTCCGGAAGTGGTTTCAGTTAAATAGGGGGTGTCAATTTGCTTGATATCCCCCAGACAAATAATTTTACTACCCGGGCCTGCTCTTGTAACCAACGTTTTAATTTGTTTTGAAGTGAGGTTTTGCGCTTCATCAATTATAATATATCGATTTAAAAAAGTTCTTCCCCGCATAAAATTTAATGAGCGTATTTTAATTTTATTTTGCAGCAAATCCTGAGTTGCTCCACGTCCAAAACTGCCGCCTACTTGCGAGCTGTGAAGGACTTCAAGATTATCCATTAAAGCGCCCATCCACGGAGTCATTTTTTCCTCCTCGGTACCCGGTAAGAATCCTATATCTTCGCCAACAGGAATCGTTACTCTTGTCATTAATATCTCACTGTAGCGATTTTGATCCATGACCTGGGTTAATCCCGCGGCTATGGTTAATAATGTTTTACCTGTACCGGCTGAACCTTGTAAACTGACAAAATCAATATCGGGATCCAGTAACAAGTTTAGGGAAAAATTCTGTTCACGGTTTCTTGCCGTGATCCCCCAGACTGAATGTTTGGGTTGAGTGTAGTCACGAATGAGTTGAACAATGGCATTAGGGCCGTCAATTTTTTTGACCAAAGCTTGAAACTGATTATCTTCCGTACTAAGGCAATCGTTTGGATTCCATTGGCTTACCAAAGGACCGGTCACCTTATAAAAGGTTTTACCGCTTTCTTGCCAAGATCCCATATCTTTGGCATGACTATCCCAAAAATTGTTATCGAGAATATGTAATCCTCTATGTAGTAAATTGACATCATCCAGCACTTGATCATTGTAGTAATCTTCAGCATGAATACCTAATATCCCTGCTTTAATACGTAAGTTGATGTCTTTTGAAATAATGATAACTTGTCTTTTGCCATAATATTTTTTTTGCAGACCTAAAGCGGTTGCCAGTATTGTATTGTCTACTTTATGGCCTGGCAGAGTTGAAGGAACCACTTGATCAAATTCATCTGTTTGAAAAAACAACCTTCCACTGCATTTCTTGTTACTGCTATTGATATAAGATGGGATAGGCAGTCCTGAAACAATTTGATCGTGAGTGGCATTACTCATTAGTTCTACTAACATACGGTTCGTTTGTCTCACGTTTCTCGCCAATTCGGATGTTCCTGTTTTATGACTATCCAATTCTTCAAGCACCACCATTGGCAAATAAATATCATGTTCATCAAAATGGTAGATGGCAGTAGGATCATGCATCAAAATATTAGTATCAAGCACGAACAGCTTAAGTCCGGTATTGGTATTATCCATAGGTTCACCCTGTCAGCTAAAGTATTCTTCAATTCAAGTGGAATCAATTTCCTGCGTGGGCAGGGAGTGCATTGAAGTCCTTGAATTCTATGTTCATTGTGCTGAGCTATGCTGGTTCCGTCAAGAATTATATTATTAAGTGTCTGCTTTTAAGTTAAATGGGTATGCTTTCCATGTGCCGTTCTGTTTTCAATTCTTTATTATTGAAAACGATGAATGCAATGAAGGCCATAAAAAGTAAAAACAATCCAACAGGGAACAGGCTATTATGATTAACCAGGCGACCTGAATAAGTGCCAAAAGCAGCAAAGCACAGCAATATTAAACTGCGAATTGCAGAGGCTGAGCCTCTGCAATCATCGAAGCATTGCAGGGCTCTGGATGTGGTTGCGCCCCATAGCAAGGCTGAGCTTAGAATATAGACACCGATAGTTATGGCATTATAGAGTTGGTATTTGCTCCAGTGAAAGTATTCTCCTATTAACAACATCAGGCTGCTCATTAAAGCCAATTGAATTCCCAAGGCTATGATTTTATCAATTCCCAGGCGATTAAATAGGCGGGAGGCCAGTAAAGATCCACAGACAAATCCCATGGAGGTAATCATTAATAAAATCCCCATTGTGTCAGGAGCAATATGTGCGTGCGAATAATAAAATGGAGCTACAGTCAGGAAGCACCACTCGCCACAGTTTAATAATCCAAATAGTGCGATATAGGAAATAAATGTTCTGTTTTTTATAATTCGCATGTAAATGCTCAGTGTTTCCCTAAGGTCGGGAGTTATTGTTTTTTGCACAGTGATAGTTCTGGGTAAAAACAGCATAATGGCGCATAAAATGAAAGAGTAAACTGCGATACAATAAAGATTTGAACGCCAACCATATAGCACATCCAATTTTCCTCCTAATGCGGGAGCAAAGAGCGGAATCACTGCAGTCAGTGTCCCAATCAAGGTCATGATGCGGGCTCCTTCGTCTTTGGGGAAGAGATCCTGGACTAAAGCCCAACCTGCAACAGGGACAACCACTGCGCCTGTACCTTGCAAGAATCGACAGGCTAGTAACAGCTGAATTGAATTGGCTTTTAAACTTAAGATTGAACCAATAAAGAAAATAAGCATCCCCAGAAATAATGTTTTTCTTCTGCCTAGCTGGTCGGCAATAACTCCCCAAATAAGAACTGTAGAAAATTGTCCTATCATGAAAATAGAAATGAGCATTTTCGCTTCATTTGATGAGACAGATAGTGCGTGAGCAATGTTAGGCAGGCTTGGTAACAAAATATCTGTACCAATTAAAACCAGTATGCAAGAGGCGACAACAATAAAAAGTTGCAGGTTGCGGATAAACATATTGAACTCTTAAGAAAAGGGCGTATTTGATGATTTATCCGCAACAATAATAGCAAAAATTAATTAAATATTCTATAAAAAGTACTTTTTTAAAACATGAATCACCAACAGGTATAGTTCTTGTTTATCCCGCCAAAGATCGCACTGCATTTAGAACTTCTTCTACGTGCCCTTTAACAGCCACTTTACGCCATTCGTGTGTCAAGATGCCTTGTGTGTCTATAATGAAAGTACTCCGTTCTATTCCCCTGACTTGCTTGCCATACATGGATTTCATCTTGATCACATCGAACATTTGGCATAATGTTTCATTGCTATCGCTGATTAACTCAAAAGGAAAATTCTGTTTGCTTTTGAATTGTTCATGAGATTTTAAACTATCTCTCGAAATACCAAAAATAACCGCATTTAAATCTTTAAATTGTGAGTAGGCATCTCTGAAATCTTGACCTTCAGTCGTACAGCCTGGGGTGGCGTCTTTGGGGTAAAAATAAAGTACAATGATTTGTCCTTTGTAATCATTAAGATGTCCTTGTACGTTATTCGTGGCGTTAAATGCAAAATCGGGGACAACCTCACCTATTTTCATAAACCATCTCCTCAAGTGTTCTTTTTCATTATTCGGGAACGATCTCTTTGCCATTCTCTGTCTTTGATAGTATCTCTTTTGTCATGCTCTTTTTTTCCTTTGGCCAGAGCGATTTTTATTTTAATTTTATTTTTTTTCCAATACAAAGAAAGAGGAACTATGGTATAGCCTTGTCTTTCAACACTTCCGATGAGATGGTTTAATTCTTTTTTATTCATCAATAGCTTGCGTGTCCTGACCGGATCCGGAATAAAATGAGTGGATGCGGTAGGAAGGGGCTGTATTTGGGCACCTAACAGGAATGCCTCGCCGTATTTGATAATCACGTGTGAATCGGACAAATTGATTTTTCCGGCACGCAGACTTTTTACTTCCCAGCCTTCCAAAACCAGGCCTGCTTCGTATTGATCTTCAATAAAGTAATCAAAACCAGCTTTTCTATTCAATGCTATGGTGGAATCTGGTTGTTTTTTGCTAGTCATAATTCATCTGAGTTTATTGAAAAAAAGCAGTATAACTGATGTATTATCCCATTTAACTGCTTTTCTTAATTTTGTTGCTTTGAACAGCCTTTGGCAAAGTAAATATATTCTATATTATTTCTGTTCTCTTTCGTACTTGTAATCCTGAGGTAATTGCGGGTAAACGCGGTCTAATTTTTGATCCACTGCGACGCGGTCATCAAAAACAAAACATTGACCTTCCCAAAGTGATTCGCTTTCAGGAATAGATTCCAGGTAGTTAAGAATTCCGTCATGAAGCTGGTAAACGTGTTGAAAGCCCAGCTCTTTCATATAGGCTGTCGTTTTTTCGCAACGAATCCCTCCAGTACAAAACATGGCTATTTTCTTGTCTTTTTTATCGATTAAATTGCGCTGAACATAGTCCGGAAATTCCCTGAAATTTTCAATGTCGGGGTTAATTGCATTCTTGAAAGTACCCAGTTCGTATTCATAATCATTGCGGGTGTCTAATAAAATAACATCAGGATCTTGAATAAACTGATGCCATTCCTCAGGGTTTAGATAGGTCCCTGCATTATGAGAGGGATCAACTTTCTGGACGCCCATTGTCACTATTTCTTTACGGAGTTTCACTTTCGCTTTATCAAAAGGATTTTTGCTATCATAGGTTTCTTTAAAATGCAGGTCGGCAAAGCGTGAATCAGAACGCAGGTAATGATAAAAAACAGTCATTTGCTCCATACTCCCGGCAAACCCGCCATTAACGCCCTCATGGGCCAGGATGATGGTTCCTTTTATGCCTGTTTCATGCATTTTAGTGAGTATGGGTTCTCTCAGAGATTCAAAATCATTGAGAGGAATAAACTTGTAAAATGATGCAATAATAATGTCTTTCACGTTGTAACCTACAAGATTAACAAAAAATCAATCCGCAAAAATTATCATTTACTCACAATTTAATCAATAGGAATGAATTAAATGCATTTCTGGGCAGTTAGGATTTTAGCGGTGCAAATAGCTTCGTAATTGCTCTTCGGGCATGGGCTTCGATTCTTTTTGCAATAGGTAATGTTGCATTTTTGCATATTGAGACTTAAGTATTAAAGAATCGTTGACAATAATTAAATTCTGATCATACTCTAAGGGTTAAGCTGCTATCTTTTGTTTCGCTGGCTTTGATATAAGGAGATTTTTATGGTCCAAAACAACAGGATTTGTCGCTGCCTCTTTATTATACTACTGTCTCTCCCCTTGGTTGGCTTCACATCCATTCCAGTGAAATCAATCGTAGTGTTTGGAGACAGCTTGTCTGATAATGGTAATACCACTCATTTACTTAAAAGCCTGCGTCAGGAAGAGGACCCTGCATTCTTAGTGGCTCCTTTCAAAATTTTTGTTATCAACAAAATGATAGAGTTTGCTAACGATTATTATGTTCCTCAGATGGTACTTGATGCAGGAATATCTGCAGTGACTGATTTTTTTGATCATGATTTGGCTCCTTATGTTGCCAATTTAGTGAGCAAAGTAAAGTTGGTCCCTGTTTTGCCTGGCAAGCCTTATTGGAAAAATCGATTTTCTAATGGTCGTGTCTGGATTGAGTACTTGGCAGAAATGCTATCCATACAAAAAAGTGATGAAGAAGTTTATCTCAACAAAGCATTTGGAGGTAGCTGGTCTGCCACTTATGATTATCAATTAACGGTTTGGAACTTGATACGGCATCCATTGGGAACAATCAAGAACTTGATAGTAGGAAAATTAATTCCTCCGAGTCTTGGCTTGATAGTGCAAGCTTATCTGCTGGAACATGAGCAACTAAGTGATGAAACGCTCTATTTTATTTATTCAGGAAGCAATGATTACATTAATGTCCTGTTTTTTGAGGACAATTACAATACTGAAGTAATGAGCACTTATATTGACAATGTATTGGATGGTATGAGTTCTGCAGTTCTGAAGCTGGCTAATGCCGGAGCGAGGCGTTTTGTTATTATGGGAATACCTCATGTGGGGGATACTCCCAAGTTTGTGAAAACTACGGATCGTGACGTGCTAAATGCAGCGGTAGACCTGCATAATGAGCGCCTTGCAAAACGAGTTGACGCATGGAAAGAGCGATACCCAACAGCTGACTTTTTGTTTGTGAATACAGAGCAATATCTGAAAAAAGCGTTTGAAAATCCGGAGAAATATGGTTTTTACAATGTAAAAGATGCCTGTATCGATGTGAAGTTCCCCATGTTCAATGCATTCATTCACTCACCATTTGCTCGCAACTACGTATTGCAATATACGCAGGTTCTTCAATATCGAGATAAGCAATTTGCTCCAGGTGAAAATAACTATCACATGTGTAATGAACCAGAAGACTATTTATTCTGGGATGAAATTCATCCAACCACGCGAGCACATAACTATCTTGCTTATGAAGTTTGTTTGGCGATGGAAGAACATGGCTACGAAGTAACTTGCAAAATGCCAGAGTCCGCATAATAAAATTTGGCATCATCATCTGAATCACATTAACGGTGATTCAGGTGATTTCATGATGAAGTTGTCAGAATCAATGATTATTTAAGTAAATCCAGAGTAGTTTTTAAGCAACCCTAGACTCTCTAAATGATGATGAAGGTTAATTTACCTTAGTGATTTGTAAAACTTTATGTCATAATTCCCCTTTTTTATTGATATACTTCATTCATATGAGGGAATATTATTTATAAAATTTAAGGCACCAGGTATTCAGGAAATTAGCTCCATTCTTATGCGCTTTACTCTTTTCTATATACATGCAGTAGATGAACTAAGAATGAAAAAGCTTATTTCTACAAAACAGTTGCTGAAAAGAGGAGCAGGTTATGTGTGGGATTATGGGGGCTGTTTCAGAACGGGATATTAGCAAGATTTTATTGGAAGGCTTGCGCCGGTTGGAATATAGAGGATACGATTCTGCAGGTATTGCCGTCATAGATAATCAAGATCGTTTAAAACGAGTAAGAATTCAGGGAAAAGTGCAGAATTTGGCGGATGCTATGCAAGAGACGGCTATCGCTGGAAATACCGGTATAGCTCATACTCGTTGGGCAACGCATGGCAAACCCTCTGAACAAAATGCTCATCCTCATTTATCTCATGGAGAAATCGCATTAGTTCACAATGGAATTATTGAAAATCATGAACATTTACGTCAACAACTTATTACTAATGGTTATCAATTCACCTCTGAAACTGATACAGAGGTTGCTGCGCATTTGATTCATTATCATTACCAGCAGCATGAGAATTTATTACTGGCTGTACAGAAAGCTGCAGCAGAAATGCATGGGGCTTTTGCTTTGGGAGTAATTCATCAGAAAAGACCGGAAGAATTGGTTGCGATTCGCAAAGGGAGTCCCTTGGTTTTGGGATTTGGAATTGGTGAGAATTTCATTGCCTCTGATGCCTTGGCACTCCGATCTTTTGCCCAGTCAGTTATTTACATGGAAGAGGGAGACAGTGCTTGTGTAACAACACAGGATATTAAGGTTTATGATTCCAATCGAATACTTGTCCAAAGAGTGGTTCACCCATTGAACAGTGATTCCGAGATAGTGAATAAAGGGCCTTACAGACATTTTATGCTGAAAGAAATATTTGAACAATCGAAGGTAATCACAGACACATTAGAAAGTCGAATTACTAGTATTGATGTGCTAAGAGCAAGTTTTGGTGAGAAAGCATCCCATATTTTCCCAATGGTAAAAAATATTCATATTGTGGCATGTGGAACCAGTTATCATGCCGGAATGATTGCCAAATATTGGCTTGAATCACTTGCCGGCTTACCTACACAGGTTGAAATTGCAAGTGAATATCGATACCGAGATGTTGTTGTCCCAGACAATACCTTATTTATCACGGTATCTCAGTCAGGAGAAACGGCTGATACTCTTGCAGCCCTATTTAAGGCAAAGCAATCGAATTATTTGGCCAGTTTAGCTATATGCAATGTGGCAACCAGTACTTTGGTTAGAGAGGCGGATTGTGTTTTTTTAACTCGGGCAGGTGTTGAGATTGGTGTAGCATCTACCAAAGCATTTACTACACAGTTGGCAGCGTTTTTGATGTTGGCAGCAGCACTTTGTAATGACAATCGCGCGCAGGAAGTTTTAAGACAATTACAAGAATTGCCTGCCTGTTGTGAGCGTGTCTTGCAGATGAATGAAGAAATTGAATCATTGGCTTCTTTGTTTGTGAATAAAGTCCATGCTTTGTTTTTAGGTCGAGGAGTTCAATATCCTGTCGCCCTGGAAGGTGCATTAAAGCTTAAGGAAATATCTTATATACATGCTGAAGCTTATCCTGCCGGTGAATTAAAGCATGGTCCATTGGCTTTGGTTGACAAGGATATGCCTGTTATCGCAGTTGCTCCCAATGATGAACTTCTAGATAAATTAAAATCCAATTTACATGAAGTGAGCGCAAGAGGTGGGCAATTATTTGTGTTTGTTGATGATTCACAAAGTTGGAAAGCAAATGGAGCTCGTTTAATCAAAGTGCCATCTTGTGGTGCTTGGCTTGCGCCTATTGTTTACACTATTCCTTTGCAGTTGCTGGCGTATCATGTTGCTGTAGCTAAAGGGACTGATGTGGATCAACCTAGAAATCTTGCAAAATCGGTGACTGTGGAGTGAACAAAGGCCAATATTTTTGGAATGAGTTATGGTGTGAAGGACGTATTTCTTTTCATAAAGAAGAAGTAAATCCGGATTTGATTGCCTATATATCTTCCTTAAATATACCCGCTAAGGGAAGGGTTCTGGTTCCTTTATGTGGAAAAAGTCTCGATATGCTTTGGTTAATTCGCCAAGGGTATCATGTGATTGGTATTGAACTGGTTGAAAAGGCTATTATTCAGTTTGTTCAGGAACACCAAATCACTGTTCGTGAGAAAACGATAGGTCAAGCAAAACAATACTTTACAGATAACATGAATTTATGGGTTACCGATATTTTTGCTTTAAATTCAACTTTAATAGAACCAGTTGATGCCATCTATGACAGAGCGGCTTTGGTTGCTTTGCCAAAAAAATTGCGATCAGTGTATGTCGATATTTGCCTCAAGTGGCTTAAGCCTGAGGGAAGTATTCTGCTAAAGACTTTACAATATAATCAAGAGAAAGTGCAGGGTCCTCCTTATAGTGTTTCCCCAGAAGAAGTTGCTTTATCCTATCAGCAATGTGCCATAATTAAGCTGTTGAAATCGCAAAAACGCATTCAGGAGCCTAACGATCATTTATTTAATCAAGGTATTAGTGAAGTGAATGATTATGTTTGGTGTATTAGGAAGGGGTAAAACATAGTGAAGAGGTATACATCAGGACAGTTTGTTTAGATATTAGGTTAATTTCTATATCGCATTATAGTATGTGATGAGTATATAATGAGACGATTTTTATCATGTTTTACGGGGATATGAATGGCAGAAGTGATGTTGGCGTCAGCCGCAATTATTGCAGATGAACTTAAGGTCAAAGTATCGCAGGTAGAAACTGCTATTCGGTTGTTAGATGAAGGAGCAACAGTACCTTTTATTGCTCGTTATCGTAAAGAAGCAACAGGAGGGCTTGACGATGTGCAATTGCGGTATCTTGCTGAAAGGCTAATTTATTTGCGTGAGTTGGATGAGAGACGAACCGTCATTTTGCAATCCATCCGTGAGCAAGAAAAATTAACAGCGGAATTGGAACAAAGCATATTAGCTGCTGAAACTAAAACACGCCTGGAAGACTTGTATTTACCCTATAGGCCTAAACGTCGTACAAAAGCGCAAATTGCTATTGAAGCAGGATTAGAGCCATTAGCTCATGCTTTATGGAAAGATCCTACTTTGGATCCTGAAGAACAGGCTTCCCAATTTATAAATAGCGAAGCAGGGATCGAAAACACCCAAGCCGCATTGGATGGTGCGCGACATATTTTAATGGAACATTTTGCTGAAGATGCCGAGTTAATTAATGAATTACGAGAGTATTTATGGCAACACGGGATAGTCAAATCAGTAGGAAACAGTAATAAAAAGGATCAAGCGAATAAATTTTCTGATTACTTTGATTATTCGGAAGCAATTAAAAAGATTCCATCTCATCGAGCACTTGCCTTGTTCCGAGGGCGGCGTGAAGGTATTCTGCAAGTAAGTCTGGTTTTACCTGATCAGGATGCCAGTTATGGAGAGAATAAGGTTGCGGCTTACTTTAATGTCACTGACAAGCAAAGAAAAGCGGATGGTTGGCTTATAGAGACTGTCAGGATGACTTGGAAAATTAAGTTATTTACTAAGTTAGAGCTTGAATTATTGACTCGTCTGCGCGAAATAGCGGATGAGGAAGCCATTAAAGTATTTTCTAAAAATTTACGTGATTTGTTGCTGGCTGCTCCTGCAGGTCCTCAAGTGACGATAGGTCTTGATCCGGGAATTAGAACGGGTGTTAAAGTGGTTGTCGTGGATGCGACAGGTAAGCTGTTGGATTACTCTGTTATTTTTCCATTTGCCCCTCAAAATGAATGGCATCAATCCATTGCAGATTTGGCAAAGCTTGCTGTGAAGTATCAGGTTAATTTAATCAGCATAGGAAATGGCACCGGTTCTCGGGAAACAGAGCGATTGGTCGCTGATTTAATTAAAATGTACCCTGATTTGAAATTGACAAAAATGATTGTCAGTGAAGCCGGGGCATCTGTTTATTCCGCATCTGAAATTGCAGCCAATGAATTTCCTGATTTGGATGTTTCTCTAAGAGGAGCTGTATCTATTGCACGAAGGTTGCAAGATCCCTTGGCTGAACTGGTAAAAATTGAAGCCAAATCAATTGGTGTTGGGCAGTATCAACATGATGTGAACCAGGCAAAATTGGCACGTTGTCTGGATGGTGTTGTCGAGGATTGCGTGAATGCTGTTGGCGTAGATGTTAATACTGCCTCTGCGGCTTTGCTATCCCATATTTCTGGATTGAATGATACTTTGGCTAAAAACATTGTGCAATTTCGCGATGAGCATGGTGCGTTTACCAACAGAAATCAATTAAAAAATATCAATCGCATGGGGGAAAAGGCTTTTCAGCAAGCAGCCGGTTTTTTGCGCATTATGAATGGAGATAATGCTTTAGATGCCTCTTGTGTTCATCCTGAAGCCTATCCTTTAGTGGAAAAAATTATTTCAGACCAAAAAGTCAGTATTAAGGAAATAATCGGTAATAGAGAATTATTGCAGAGCATTAATGCCGCACAATATGTGGATGAGAATTTTGGTTTGCCAACAATAAGAGATGTTTTACGTGAATTGGAGAAACCGGGACGAGATCCAAGGCCAGAGTTCAGAACTGCCCAATTTAAGGAGGGTGTTGAGGACATTAATGATTTGGAACAAGGAATGGTTCTTGAAGGTGTTGTGAGTAATGTGACTAATTTTGGTGCCTTTGTTGATATTGGTGTTCACCAGGATGGCTTAGTACATATTTCAGCAATGACCAATCGCTTTATTACAGATCCTCGTTCTGTTGTTAAAGCCGGTGATATTGTAAAAGTTAAAGTGGTTGAAGTAGATAAAGAGCGCCGAAGGATTGGTTTAAGTATGAGGCTGAATGATGAGCAAGCTCCTGCAGTATTGCAGAAAGCAAACAAACCACAGTCGGCTAGAAAACAAGTAGAACAAAAACAACCTGAATTTAAGAAGAAGCAAGAACATAAGAAAAAACAAGATAAGATAAAAAAATCGGAACCGGTCAGAAAAACCGTATTCAATACAGCCATGGCGGATGCTTTGGCCAAACTAAAACGTGGTGGAGAATAAGGATGCAAACACCTAAAGGAGAGTTGACTATCCAAACTTTGGCTATGCCTCTAAATACTAATGCCAATGGCGATATATTTGGTGGGTGGATAGTATCCCAAATGGATTTGGCAGCAGGTGTTTTGGCAAAGAGAATTTCCCATGGACGAGTCGCTACAGTTGCAATTAATTCAATGACTTTTTTAAAACCCGTGCATGTAGGTGATGTAGTGAGCTGCCACGTTGAATTAGTCAAAGTGGGTAATACTTCTATGACTATCCAGGTTGAGGTATGGGCTTACTCATCGATCAAAATGGAACAATACCAGGTTACTGAAGGGGTATTTGTTTTTGTTGCGATTGATGAGAATGGGAAGCCGAGGCAGGTACCAAAAACATAATGACTAATAAAACTCAAGAATTGCAGCGAGTAATTGCTGATATGGCTGTATTGATTGAGCAAGATGCAGAACCGGACCCTCAATTATATGCCTTTTTTTTTCAACACCCGGAAATTAGCCTTGAATTAATACACCTTATTAATAATTTGAGCGAAGAATTAGTGCATGATGGCCCTCCTATTTACTCAGCATGTGTTTTTGCTCTGGACATTTGTATTGCTCAATTGCAAGCAGCTGCAGAGGCAAATAATAAAAATGCCGCAAAATTATTGTCTCAACTAATGAATCATTTAGCTGAGGTTATTGATACGCATAAGCATAGTTTAAGCTTTTGGTTGCCCGTACTGAATGCATTTTATGAAGTGCATGTTGAGCTAACTGACAATTTAAAAGAAGCATATTATGGCTTGGCAAGCCAGGATGATGATGCAACGGAAGTGGATGAGCAATTTAATCATTTGGACTCCATAAAAGATTTGATCCATGAATTATCTGATTTAACCCTATTTGATATAACAGAGAATTTCTTTGCACAAAGCTACGCTATGCCCCCCGATTTTTTTGCGGACTTGATTATTGATTTGTATAGTATTGAAGAAGGAAAAGATATTGCATTACTGGCATTACTCCATCCTAATGTCGAGGTACGAGAGATAGCGCTTTCTACTATCGATCAATTAATGGATACAATTACTTTGACACCAGCATCTCTGTCAAGATTACAAATAATCAAACATTGGTATCCTGCTCACTATCATGGAGTTTTTGATCGTTGGATTAAAACGCAAAGAAAAAAAGGAGTAACCTTTGAAACGGAGGCTATTCAAGCAAGAATAACGATTAAAGCAACTGAAGTGGATGGAAGTGGTTCGCAAGGCGTTTTTATCCACGGGAGAAAAAATAAAAAAAACAGGTTATGTGGCTTATTATTAAAGTATGATTTGGGCATTAAAGATGCCTGGATAACTCCAGAGATTTCTGCAGCAGAAGTTACAGATTATTACCATAAAGCTTTTGAAGACAGCGTGACCTTGCGTGAAGTTGATTTCTCTTATTTTCAAACAATAGTGGAGCATTTTTTAGCCATTACTGTTGAAAAAGGAGATATACCTAATTTGCATTTTTTAGAAATACTGGAATTTCTGGGTGTTCGTTTAAAGCCTGATAAGCTTGATTTGGATTACGTATTTGAACAATTGAGTGTTCAGATTATTCCTTTTACCCAGGAAAAAATAGCAGAATCTTTAAAGCGCTCGAAAATGTGGCTTAAAAATAAGCAATTTACAGAATCGTGGTACATTGAAAATCCCACTATTGATAAAATTGTCAATCATAACAGTAGCTTTGTGGAAGGAGTTAAAGTTTGTCGGTTGGCTGATGCTATGGATGCGGTATTTTCCGAAGAAATGGAGTTACATCGGGATAAATGGCAGTTTCATTTTTTATGGATAGCCTTATGGGTTAAAGCAAAACACAGGAAAAATGAAAAAGTTTGGCAGGATAGTTTTTTGATAGCTTATGCTATTCATCAAGGATACCCCTTGAAGGATATTCCAGTAATGAAAGAGATCTGTTATCAAACCGTTATCAATAGCATAGAAACCATGCAGGAAAGAAGGACGCACTTGAGCCAGGAGTGAATATTAAAATCTCCCAGAATGATTCTCTTACCCAACCTGTTTGCTGAGCATGGTTAATGGCTGCCAAATGTAGCTGAAAGACCAACATTTTCTTTTTCTTGCAAGGATGGGGATGGATCAGTATGCTTTATCCTTCCTTCTGCCATGCTTTTTCTATACTCTACGGTAGGATTGATATCCTTTTCATTAGAGACAGTTTCCTGATTTTCAGTGGTAGACGCCTTAACCGGTTCAGGCTGGACCTCAACTTTAAAGTCTTGGGCAGGGCCTTTGAACAGGGAAATAACCCATTCAATTGGTGCCCAAAGAAGATTCAATATCTTTGTGGCCCAGCTAGGCTCCGCAGCGGCTTTAGCTTCTGCCTCGACTTTATTCAAGTAATTCTCCAGTTTTCCTTCACTTAAAAAATTAACTTGTTTAATACATAGGGCAAAGGCTTTCTCTGCCTGGATATCATCCATTTTGGCATCGACTGTGATAATGCCTTCAATTTGATCTAAATAATTTTTCACGCTACTGTAATCGCCATCATTCATTTCTTTGACGATTTGTTCCTGAAGATGCAGAATAGCTTGCGCATGTGCTGAGGCCTCAAAAATCTCCTCCTCTGATTTTTCATCAATCAAAGCGTCTTTTAATTTGTCATGCCCGATATAAAGTATTGCCATTAATGGATGGTTAAATGTTTGCTTGTGGGAATCCAGTAATTGCATTGTGTGATCGTAGCCATTTTTTACTGCGCGCGCTTTTTGTTCTGAGGTTGGAGAAGTGTTTGTGGTTGTGACTTCACCTGTATTAATGTAAATCATATTGTCAATGTTATAATAGACTTTTTCGCGATTTAACACGGACGAACTGGCATGAAGCCATTTTCCACCTATTGTAGCCTCAACCAAAGAATCCATGCGTGCCTTAAACCAGCTAATCGCTTCCATAGCACTTTGTTTGGCTTTATTAACACGGGCTTCAAATGCGGTGCCTGCTTCTGCTTTGACACAAAGTACCTCTTCTCTGTCAAGCCCTTCAATTTCCGGCATATTGTCCAGAATACCTCCATCAGCGATGTATTCTCCTTTGGCATTTCTGCCAGGTACGAAAAGTACTGGATGGGCCCCAGACCACTGGACAACTTGTGCTATAGATTGTTGAGGGGTTGTGTCTTCACTGTAGCGTTCCAACTCATGTTTTGTTTGATTAGTTACTACTACAGACAAATTTTTAATAAGGTGTTTATTTTCCTCAGGCAACAATTCTCTTAAACGGCCCAAGTCGCCAAGAGTTATGCGAGGATTTTCAAGCTGCTCTCCTTTGGCACCTTTCAACTCAGTAGGAATACTATTAAGTGCTTTATCAAATTTTTCCAGATCTTTTACTGATTTTGTCAAGTTGATAATGTCGTCTACATTATTTATCACAATTCCTGCTCTTGATAACTTGTCTTCATATAGAGCTATTTTTTGTTTAAGCAGGCCATAATTCATTTGTTGTTCTGTAGGAATGGGTTGCTGTACGCTTTCTAAATGCTCTTTCATCTGCATCATGTAAATAACATCCAGAACGTTACGAAAGCGATCCCCTCGCGCTCGAAAACCAACACCACTATTATCTAATAGCTTGGTGATATCTAATCCTTCAATCAGTTTTTTGATGTCTTTAATATCCATGCCAATGGCTAATATACTTGCAGTCATTGCTCCAGCAGATGCCCCGCTGACATGGGTCAGATTTTTTATTTTTCCTCGCTCTTGTAACGCTTGTATCATGCCCAAATAGGATATGCCTTTCGCTCCGCCACCACTGAGCACCAAACCTTTATGCTCAGGCGCACTAACAGAATATTGTCCTGTGTCAGTCTTTGATATTTCCAGTAAATTCCTTTTTAATTTGCGGTTTTTTGTCATAATTACAGCAAGTCTCAAACAGAATTTAATTTCTTATAGTTTTATTATAGTAGTTAATTTTTACTTTATGCTTGTCGAGCGATCAATTATGTGATCACTTGATTGAAAACGTACGAACCAATATAAGCATGTAGTTTTTTACGGGCAGATTGAGATAGGGTTATCTCTATCAGTGAAAGTACAAATAATGAAGGAGTTGCTCGCCTAAAAACAAATCAATTGAATAAAAATAAATCTAATGGTAAAATATTGACTCATTTAGTTGAGGTGCAGAAATGGCGACACGAAATCCTTTCGATATTGATCATAAAAGTAAATACTTAAGAGAAGCGGCATTAGAAGCCAATTCATCTCATCCAGAAACAACGCCAACAATGCTGACTTGTCCTATTGACAGTGGATTTCTGAAAGATCCTGTGATCACACCAGAAGGTTTTGTTTATAATAAATCCTCTATTTTAAAATGGTTAGAAACGAAAAAAGAAGATCCACAGAGCCGTAAACCCTTAACGGCTAAAGATTTGCAATCATTCCCTGAGTTATTGAACATCGTCAATAGATTTATTGAAACACAAACGAACTATGAAAAATTAAAAAACAGATTAGTGCAAAATGCTCGGGTTGCCGCACGCCAAAAAGAATACACTGAAATCCCAGACATATTTCTTTGCCTAATAAGTAAAACGCTTATCAAAACACCTGTCATTACTGCACAAGGAAAAGTATATGATCAAGAAGCATTGAGTAAATTTCTTATCGCAACAGGGAATAAAGATGAAACAGGCAAACGATTGTCCATTGATGATGTAGTGGTGTTTGATGAGCTCTATCAACAGATAAAAGTTTATAATTTTTACCGTAAACGCGAAATGCAAAAAAATCAAATGCAACCTACTGTAAGCAGTGGTTTTGGCTTTTTTAGCTTAAATTTTCTCACCTCATGGTTATGGGGAACTGAGGAGAAAAAAGAAACGATATCATCTGGTATGACGTACTAAAGTCTCGTTTTTGCGCAATATTAACGCAAGTTGAAGTAAATTTTGAGAGAAAAAGCCACTATACGGGAGTGAATCAACTATATTAATAATATAAATTGATCATTTTCTGGTTGATGTGGCATGAAAAGAACCATTGAAACCTATATCATCTATTTAAAAGAAGATTTAAAAATAGCTGATACTTGTAAAACAATAAAAAATGGTTTGTTAAAGTCGATTACCGATAAAACCCATTTTTCTGAGGAGTTGGCGGCTTATTTTGAACGAGATAACCCCAATGTTCCTTTCAAAGTTAATACAACCGATCCTACCCAGGTCGCTGTTCTGAAAAAATTGCTTAATGCTCTGGAAAATGCTGAAAAGTCCTTTCGAGCCATTGAAAATATTGATATTAGCCGCGATAGGTACACTCCCATGATCGTTAAAGATGCGGTCATGGTCAGCTATAAAGCAGTGCATGAAATTTACGCGGCTCTTCAACTAATTAATCACAGCAATTCAGACATACAGGATATCGTAGGCCCACACATCCAAAAATTATTACCACAAATGGCTTTAGCCAGTAAGGCATTAGGGAAATTTGCTCCGGAGCATCCAGAGGAGAGTGCAGGGGCGGTACTTGCTGGTGTAGTCAATATGCTTCCCACTGAAAAGCCAACCGAGTCCGAAAGTCTGGGAAAACTCAGTAAACTCATTTTTGAATTGCCTCATTACTTCGAGGAGTTACAAAAATTAATCGCTACTGGGGCATCGGGGATTGCTACCAAATCAATTACCAGTGCTGAAGACTATCAAGCCGCAATGATAAAAAAAGCAAATGAAACAAAATATTATTTTGAACAACTCAATTCCAAGAGTGGGCTATCAGCAATCCCAAGCTATCTTTCAATAGTGAAAAGATTAATTGCCCATAGTACTGATTTGGTTAATGCCGGAGCTCCTCTGACAAAACAAGCTTATTTGGATGCTGTTGCAAAACTTGAAGACATTAAACACAACATTTTACCACAATTGATTTCAGAGCTGGAAATGGTTGAAGAGAGTATGGGGTTAAAACCAGGTTTGCTGACCGATCCCGCTCTTGAACAAATGAATAAATACTATACGCAGCTGGCAGAACAAGTTGATACTATTGCCAAGGCAGCGGGAGTGCTTGATACTGTTTCGGATTATTCTGATTCAATAGGGGGGAAAATCGTTCGCTTTCTCGCCGGAGACAGCAAAAAACTGGATGTAGGACCAAAGTTAACGCCTGCACCTGATTTAGGTGTTTTGATGGACGATGTATTTATTCAGAAAAGAAGATCTAATCAGGAAAGTCGACTTAATGAAGCCAGACTTGGTTCTGAAGACAAAAGTGTACTTGCGGCGGCTAATCGTTTCTTTGATAAAATCGGCTCGTACAATAGCATTCACAAAGCATGGTCCAAGTGGAGTTTGGCCAACATCAGCCAGAGTGAAAAGGACGCTTTAATCAAAGAATACAAACAGATTCAGCCACATTTTGCGGCATTATATCCAGATATTGACAAACTGGTTGTAGATGCGCTCACCCAACCTACCGGCAGCAATATCGTTTCCAGATTATACAGTTCCGATTATAAGCAATTATGGAGTTCCGATCATTTTAAGCAGGTATTATCCTGTAAGGAATCAGTGCTATCCAGTATTCAGCAAAGCCTTGCTCAATCTGAGTTTAAAGCAAAGCTCATTGAAAAAACAATGAGTCACTCAGAAGAGACAGCTTATTCAATGAATAATAAAAAAACTAATCTGACTACTCGGGTTCAACCGTTTGAACCATTAAAATTTACTTTGGAGGACGATAAACCGGTTGAGTATTACCATAAGAAAGTTATTGCAGTATCTAACCAAATTTTAGAACTTGAAAGAGCACAGAAGGGAGTGGCGGAGTTTTTTAACTATATCCAGGAAAAGTATCCCCATGAGAATCCATCGTTTGATTCTCTGGCTGAATCTGATAAAGAATTTCTCCGTAAGGCTTATAAAACATTTCAACCACAATTATTGGCGTTGAAGCACGATGACATTAATACTCGCCTTGTAAGCAGCCTAACCAGTTCAAAACCAACGGATCCTCCCCTTCGTCTTACCGATCTGGTATCTCTTAAATCAGGTATTAATGACTATTTAAATGAGAAAATTAGTGATTTAAATCAGGATAAAACGACTTTGCTGGATAAGGAGGAAGAAGCCCGAGAAGAACAATATGCAAAAACTCCCTTGGTAGCGAAGGGGGCAGAACTTGAGAAACAAACGCTCTTTGGGCAGATGAGCAAATTGAAGTTATCCAAGTCTGTTGATGATTTTTTCAATAAAAAATTTCAGACTTATCTTAAGGACAATCTTTCTCCTGAGGTATGGAAACAGCTCTCATCAAATGGAGAAACGCTTGATTTTGATAAAATACCTTATCTCGAGTTTCATAAAGACAGCCCTGAAGTCGCCATGTACAAGCAATTAATAAATTCCATGCATTATATGAAGAATGGCTTGGAAAAGCTGGAGTCGTTAAATGACTATGGTGACCCCAATAACATTTATCACCGTACGCGATTTGTCATGACCACGTTTAATGCTCTGGTTATGAATATCTGTTTCAGTAAGTACTATGTTATGGAGGCAGGAAATAATCCAGGATTAAAGGCAATTATCCAGGAAGGTTTGGATTTACTAAAACCATTAGAGGGTATGCCACTCATAGGTGATTATTTAAAAACCACAGAAAAACAAGAGCCTCCCAAGCAAAATATTATTACTGCATGGAAGAAACAACAAGCGGTTGTAGAATCCGGTTTGTCAAAGGGCGTTAAGCCTAAAACAGACCAGCAATTAATTAGTGAGCAATTGGTCAAAATTCAGGAAGCCATCGATAATTTTGGTGGTGACCTGGAAATTTCAGATTCAGCCAGGGAAAAAATAAAAAATCAAATTGGTGAATTCGCCAAGGGGATCAGTGGTTTGTCCTTTGGCCCTGGTTCTGCGAAAAAAATACTGGATGCCTTGACCAAACTTGAAACCCAGCTTTCCAATCTGGATAAGGAAAGTCCTGACGTAACACTAGGTAAACTTAAGGATATTCATTCCGAATTGAGTGCGCAATTCAGGGCGGCCGCAGAATATACTGAGTATCATTCAGGTCAAAAGTTTGGCTCATACTCCAATAACATAAGCACTATTGTCAATAATTTTTGTAATGATCTTGTTAGTAACCTGCCATTAAAGCAAGAACCGGCACCTAAGGTTAAGAAGCCAGAAAGTCCTGTAACTCCTGTTATTACTGGTGCAACTAACCCTCATGAGGCAGTTTTTGGCACAAAACATGAAGAATTTAATAGTGTTTATCAACCCTATCTTTTGTTAAAGCGTATTAGTGATGAATTTCGAGATCAAAATAATCCATATAAACCCTCTTTTGACGAACTCAAAGAGGAAGCGGTTAGTTATTATGACAAAATACAACCTATTCTCAAGTCCATTGATCCAAAATTTGATAAAAATTTTATAGCAAAACATAAAGAATCATCGACGCTACTGAATGCTATTGATGAAGTGATGTCCATGCGCCAACGCATTAATAATCCTGAAAGCAGTTTTGCTAAACTTAAGGATTTGCATTTAGAAGGGGATTTTGAAAAAGAGGAAAACAAGGAAAAATTTCGACAGCTATACAAAGAAATTCAGCCGTATCTCCATAAAGTCGATAGTACTTATGATCAAACTCAATTTCTAGACGGTTTAAAAACAGCAAAAGATTTCGGTGGTGCTTTGCAAAGAATTATGAATGAGGAACATGCCCTTCAACAAAGTACATCACTTAAAGATACTTCTTATTTACAATTAATTGCAGAAAGCCTGTATCAAATTCCAGTCAAGCTCAATAAATTAAAAGCGGAACCTGACACTCCAGAACCTTCCAAAGAGGAAATAGATGCGAATGTTAAAGCATTTGTTGAAGGATTAAATGGATTATCCTTTGGTCCCGGTTCAGTTAAAAAGATTTTGAGTACTGCCGCTAAACTGCAGATGCAACTTTCTGATATTGGCAAAGAGGGGCGAGAATTGACAATGGGACATTTAAAAGAAATTCAAGCAGAGTTTGGCACCATTTTAATGGCGGCTGCCGATAATGCGGAGTTTCATTTAGGGTTAAAGCCCGGAACGTATTCTCGTACTGTTAGTGAGCGATTTGAAAAGTTCTATAGTTCTCTTATTGTCAATTTATCTTTAGAAAAAGATCAAACCGGTTTGGAGTTATTAATTGATACAACAAGCACACAAAAACGTTTGGCAAGAGAAATGGATCGCCTTGAAAGTGTCAAGGAAGATACCAGTGCAATTGATAGGAAAAAAAGTATATTTGGTACAGAGCATGAGCAATTCAGTACTTTATATCAACCGTATGCCAGCTTAAAGCATATTGCGAAGGATATAGAAGATGGAGTGCACATGAATCTGTACGAGCGCACATTGGAGGAGTTAAAAGAAGAGGCTTCGAGTGAATATAAAAAAATTCAACCTTATCTCGCTAAAATTAATCCTGAATTTACTGAGGATTACATTTCCAAAACAGATGGTGAATACTCATTACTCCAGGCCATTGACAGAGTCTTCGAGGAACGTCATAAAATTAATAACCCATCCAGCCCCTTTGATAAGTTAAGGGATTTGTATCTGGATGGCGATTTCGAAAAAGAAGAGAATAAAGAACAATTTTTGCAGCTTTATGCAGAACTACAACCTCATCTTATCAAAATAAATTACCAATATGATCTCGCTTATTTTCTTAGAGAGTTGCAAACACCGGAGGATTTTAAAGCGGCGGCAGAAAGAATTATCAATGATGAAAGTAAACTTCAAGAATTGATTACCGGTTTGGATGATACGAAACGATTAAAGGTAAAACTATGTGAAGAGCGTATAGTTTACTTTATCGATCTGCTGAGGAAACAGGAGCTGGAAATCGGGCCAGAAAAAATACAAGCCTTTAAAGAAAAAATATTTTTTAATTACATCCATGCTAATGTCAATAGTGCCCTTGAAGCTAAAATTGGTTCTCATGCCGAACAGTTTCTACAATTCATTGAAAAGGATTTTCTCGACAAAAAAAATGAGATTTTGGGCAAAATTACTATTGATCAGGATATGGAAGAGGAAATTGCAAAAGCAATAGACAGGATAGCCCCTGACATTATCAACAACAAAAAAGAGGCTTTTAAAGAATTCTTATTTGACAATTATATTCAGAGTGATATTAAAAACTCACTTCGTGGTGAATTGGGAGTTTATACGAGTTTATTTATCGATAAAATAAGTCCCGAAATTCATTTGCATCAATCTGCAATACTGGGAAATGTTGTGTTTGACAGCAAAATGGGTGCTGAAATTAGCTCAAAAATCAATGCCATTACTCCCGGAATTTTGCTTAATAATAATTCATTAAAAGAAGCGTACGTTGATTTAAATAATACGTTGAAGGAAATTAATAGATTACTTGATGAGGAGAATAGAAAGACTGGGGATAACCCTTGTCGAAATGAAAAAATAGTCAAGTTGACTTTTTTAAAGGATCGTTTGAGTGATTTGGATGGTATTCCTAAAGAAAATACAGTGGAATTCCTTAAGAAAATGCACGAAGAAACTCAGGCCTCCCTGAAATCTCTGGAAAGCGATGACGCATTAATCAGCATTTATGATGTACTCAATTCTTTAAAAGAAACAATAGAGAATGGGAGTGACTTACCCCAAGCCAAAAAAGACAAATTACAAATGATTTCTGATGTCCAGGATATCCTTTCAAATTCTCATAAAGAAGCGGCCGAGCGTTTAAATTTGGCAGTACAGATATTAAATGATTCTAACTCCGAAGTTTTGTCAAAAACTAAAGGCAATTTTCTTATTGGCGAAGCATTTAAAGGACAAGTGTTTACTAATTATATTAATACTAAAATCAGCGAGCAATTGAACAACGAACTCGGTCCTTATGGGAAGGTATTCTTGAAGCAAATCATGCCTGATTTTATCGCCAAAAAGTCTGAAATAATCAAAGAAATAGCGATTGATGACATAGAAACAGGGATTGATGCCCAGTTTAAAATCCATGCTCCGGCTGTCTTTGAAAAGAATAAAGAGTTAAAAGCAGCTTACGAACAATTAAATGCCCATCTAAAAGAAGTACAGAGCCTGCTTGAGGTAGAAGAAAAGAAACCGAAAGGTAATCCCTGCCGTGAAGAAAAAATGGCTGCATTAAGATCCCATCAAGTTCAGTTAATGAATACACAACGAATACCAGAGCACGAGACACTCAGGTTTTTGCAGGAGCAGAATAAAAACGCGAAAGGTTTTATGAGTAAATTGGAAAAATATGACACGATGATCAGTGTATATGATTCACTGACTGAAATAAGGGAACATGTCACTAGTCATAAGAATTTTTCAAAAGAAATCAAAGATGAAAAAATTCAAGAAATATCAAAGATGGAAAACATGCTAAAAACAACCAGTAAAGACCCTTCTATTCGTTTGGCAGAAGTGAAAGCTCACGGCCTAAGTGAACAATGTAAAGATGTGCTACTTAAAAATTCGGACAATTTCCTGGTGAGTTTCTTTAAAACCCTAATATCCAAATTATTTAATATTAAAAGCGAAAATGAAACCTTAGTTTCTTCATTTAAACAAAGGCTGCAAAACATCAAGGGTCCAGAGCCTGTCGCGACACCTATGGAGTCTCCAGAAAATGAAACGCCTTTGGTGAATGTCAATAGTACCAGGTTCTAATTCAAATTAGCTTTCGTTTAATCAGACATAATCTTTCATTCCAATCAAAACAACAAAATTAATTTCTTAGTAAAGTACAGGGTGGCATTTCAAAAGTCTTGGTGAGCGTTTTTAGTCTTCCTTCATTCAAAGCCAGGTTTTCAAAAAATCCAAATTTCACTGGTTTTCCCTGTATCTCCTGCTGTTTTTTTTCAGCCGCCCGGCATTTTGTTTCTCCCGAAAGTGAAAATGGAGTGCACCTTAGACGTGGGTCTTCTTTACGATGTTTTATGTATTTATCCAGGCAAAAGACATAGAGCGCAGAATGCACTATTTTCATTTCTCTTTGGGTTAAAATGTTCGCTTGCTTTTTGACGGTATGAGCAAATTCCAAAGCAGCCTGATAGGATTTAACTTTTTCGGTTGTAAAATCAGTGTCTAGCCAATTGACCGTATCATTCAATAAATCATACTCTGAACTTGGCGTATTTGTTCTGCTTTGAATAAAAGCGTATATCCAGTGTTCTTTATTAGTTAATTTAATAAAATCACCACGAGCAGCTGGGATGAAAGGACGTAATGGCTCTAATTCATTAATTTGTCTCAATGATCGTGTATCAATATAATCTTCATTGGTTTTAAAGAACTCAAGACAATCAGCTGGTTTTTGGGTTAACCAGTTAAAAATGGCCAATTCAGATCGTCTTTCTTCATCGGTAGTGGGATTGCGGAAATAAACAAGGTAAGGGATTAAAGCCAATTGCTCGAGGGTGCAATAATGATAAATAAGATAGAAACTGGATCTTAAAAGGCAGAGGATATCTTTTAACTTAGCCAGTTCCTGAGGCCTTTTTGCTTCGATTTGTTTATTTAATTGTGAATGAGGATAAGTATCAAGAGATTGTGGGTCTTTATTGGCATAACCGGTCATGCGACTGCAGCGGATAAGTAAGGGCAAGAGTTGGTCAATTCCTAATGGACTGTGGCCCAAACTTTCATAGTGATCCTTTAAGTGCTGGTACAAAATGGGATGGTGAAAATCCGTAGGCAGTAAGCCGGCTTTAGATAATGATTGTTGTAATGTAAGCCAGGGTGCGACTTGAATACTGTTTTGCCATTCTTCATAAGGTAATGTATTACTAACTATCTTCCAGAATTCATAAATAACCGGTTCTATTTTGTATATAAGCTCTGGGCTAACATGTTCGTCCTGCTCAAAATACTCAATGATTTCTGATAAATTGCCAGCTAGGTTAATTATGTTTGCGCAAGAAGCCTTCCCTGAAACCTCTTTATTTAATTCCGTAACCATTTTTTTTAATTCACTAATTTTCATGATGATTCCCTGCCTGAATGATTAGTTTTCTACAGGACTTATGTAAACACCCTATCTCTTTGTTAAAAAAGTTTTTAATTCGATTATTTAGTTTATCTAAACTCTCTCCTTATAAACTTTTTTGCCTTGACCTTGGGGCTTTCCGTAAGTCCAGTTCTAGAGAATATCTGAAAGGAAATTAAACTGGTAGCAAAATTTTTTGAACTTTTAATAAAAAATTTCAGCCATCATGCATCGTGCGCTTCCACCTCCGATGGCCTCTATTGTAGGGATATCCGTTGATATTAATCTGGAGTATTGTTGGATGATTCTTAGCTGCTCATGAGTAAAGTGTCGTTTAGCTTGCTCGGACAAAATTAAAAGACTCTCACCTTTCTTGTTATAAAGTTCCAAAACATTACCACACATATGCTGTACTTGATTCCAACTAATATCAATCATTGTTTTGCCTGTTTTTTTGAAACTTTCTGAGAGTATTGCTTTTTGTCGCACATCATTAATAGAGTCTAAGCAAATAATCGCGTAGCATTTGCCTAGACTCATTATGACATTGGTATGATAGATGGGTTTGTTCTGCCTATCGACACTATTAAATACAATAGGAGTGTATCCCAGGATATCCGCGACTTTGTTTACCAGATTCAGAGAAGTTCTCGGGGATAAAGACGCATAAAGACGGTGGTTTTCTCTATCTAAAACCAGGCTGCCAGTTCCTTCAAGGATTTCATTCTTATCATTTCTTAAGTCAATTATTTCATTAACTTCAAATTGAGCTTGGTTCAGTACTGCAATTAATCCTTTGATATTGACTTCTGCTTGCCTGTTTTTAGCTAATAATGGATAAATAATCAGGATATTATTCCCTCTTGTATCGATATGTGTTGAAAACCAGTTATTGGGAAAGACGGCATCCGGTAAATCCTGTCTTTGCGAGAGGGTTAATACGTTTATCTCTTCTTTTTCCAGTTGTAACACCATAGCAGTAAATTCTGCTAGCGCCTTAGTGCTTATGTCTTTGATAGACATGAATGATTGGAAAGAGTTGCTGGTTGATGTTTCATAATTAAAGCAAAATCCTTCCGGTGGAACCATTAATACCGTAGATCCTTTACAAGTCATAAATAAGCCAGCAGGAAATCATGTTGCCTAGAATACTGAGAGTGTTTGCAAAAATCCATATCCAATTATTGCATTTTAAATAAAACCTTATTCTTTGCCACCTGACTTGCTATCAGTCCAAGTTTTGCCAGTTGGTTATAATCAAGGTCTATATTGTATCTCATGGTATCAATACGAAGATCATCACTTACTGCTGGAAATAATTTGCTCTTGTCCAGTACACGTTTTAATTTTTCAATTTCATCAAATAATTGCCTGATATTGCCTGGTTTAGAAATAGCCAGAGTCAATTCAGGGTTACTACCCGCACCATCAACTCCCTGGTAAGCCTGTATCCCAACTCCAGACATAAGGGTCCATAGAAGGGAAATGGTTAAAAGAAGGTCTTAATTTATCAACAATCTGATTAGCAGTTCGATGCATTGAGAATAATTCTATTAATTTATCCAATCCAGCCGCTTGACTCTTATTTCTGTTATTCGAAAAAACAAATAAGATCACAAATGGTCTAGTCTTTCTATAGGTTAACCCCTTTAAGTTCGTTTTTTAGACGGTTATATCGAATTCACGTTATTCTAATAAACCTCCTAAATACAATTAGCAATCCCCGTTCACTGATCTCAAAAAACTATTAAATAAACAGGGCAATCCAATAAATTAGAATGTTTAAATTGCTCAAAACCTAGCCAACAAATAAGGATCCCTTAATAATGATCATTTATAATATCATCTGCTCATTCAAATATGCTTATGATCATGGCAAGAGTAATTGTTACCTATAGTCCTGAAGTTGGTGGAAGCAGTGTTCTTTCGTTGAAAGAATCATTTAGACATGTCGGTTCCGAAGTTATTGACGGCGACTACAGAAAAATGATGGAAGACATACCTAAAGAAGCATTTGATAAGTTGTATTCCACTAAAGAAGGCCGACAAAGATTATTTGCACACGCCAAAGCAAAAGCAATGGAATTACTTAAAAATGTTGATGTGTTAGCATTATCTGGTAATAATTCAATGATTGATCCTGAGCTTTTTAATCAAGCAAGAGATCCCGATCAAAATTATGATTTTTCCAGAACAATTGCTGAATTGGCATTAGTGCATGTAGCGACAGAAAAAGGTATACCTATTCTAGGTGTTTGTGGTGGACATCAAGTCATTGCAGTATATGGCGGTGGAGAAATATGCGATTTAAATTCTGACAAATTAAATATACAAAAAGTCATGAATTATGATGCAATCAAACTGCATAAGAGTTCATTAATAGCTCAAATTATTGGTGGAAAACAAGTCCAGAAAGAAATGGATACAGCCAGAAAAGCATTTAATGAAAGAATGAACCAATATAATAGATTATCAGAAAAAATACGTGCATTGGAAAAATTAAACCTAGTACAGGAAGCAGGTAAATTAGATGCATTAGGAAAATTAGAAGAATTAGATAAATCTGAAGTGCAGCTTTTATTAAAGTTGACTGGATTAAATATAGAAGAAGAGTTATTTGATTTAAGAGAATTAGTAGAAGAAATAGGCGAGTATCATCAATTAAAAACAGAACTACAAAATATAAAAACGAGTTTAAATGGATTAGAAGATTCTCATTCTCTTACTTCCCCTCATTATGAAACGGAGTTTTTTGGCGCGCATGAGCAAATTGTTTCCAAATTAGCAGCGGGCTTTCAACATACAGGTACTGCAAGTGATAATGAATCCATTGAAGCAGCAGAATCAGAGTTTGGTGTTCCGATTATAACCACACAATTCCATCCCGAAGTTGGTGCTAAAGGATTGCCCGAGGCTCATTTCTTTTATCTAAGAACAGAAGCTGAACAAGAGATGAATCTTAATATATTTAGATACCTTGACAAAGCAGGCGATGCTTACAATAAAAAGAAAAACCTAATAATTGAGCTAAAACAAATCAATCCGAAAAATCAAGACGCATTGCTTCAACCCTCTCAAATTAAAAAAACAAGAAAAGAACGTCAGCAAGAGAAGGAAAAACAAGAGAACAAGTCTTCAACAACAAGACAAACAGAATCTTACTTTTTTGAGAGTATACTCTCAAAAATTGGTTCATATTTAAGTGTCTTAGGAGAATTCATAAAAGAAGGAATTGGTAAATTTTTAAGGGATATCCTATCAAGTATGTTTACATATGACTCCGTTTCAAGACTGAAAAAAAAGGAACAAAAACAATCAAAATCTGAGGATTTGAAAATAGATCTGATTGATAGCAAAAATAACTCATATTCTACTGTGTTTCATGATATGAAAGTTAAGTCACCTTCTGAAATATTACGAGAAAATCCAGCAAAGTTGTGGGCAAAAAAAGATGATAATCATGAGAAAACCATCACCAATCAAACTGACATGGATAACTCTAATAAGGTAAGAATAACAACAGAATTGGTTCAAGAAGAAGTTGGACAAGAGTTTGATGAGAACCATACCAGTTTTTACAGAAACAATTTATGATAGACAAAATATGACCAAGCGTCTTTATGCAGTCTACCAGAAACGATGGGGGATTGATACTTATCTACTATGCTGCCTCTATTGAAAAACAGAATGCTGGTAACAGCTATTATCGGCACAGGTATTTGCCAATAATAATTTGAGCGCTATTGAATTGAATGATGGCACAAACTTTATCATATAATTGGGCTGACTTTAACCAATATTTGACAAAGCAATTGCTTGAGCAGAGTTTTTTTAAGTGCAGCACAGAAATTTTAAGAATGTTTTAGATAAAAAAAGCCCTGCTTTTCTAAGGATTAAATTATACTTAAAAAAACAGGGCTAATATAAAAAAATTAGACTACTTCAACTTCCTCAGCTTGAGGTCCTTTTTGACCATTGCAAGCTTTAAACATTACAGTAGCGCCTTCAGCCAGGGTTTTAAAACCACTGCCTTGGATCGCACTAAAATGCACAAAATAATCTTTGCCGCCACTTTCTAAAAAACCGAAACCTTTGGACTCATTAAACCACTTGACTGTACCACGAATTTTTTCTGACATGTTAATTTCCTAAATTGTTACGCATCCATTGTAGCATTATTTTATTAATTGTGCTGTTTTTTTATTAATTTTTTTTTAATTTTTTGAATTAATTTAGATTTTGTATAAAAAATAGGAAATTAAATCAATAGATTGGTAAAATTTCACCCGAAAATGATCGACGTGTTCACTCATTGCTCAGCGATATCAGCTCTTTCGCATGAGAAAGTGTTTGTTCTGTTATAGTGAGCCCACCCATCATGCGAGCGATCTCGGCAATTTTATCGGATGCTTTAAGCAATGAAATATGAGTAAAAGTTTGATTGTTATTACTATGTTTGGTGACTAAAAAGTGATGGTGTGCCGAGGCAGCAACTTGCGGCTGGTGGGTAACACAAAAAACCTGCAATTTTTCTCCGAGTTTTCGCAACATTTTTCCAACTAGCGCAGCAGTGGAACCGCCAATGCCCACATCGACCTCATCAAATAATAAGGTAGGTGTTGAGCCTTGTTGAGCTGTGATCATCTGTATTGCAAGACTGATTCGAGATAGTTCCCCCCCTGAGGCAATTTTGTTCAATGAATCAGGTTGCATCCCCGGATTGGTACATACCTTGTATTCCACCTTATCCAATCCATGAGCTTGCATTTTTTCTAAAGGTGTGATTTCAATTTCAATCCAGCCTCTAGGCATCCCTAACTGCTGAATGCTGCTTGTTATTTCTTGAGCCAGTTTTTGAGCGTGAATTTTGCGAGATTCTCTTAATTTTAATGCAGCACTTTCATAAGCCTTATCGATTTGAGCCAATTGCAAATGGAGATGAGCCAATTTGCTTTCTACATTTTGCAAACTCTCCAATTCATTTTGTAACGTTTTTTCATGCTCCTGAAGCGATTTGCTATCAAGATGGTATTTCCGTGCCAATTGATGAATAGAACTTATTCGGGTTTCCACCTCTTGTAATCTTTCCGGATCCAGCTGAATTTTATCTGCGAATTGTTGCATTTCAGTGATGGCTTCTTCACATTGAATCAAGGCTGAATTAATTAACTCGGCGGCATTTTTTATTTGCGGCTGTTCTTGAGGAAGTTGTTGAATCAGTTGAAAAATATGATTTAAACCAGAGCAAATATTCGGTTGTTCATCACTATTCAATAGCTCATTGATCTGTTGACTTAACTGTAGATACTCTTTGGCATGATGCAATATTTGATGCTCTTGATGTAAGGCTTCAACTTCACCTTCCCGGATGCCCAGCGTTTGTAATTCATCAATTTGAAATTGCAATAATTTAATTCGGTCAGCTTGTTGCTCCTGACTTTGTAATACCTTGATTTCTTGTACTAGTTGTTGATGTTGTTTATAGAGTGTATTGACTTCATTTAACAAGAGGTGGTTATTGGCATAGCGATCAAGTTGTTGTCTATGTGTCGCATGTTGCATGAGTGTTTGATGCTGGTGTTGCCCATGGATATGCACCAGTTTTTCACTTAACTCCTTTATTTTTTGTAAAGGGAAAGGTTGGCCATTAATATAAGATTTGGAGCGGCCTTCTGCATAAATAATACGCCTTAGATAGATTTCACCATCATGGCAAGCAATATCATGCTCGGCTAACCATTGAGCGGGTTCTGATGATTCATCGAAACAAAATCCAGCGGTGATATCACATTTTTCTTCGCCGGGGCGAACTACGGAAGTATCTGCTTTTTCACCCAGGGCCAGCAGTAATGCGTCAATCATGATTGACTTGCCAGCGCCTGTTTCCCCTGTAAAGGTAGTCATGCCTTGTGCAAAATCCAGTTCCAGTTGTTTAACAATAGCAAAATGTTCAATGCGCAATGTTGTGAGCATGTTTTATCCCTGATGCTTTGATTCCCAACCAAGCTTGCTTCGTAATGTATCATAATAATGATAATCAAGAGGGTGTAACAAACGCAATCGGTTACCATTTTTTTTGACTGCTACTTTTTGTCCCGGCTTCACTATACGGGATTCGTGTCCATCACAACTGATACGTAAATCGGTTTCATTTGATTTGCTGATATACAATTCAATTTCTGCTTCCCCATCGATGACGAGGGGGCGAGAACTTAGGCTGTGTGAAAACATAGGCACCAAGACGATAGCATTGAGTTGAGGATGCATTATCGGTCCTCCTGCAGACAAGGCGTAGGCAGTTGAGCCAGTTGGAGTGGATAAAATCATTCCATCCGAACGGTAGTGGCTAACCAGCTGTTGATTGATGTAAACATCAAATTCTATCAAATGCGTTTCACTTCCTCTGCCTAATACGACATCATTGAGTGCATCACCTTCAAAATAACTGTTTTCCTTGTCATAGATTTTAGTATGCAATAAAAAACGTTCTTCTTCATTATATTGTCCATTAAGCACAGGACCTAAATGGGATTCGATGTCCTGGGGTAAAATATCCGTTAAAAAACCTAACCTCCCCCTGTTAATCCCGATGACCGGTGCATTAACTTTTATCGCCATGCGTGAGGCAGAAAGTAAACTGCCATCACCACCCACGACAATGATCAAGTCGTGTTTTGCCCCCATCTTTTCTCTAGGCAAAACAGGAACCTCTAATTCAAAACTGGCCGCAGTATCTGTGTCCTGAAAGATTTCTATGTCTTGCGTGCCTAAAAAGTCAACCAGTCGATGCAAACTTTCATTCACTTCCTGATTGGCTCTGTGTTGGCGGGCATACAAGATGGCTCGTTTAAATTTTTGTTTCATAATATTTATTATTCTTCATTGGTGGCAGTACGAGAAGCTTTTTTTCTATCGTGTTCCTTGAGAAATTTTTTACGTAAACGGATAGATAACGGGGTAACCTCAACTAACTCATCATCATCTATAAATTCAAGCGCTTGCTCAAGAGATAATTTGACTGGAGGGGTCAGGATAATATTTTCATCCGAACCTGAAGCCCTGATGTTGGTTAATTGCTTTTCTTTGGTGACATTAACAACCAGGTCGTTATCTCTGGCATGAATACCTACAATCATTCCTTCATAGCAGACCGATTGAGGCTCTAAAAATAGTCTTCCACGTTCTTGCAAGTTGAACAAGGCAAAAGCCCGGGCAGTTCCAGGGCAATTAGCTATCATGACGCCATTGATACGCTTTCCGATGCGCCCTTTAATCAACGGGCCATAGTGATCAAAGACATGATACATTAATCCAGTACCTGAAGTGCAGGATAAAAATTCATTATGAAAACCGATTAATCCCCGGGTAGGTATGATGTAATCCAGGCGTACTCGGCCTTTGCCATCAGGAACCATATTTTGCATTTCCCCTCGGCGTTCGCCTAATTTTTCCATAATGGTCCCTTGATGGTTTTCCTCAACATCAACGGTTAGGTGCTCATAAGGTTCCTGTTGTTCGCCATTGACTTCGCGAATAATCACTTCCGGTTTGCTTATTGCCAATTCATAGCCTTCACGTCGCATCGTTTCAATGAGAATCGACAAGTGTAATTCCCCACGACCAGAAACTCTGAATTTATCGGGGTCATCGCTGTCTTCTACGCGAAGCGCCACATTATGCAGTAATTCTGTATTTAAGCGTTCACGGATTTTTCTTGATGTGACGTATTTACCTTCTTGACCGGCCAGTGGCGAGTCATTAACCTGAAAAGTCATACTGATTGTAGGTTCATCTACTAAAAGCGCTGGTAATGCCTCTACCTGATTGGGATCACAAATCGTGTCGGATATATTCAGGTTCTCAATTCCGGTTATCGCAATAATATCACCGGCGCTGGCCTCCTCTACTTCAACCCGTTCCAGTCCTTTGAATCCTAGTAGCTGGAGGAGTCGCCCGCTGCGCATATTACCGTCTTTATCAATAATTTTTACCGAAGATTTTGCCTTAATTTGCCCTCGAGTAATACGTCCAATGCCTATGGTGCCAACGTAAGAAGAATAATCGAGAGAACTGATTTGCATTTGAAACGGACCATTCGCATCGACACAAGGTGGTGTGACTTTGTCTATGATCGTTTGCAGTAAGGCAGTCATGTCCGTAGTATTGTCTTCCAAATTAAGTTTGGCATAGCCATTTAAAGCGGAGGTATAAACTACAGGAAAGTCCAGTTGGGTATCATTGGCGCCTAAGTTATCAAACAAGTCAAACACTTGATCCATCACCCAATCAGGTCTTGCTCCTGGACGGTCAATTTTATTAATAACGACAATGGGGTTTAAGCCACGGGCAAATGCTTTCTGGGTGACGAAGCGGGTTTGTGGCATGGGACCGTCAACTGCATCGACCAGTAACAAAACGCTGTCGACCATAGAAAGAATACGCTCTACTTCACCGCCAAAATCCGCATGTCCTGGGGTATCTACAATATTAATTTGATAACCTTTCCAGTACACACAAGTGTTTTTGGCTAAGATCGTAATGCCGCGCTCTTTTTCAAGCGCATTGGAGTCCATCACGCGTTCAACTTTTGGAGCTCTCTCATTTAGCGTTCCAGTTTGTTGCAAGAGCTTGTCAACAAGAGTAGTTTTGCCATGGTCAACGTGAGCAATAATGGCAATATTGCGAATTTTTTCAATCATAAAAAACCTTTAGTTGGGGAATAGCGAGATTTAATAATTTAAGGTAATAACTGGCAATTGTTCATAGATTTAACATTATACACGAATCGCTCATTAAAGAATATCTACTCGTTAGTCGATGCTGAACTGCCAGACTTTTTGAGTTTTATTACGGCACCAAATTTTTTTGGGGAAGCCAGTAGAATTATCAAGCAAGTCGGGCTCTTCTATACCTTTGACCTGTTGATAAATTGTTTCAGGTGCCAGTAAATCATCGAATGCCACTTCTCCACTATAAATTTTACCATCATTTATTAATAGCCCTAATTTCATACACAAGAAAGTAATAGTTGCTGTCGCAGCCAAGGCATTGCCCGCTATTTCACCTGTGCTGGCATTGATTCCTGTCGGTACTTCGATGGCCAGGATGGGTACAGTGAATTGTTGGAGGCGTTGAAGAAGAGAGGCTATTTCCGGGCGAACATGGCCACATAACCCTACGCCAAAAAGGGCGTCGACAATTAATTCAGGATTGCCTAAATCAATTTCAGGCGAATAAGGGTGTAGAACAATTCCTTGATGATGGCATGAACTCATTTCGTGCCATACCTCTTTATGCATTTGAGGTGGCTTTGACTTACTCAGCTGGTGTCCTACTTGCCATACGGTTGGGTTCATTCCCATTTTTTTTGCTTGCTGAGCCAAAACATAGCCTTGTCCACCATTATCGCCACGGCCACAAAAAATACTGATCTTTTTAACTTTTGGCCACCGATACATCAAAAAGTCACAGGCTGCTTTACCTGAGCGCTGCATCAGTTCAAGACAAGACACTTGATATTGGTTTTGCATTAAATCCATCAGTTGTTGAAATTGTGTTACAAGATAAATGGGCGTTTTCATGTTAACCAGATGTTATTCTCCCTTATTAGAATAATAGTCTATGTAAAGAAGTCTTTTCTAAATGTTGTAAGTCCTGTTTTAGAGTATTGGAGAACCTATGATTTGTAGTGAGGATAATAGCATTCTCTTATTTACACAGAGATTATTCTCTTAAATGAAAGGCTGCCATCAGTTCCTTGGATAATCGTTTCCCAGCAACAGGATTATTTTTGTAGGCATTTTCCAAATCCTCCATTTGCTCAGAGGTTAGAAGGATATCAATCGCTTGCATGTTTTCTGCTAAATGCTGTGGATTGGAGGTTCCTGGAATAGGAATAATGTCTTCTCCTTGTGCTAATAGCCAGGCTAATGATAATTGTGCTGGTGTGTAACCTATTCTTTTTCCAATGACCTCAAGATCATTGACTAAACCGAGATTTTGATCAAAATTTTCGGCTTGGAATTGTGGAACATTAACTCTGAAATCAAAGCCATCCTTCCCTAAAAGATGGGGATTAATCTGACCACTGAGGAAACCACGTGCTATGGGGCAATAGGCAACAAAACAAATGCCTAACTCACGGCAGGTTCCCAAAACGGCTGTCGCCGGCTCCCGAATTCGAAGGGAATATTCAGTTTGAACAGCAACCAGTTTGTCCTTGACTACCGCATGAGCTGTCTGAATGGTATCAGCATCAGTTTCAGATAATCCGATGTAACCAATTTTTCCCTGGTCAATCAGATCATGCATTACCCTCATTACTTCTTCAATTGGTGTTTGATAGTCATAACGATGTAAATAATAGAGATCAATGTAGTCAGTATTTAAGCGCTTTAGGCTTTTCTCACAGGCTGTTCTGATATAGGCAGATGAATTATTGACACTCATTTCATCATCAGAATCTGTTCTTACTACTCCACATTTCGTTGCAAGTATAACCTGGTTACGAAAGGGTTTTATGGCCTTGCCGACTAATTCTTCATTGTTACCTTTTCCATAAATATCGGCCGTATCAAAGAAATTAACCTGGTATTGGTCATGAGCATTGCGAATAATTTTAACCGCATCATCAAAGTGGGCGGGTTTGCCATAAAACTCTGATAAACCCATGCACCCAAAACCCAATGCTGAAACATTAGGACCAACCTTTCCCAATTTGCGATATTTCATGGTTTATCCCCAACGGACATGGTTTATTTGAGCAGCTCAATAAAGTATAGAATGATTTGGCAGTAAAGTATTAAGGGTTATGATTTTATTTCTGAAATGTAACGCGTCTTGAATAATAAAAGTCTTTTACATAGAATGCAGCGGTTCATCTTTAGGGATTTAAAAAGGATTTATTATGAGCTTTAAAGGATTTAAAGTGGTAATGCTGATATTATTATCAACCCAGAGTTATGCCTCTCAGTTAGCTTCCTCGAGTGTTTGCGATTCAACTATTGAAAATCCATGTATTGTCCAGGACAGTAAAACCCAATTTTCACCTGTCATTAGATATAGAGAGGTTGCAACGATTGCGGATGTTTACGGTGGTAATATCTCTGGGATTAATAAATTTCATTTGTCAGGAAGCGAGCAACCAAGCGAAAAGGGTTGGGAGGCGATTGCCGAGTCGATTTCCAGAAAAATGGGGGCTGATGCAAAAAAAGTCATAGTGCTTGATCTTCGCCAGGAGAGTCATGGTTATCTCAATGGCAGAGCAATTACTTTAGTTAGTGCCTACAACTGGATAAATTTAGGCAAGTCCAATAGCCAGAGTACTTTCGACCAGGAAAACTGGTTAGCTGGCTTAAGATCAAGGAAAATTGTTAACGGTGTTTTAACTGTCCCCCAATATGTAGCCAAACAATATTCTCAAGGTAAATCGATGGTAGTGAGCACTGTAAAAAATGAAGAATATTATGTATATAAAAAAGGATTTGATTATTATCGCATATTCATATCCGATCACCGGGCTCCTTTAGACTCTGAAGTGGATGCGCTTGTCGCACTGATTAAAAATAATCCGGAAGACACCTGGTATCATGTTCATTGCCGGGGCGGAAAAGGCCGTACGACAACTGTTTTTGCCATGTTTGATATGTTGAAGAACGCAGACAAGGTTAGCTTTGATGAAATCATCGCACGACAAGCCTCCATTCCGCCTTTTTATAATTTGACGGTGACGAATCGTGAAATCCCTGAGTTAACTCCTTATTATGAGCAAAGGCTGCAATTTTTGATTCATTTTTATGAATTTGCTCGCCAATCCCTCATGGGATATTCAGGTACCTGGTCGGACTGGAAGAAGCTTAATATCTAGCGCCATCTGCAAAGAGCAGATGCTAAAGGCCTTCATTTGAAATGAAACGAGTTCATGAAGGCTTGGTACTTAATTGCTTTCGATAAGAATAACATATCCGTCTTAAATTGATGTTGGTTTTCCTATGATTTATCTGTCTTCAAGATAAGAAAACCTTGATTTAATCATAAAAATGCATTAGGAATTATTATATTAGTCATAGAAAACAATTGGTATTTGTTTGCTAGACTAATAGTAAGAGGTAAATATGGGGGGTATTTATGAAACAACTAATATTACATCCCACTGATATTAGCCAATGGCATGCCCTGGTTAATGAAGCGCAAGCAGCTACCAGGCTGATATTGAATGAAAACACCGAAAGTTATCTGGTTTTTTTGCTCATGCGCTTTTCTCAAGGCACAAAACTTATCGAATCTGTTGTTGCACTTGACTTTCTTGAATCCATGCGAAAACCTCGCCAGCTACAAGTCGAATTATTAAGGGATGTGGGGGATAAAAGCTTATTGTTTTGTGGCTTATTTCCAGGCATCGCTAAAAAACGCCATGTGAGTTTGAGTTATTTTTCTGACATGGGGCAAGCGGCTTATTTGACTGTTGGAGAGCTTGAGGAGAATCAGACGGCCAATTTGTATTTGCAATTAAGTGAGCAATTTATTACTTTGCAGCAAGTACTACAAGCCATGAGAGGGGAGTATATGCAGTTTAGTCAGTCAACATGCGGAGTTCTGGCAGATCCAGATTTGACTATGCAGTAAACAGTGGCCCGTTTTATTTGCGAAATAGCAAAGTAACGTCGATTGAATCAAAAGTGTATTTTTGATTGCAAAAATCGCAAGTGATCTCTATTTTTCCTTTTTCTTTAATTAATTCATTCGCTTCTTCTTCTCCCAGGATGGCAATGACCTGTTTCATTTTCTCCTGATTGCAGCGGCATTGGAAACGAGTAGCACGACTCTCGAATATTCTTAATTCCGTTTCATTATAAAGACGATAGAGTAGTGTTTGATTGTCTATAGTCAACAATTCATCTTCAGTTACTGTTTGTCCCAGCTGAACGGCATATTCCCAAAATTGCTCTCTTTGAATGGTATCTTGACCTGGCATAAGTTGTAATAGCATACCTGCAGCCATCTCTTCATTGACAGCTAACCAGACGCGAGTAGCAATTTGTTCTGATTGGGCAAAATAAGTCATCAGATTTTCGCTCATGGAAGTGGATTGAATAGGTATCAGGCTTTGATAGGCTTGAGTTTGGCTGTCCTGACTTATAGTAATGACCATTCGACCTTGAAGAAAAGCAGTCGCGTAATCAGCGATTTCAAGACCCTCTGCACATTTTGCAAAGCCTCTTATATTTAAATTATGATCGCATTGAACGAGTAATAGGGATAATCTTTCGTCACCTTGAAATTGCAGGCTTAAATTTCCTTCAAATTTAATACTGCTTGTCAGGAGCAAACAAGAAACTAAGGCTTCACCTAAAAGATTTTTTACCATAGGTGAGTAATCGCGTTGGTTCATAATATTTTGAAATGTTTTTTCAATATGAACGATTTCGCCACGGATATTTGCATGTTCAAAAATAAAACGCTGTAAGGTGTCTGCTTCTTTCATTTCAAACCTATAACACAAATTTGCCTATTCTATCATAAAATGTTCATCTCTGGCTTTTTCTGAATCCAGTTATTTTGAACAAAATCTTATAGGGGAAGTAGTGGTTTCTATAACCAGCGTATCTTAATTATTTTTCAATTTTCCTGGAGAAATTTATTCCATGGACTATCCTTAAAAAACCCCTTTTTAAAATTGTAAGGAGTTATTATGAAAAATAACAGTTTACTTCTCCCCTTGTTTAAGACAATAGACAAATTACTGTTTGGTATAGAAGAAATTAAAGAAATAGAAAAAGAATCAGAGTATATCCTGTGTGACAACGAAGACGAGTTTGATGTAGAGCGTTCTATCAATTAATTCTTGCCTGAAAAAGAAAGCCTGGGTGATAATGCCTTTTTTTTGAACGGGAATAGGTATGTTGAATAGCCAACAAATGGCTGCGGTGAAATATATTGATGGGCCTTTGTTGGTACTTGCTGGGGCTGGAAGTGGTAAAACCAGAGTTATTACCCAAAAAATTGGTTATTTAATTAATTCATGTGGTTATAATGCCAACTCCATTTGTGCCGTTACTTTCACAAATAAAGCAGCGAATGAAATGCGTGCGAGGGTTTCTGCCTTTTTACCCGCTGCAAACAGGCGGGGATTAAAGGTTGCAACATTTCATACATTAGGCTTAAGCATTATCAAGCGTGATGTTTCTCGATGTGATTTGAAACCAGGATTTTCTATTTTTGACAGCGAAGATTGTTTACAGATTTTGCGGGGTTTTTTACCCGTTAATAAGGCAACCGATAGAGACTTTATCCTCAAAATTCAACAACAAATTTCTCTTTGGAAAAATAATTTATTACATCCTGAATTAATACTTCAAAATCCTCCGGAAACTCTTTTATGTGACGAAGCTTTAACAATTTATCCACGCTATCAAGAAGCTTTAAAAGCATATAATGCGGTGGACTTTGATGATCTTATTCGGTTACCTGTCAATCTATTGAATGACCATGTTGATGTGTTGGAATATTGGCAGAATAAAGTACGTCATTTGTTGGTGGATGAATACCAGGATTCAAACACTAGCCAGTATCTTCTGGTAAAAAAATTGGTAGGGGTTCGTGCTCACTTTACGGTGGTAGGTGATGATGATCAGTCGATTTATGCCTGGCGTGGCGCCAAGCCAGAGAATTTGGCACAGTTACAAAAAGATTTTCCTCGGTTAAAGATTATTAAATTAGAACAGAATTACCGATCAACCAGCCGAATTTTACATGCTGCCAATCATTTGATTGCGCATAATCAACATTTATTTGAAAAAAAATTATGGAGTGATTTGGGGCATGGGGAATTATTAAGAGTTGTTAGCTGTAAGGATGAGCAGGATGAGGCAGAACATGTGATCGCTGATTTAATAAGCCATAAATTACGTAATCGAACAAATTATAGCGATTACGCTATCTTATATAGAGGAAATCATCAGGCGAGAATATTTGAAAAGGTATTAAGACATCATGGTATTCCTTACCATATTAGCGGAGGCCAGTCCTGGTTTGCCAAGTTAGAAGTCAGGGATATTTTTGCCTATCTTAAATTGCTTTGTAATGAAGCAGATGATGCCGCTTTTTTGCGAGCAATTACTACCCCCAAACGAGGTATAGGAGAGAGTAGTCTCGATGCTCTGGGACGCTATGCTCAGTCCAGAGGAATAAGTTTATATCATGGATCCGATCATTTGGCCTTGTCTGAGTTTGTTGCTGAGAAACAGAGAATTATTTTTCATGATTTCAAAGTATGGATGGAAGATATTAAAAAGCGCATCAGTTCGGCTTCAGTCCTGGAGCATTTAAGGCAAATGGTGGAAGATATTGGGTATGAAGCTTATATTTATGAACAATGTGATTCTCCCGCCAAGGCACAAAAAAAAATGGATAATGTATGGGAGCTTTTAGAATGGGTTAATCGCTTGTTGAGTAAGGAGCCTGAACAATCCCTCATTGATGTGGTGAATAAATTAATTTTAATCGATATACTGGAACAATCCGATGAATCTTCAAGTGATGTAGTACAGTTAATGACATTGCATGCCTCAAAAGGTTTGGAATTTCCTTTTGTTTATTTGGTAGGGATGGAAGAGGAGTTATTACCTCATCGAGTGAGCATTGATGATGATCAAATTGAAGAAGAAAGACGATTGGCTTATGTAGGGATCACACGTGCGCAGAAGGGGTTATGCTTTACTCTAGCCAAGCAGAGACGCCGTGCTGGAGAACTGCAAGATTGTGTTCCAAGCCGATTTTTGGATGAATTGCCTCAAGAGAGTTTAGAGTGGTTTGGGAAAGGCGGCGAGCGTTGTGAAGAGCAATCAAAAAAACTGGCCAAATCTCACCTGGAAGGACTGAAAAACTTGTTAAGCTAAGAGTAGATTATATTGATTTTCAGCAAGGAGTATCATTACCTGAACTCCTTGCTGCTTTTTTAAGGCACTTATTGGTAATCACTATCATTGGCCATGAGAGAGATTGACGCGTTCTGGAAGTTCTTCAATGAAGATTTGTGTGCGGGTTTTTTCCCCTTTTTGGCTAAATAGTCTGTGTTGATTGTAGTCTGATTGCTTTTTAGCTTGTTCCAGAGTGTCACTCAATGTTTCACCTTTTTCAGGATGACGTATTTTTTCTTTTAATTGATTGAGCGCGACGATCTTTTTATCGGCCAATTCGCGACCTATAACGATGTCTTTAAGATGCTTTCTTTGAAATTTCTCTATCCGAGCAACAGCATGCTCAACTTGCCATTCCTGCGATGGGCGTTCAGCATTAGCATTTAATTTAACATCGAATTCTTTGGCTACTCCCCATTGTTTATTCCATGCTTCTCCAAGACTTAACACATGAGGTTTTTTGCCAGAAGGCAAATTCTTACTATGATTCTCTTGAGGAGGATTTAGCTTACTGGCAGAACAATCCCAGAGTGCTGCTAAGCCATATATAGGTGAAGCAATAGTTTTTAATACCCAGGTAGGAATATCCATATTATGATCTTGATCGGAGTCAGGATTCAGCCTTTCCTTTAGGAGTTTTTCAAATTGGTGATGATCTTGGTGTCCATGTTCTTCATCCTGTTCGTCTTCATGGTCATGTCCAATAAAATAGTGGGCATCTTCAAAGCCTTCGCTAATAATGGCAACGAGTGCGGAAAGAATCTGCGGTACTCCAGGCATACGATCCGATGTGACTGCAACGCTGATCAAATGTCCCAGAAACAAAAGAATACGTAGTGGGGTAATGGTTAATTTTAAAAGAATGCGAAACGGGTTAACTATTTGTAACCAATTTTCAGTTTCACGTAAGTGCTGATATCCATTGCTTGTTGCTTCGTAAATTTTTTGGAAGACGTTCTTATTGCTACGAGTTGCTTCATCGACCATATCCAGTGATTCAGCTGTGTTTTGTATGTTAAAGACGATAGCCGAAGCACCAGTTATAATCGGATTGATAACCCCCATAATAAAACTGGGCATTTTTTTCATCCAGTCAAATAAAGGGCGGGCGTTTGTAGCAATCGTCCACCATGTTCCAGCAGTACAGACGGTTAGGGCCAGTGCCAGTCCAACAAGAAAAACAGCAGTAGTTGCTATAAACACATTGCGTACAGTTAAACCTTGACTTAAATCATCGCGAATTTTGTTATACCATTTGACAACTGTATTATTGTTGATCATATCAGTAACAGCATTATAGGTCAGCATTCCATAAGCAGCCCCTGCGACGATAGCCATTGGAAGGATTATAATGGGCCACAATGCGAATGGAATGGCAGCAAAAAACGGAATTACCGTAAAGGCTTCAACAATAAGATAGGTGCTTCCCAGCCCCATGAAAAGACCAGCAACCACACTAAAACCTTTGACAATATGAAATTGAAAATGACGCTTTTCCCATCGTTTTACCCATTCGTCTTGCTTATTTAAAGCAAGCCAGTCAAGTAGTTCCTTCGTGTATTTGGATGGGGTTGGGGATGTATTGTTTTTATCTGAAAACAATTGCAGGGCAAACCACTTTTCCATGTCTGAGAGTGTTTTTTCAATTTGGCGCTTTCTTTTTTTACTGTCTTGATTGAGTTCTTTATGACCAAATTCACCCAATAATTCTAACTGTCTTTTATAATCTTTGAAAAATTGCGGGCAATTTTCTTCGTCGGTGTTTGGAAAATGAGTAAGCAAATACTCTTTGGCCAGGTAATTCTTAAGATAGTTAAATTTAAACAGTTTATTAAGAGCGCCTTTTATGTTTTGCAAATAGATTTCGCCTTCATAAGCGACCGATAAAGCAAAACCTGCGAAAGCTAAAGGCAGCGCGGGCAAAAGAGCATACATGCCTCCAAAGCTTAAAAAGCCAAGTATCAGGCTTGCTCCTGTCGTCAGTAAAAGAAGAAACAAGTAATAAGGGATTTTTTGGGGCTTGATAGGTATATTTTTTATATTCATTGTAGTATATTTGCTCATTGATGCGTAATGCAGAACTTTATACTAAATGAAAATGATTATCAATAGCATTAATGTCAAAAAAGATAATTTTTGTCTTTGTTGCAATTCAACAATAAAGTTTGTTTGCAATATTCGTTTCATCAGGTAGTATCAAAAACGATTTAAATAACTTAGGAGAGGATATGCGTTTTAACCAATGGATGACCTGTATCACATCAGGATTAATACTCGCCAGTAATTCATGTTTTGCAACGACGTCGCCTGTTCATGAGCAATTGCAAGTTCCACAATGCCTTGCTGCAAAAATAACCATACCCCATAAGGTTTTGGCCGAGAACAAAGAGTTCAAAATTATTGATGTCTCATCATCTGATGTAGAGACTCTGACTATTCTGGCTGATAAAGTAAATTGTGGCCATTTTATGAATGTGAGTCACAAATTAACAGGGACATTAGCGGCAAACCAACAGCAATCTGCTCAAAAGTTACTGCAAAAAAAACTCATTAAACCGTTTGGTGTATTCAAATTACATAAAGACGTTTATGAAATCAAGCATGAAGAAGAAGTCAATGCAGCATTAAAAGAAGTAGTCTCTGACAACATATGGCAAACTTTGACTCATCTGACTTCCTATTATAATCGCTCTGCAACCAAGGATACAGGTGTTGAAACGGCCAATTGGTTAAAATCCAAATTTGAACAAATGGCTGTTGAGTATGACAGAACTGATACTTCGACCTTTTTTGTAAAAACCGGGTGGTACAAACAACCTTCCCTGGTTACCGTGATTGGCAAAGACATACAGGCTCCCGCTATTGTCATTGGCGCTCATATGGATACTCTTGATGGTCGTATGCCTGGCGCTGGTGATGATGGTAGTGGCTCATCAAGTATTATGGAAGCAGCGCGGGTTATCATGTCATCTAAAGCGACATTTAAGCGCCCCATCTATTTTATTTGGTATGCCGCTGAAGAAAGAGGTTTGGTTGGTTCACAACACGTCGTTCAACACTTTCAGGAACAATCAATTCCAGTGAAGGCTGTGGTGCAATTTGACATGACAGGCTATCGAAATGATGCCAATGATCCAACGATGTGGGTGTTTACTGATTACACAGATAAGAATTTAAGTAATTATTTGGCCAAATTAATTGATCATTATATTCACGTACCGGTAGATTATTCTCGATGTGGTTATGGCTGCAGTGATCATGCCTCCTGGAATGAAGAAGATATTCCTGCTGCTTTCCCATGTGAAACCAGTTTCGCCGATCACAATCCATACATCCATACTTCTTCTGATAAAATGGATTTATTAAATCTGGAGCATATGACCAACTTCTCCAAACTGGCTGTAGCGTTCGCTATTGAGCTGGCCTCCGAGTAATTGTTTGAATGCCTCTCAAGAATCTTAAATATTTTTGAGAGGCTATTTGTTTAAAGTCAGTTTATTGATTATCGATTGATACTTATTTCATGTCAGGTTGCTGTTTGCTAACTTCTTCAATGTTATCGGAGAGAGCCTCGCCATGGCTTTTCCAAAACTTAAAAGTGCCTTTGGTCAGTTTTGAATAAATGCCCAGGCTTAATATGTGCAGTATGCTTTCAAGAAATCTTGCGCCACTCCATGAGTCGCGGCGATCTTTTAAAGTGGCTTTGTGTTCCTCAGTCAGTATTTGCTCCATATTTTTAATTTTTGTTGCACTATTTGAAGCTGTGCTGTCAGTGAGAGCTGCTAGCATGCTTGTAACAATCGCATGTTTTTTATTTACTAGATTATTAACGTCATCGGTTAGAGAGGGTTGCAAGTGCTCTTTATAATCTGTGCACAATTCAATTAGTTTTTCTAATTTTTCATCGGTTCCGGGAGGCGATTGGAAAAATGCAATGATTGGATTCAAAATAACCGCTTTAAGATTGGCAATATCATTTTCGCCTGGGAATTCTGTTCTAATTCTTGTTGAGTTGAAATGCTCTTCTGCTTTTGTTGGATAGTAAGCCATTTCAAAAGCTAAAAAAGCTTTTTCCAAGCTGGAGCCTCTCATAAAAGTGTTTCTATCTCCTGGGGGCGATAGTTCGATCACTCGAGATGTTAATTGGTGAAGTATCTCAGAATCTAAAGTTGGGCCAATAGTTAATACAAAATCCTTTATTGCATCCATTTTGCTGTGATTGGAGTCTGAAACCGGGGCATTGGGATCCACATAACCTTCTGATTTTGTAAAAGTGTTGGGATCCAGCAAATTAATCAGTTCTTCGTTAGAAATTGTTCCATTTTTAAGTGAAGCGCCGTAGGTGTTAATCAGGCGTTTGGTTTGAGCTAAAGGCATGGCAGTGACCCCAAAGATTGATTATGGCAAAGTATAGTACAAAATTATTAAGAAATTATTAGGAGAGTATTTCGATCGGGGCATCCGCAGATTGCCTGTTGCCGAAGGGGTAGACAGATAAATTGCTTCAATATCACTTAAGGGGCAGTGAGTAAAGGATAAAGATACCGGTACTTATATATAATTGAAAACTAATTGCTATTTTGAGTAAGTCCTATAAGATCATCAATGAGTTTCCGCTGTTTTATTTGTATTTAGTGGTGGACAACTAAATTCCTCGGTGATTTTATTTTCCACATCTACTGCCTGTAATATGACCGGAAATTGCCATAAATAATGTAAGTGCTTCAATACTTCATTAGTTGAACTTCCAAGTGGTACCCTGTTTTGTTGAGAGTATCTTAAAGTCAAAGAGCGATCTCCTTGCAAATCGACAGAATAGACTTGAATATCAGGTTCCAGATAACCCAGATTATATTGCCTGGATAATGCTTCTCTGATTTGCTGATATCCCCATTCGTCGTGAATGGCATTGATGTATAATTCGGAGTTGCGATCATCATCAACTATATGGAACAGTTTTAAATCTCGTATAAGTTTTGGTGACAGGTATTGAGCGATAAAGCTTTCATCTTTGTAGTTGCGCATCGCTGTATCAAGGCTTGTGAGCCAATCTGTGTTCGCGAGATAGGGGAACCACTTTTTGTCTTCCTCTGTGGGGTTTTCACAGATTCGTTTGATGTCTTGCATCATGTGGTAGCCAAGGGTATATGGATTAATACCGCTGTAATAAGGACTATTGTATGCTGGTTGCATGATGACATTGGTGTGGCTTTGTAGTATTTCCAGCATAAATTCATCGGTCACTAAACCTTCGTCATACAAGGCATGCAAAATAGTATAATGCCAAAAGCAAGCCCATCCTTCATTCATCACTTTAGTTTGTCCCTGAGGATAAAAATATTGGGCTAATTTTCTTACTATACGCACTATTTCTCTTTGCCAGGGCTCTAAGAGAGGGGCATTTTTTTCTATAAAATAAAGAATATTTTCCTGAGGTTCTTCTGGGAAGCGCTTTTTTTGTCCGTTTTTATCGATTTGCTTACTGAAAGGTATTGTTCTCCATAATTCATTAACTTGTGATTGCATGTAAATTTCACGGTTTTGCTGTCGAATTTTTTCTTCCTGGATAGATAAAGGAGCGGGATGCTTGTATCGATCAACTCCGTAATTCATAAGGGCATGGCAAGCATCAAGTATTGACTCTACCGCATCTATTCCATAACGTTCCTCACAATCACTGATGTATTTCTTGGCGAATACCAGATAGTCAATAATAGCATCTGCAGAAGTCCACATTTTAAATAAGTAATTGTTTTTAAAAAAAGAATTGTGGCCATAGCATGCGTGGGCAATAACCAATGCTTGCATAGCCATGGTATTTTCTTCCATTAAATAAGAAATACAAGGATTGGAATTAATTACAAGCTCATAGGCCAAGCCCATTTGTCCTCTTTTATAACTTTTCTCAACACTGACAAAATGTTTTCCAAAAGACCAATGGTGGTAACCGATGGGCATACCCACAGATGAGTAGGCATCCATCATTTGTTCTGCGGTAATGATTTCAATTTGGTTTGGATAGGTATCCAAATTAAAGCTTTTAGCGATGCGCGCAATTTCGCGGTCATAGGCCTGTATTAACTCGAAAGTCCATTCTGCACCGGTTGACAGTGGCTTTTTTCTCATAGCGTTTTCCTTTTAAATAATTCGCGAAATACAGGATAAATGTCAGCGACATTATCAATATTTTCCATGGCAAAATTAGGATAACGTTCTTTTACTTGTTGATATACTTCCCACAAACTTTGATGATGACGGGGCATGATTTCAATATAAGCAAAATATTGCAATAAAGGCATAATTTTTTCCTGTAGCAGCTCCTGGCAGTAAGGAGAGTCTGCATTCCAGTTATCGCCATCGGATGCTTGGGCAACATAAATGTTCCAGGCTTGAGGAGGATAGCGTGCCTCAATGATGGTATTTAATAACTCCAGGGCACTGGAAACAACGGTGCCGCCCGTCTCGCGTGAATAAAAAAATTCCTCTTCATTAACTTCTTTGGCTGAGGTGTGATGGCGGATAAAAACCAATTCAATTTTTTCGTAATTTTTGGTAAGAAACATATAAAGTAATATGAAAAAGCGTTTTGCTATGTCTTTTTTAGCTTCATCCATGGAGCCTGATACGTCCATCACACAAAACATCACTGCTTGTGTAGATGGTGATGGCACTCGCACACGGTGATTATAACGCAGGTCAATTGTGTCTATAAATGGTACGGTCTGTATCTTTTTTTTGAAAAACTCAATGTCTCTTTCAAGCTTCAAAATATCTAGCTTGTCCGGATTGGCTAATTGCTTCAGGCGTTCAAGTTCTTCTTCAGCCTCCTTTAAGCGCTTTTTATAGGGGGAGGCTAAAGCGACGCGACGTCCTGTTGCTTGCTTCATTGAACGAAGGACATTAATATTATTAGGTATTCCACTCGTGGTTACGCCAGCTCTTACTGTTTTATAAGTGCTAATTCTTGCTAATTCCTTTTTTACCAAATCAGGTAATTCCAGATCTTCAAAATAGAGCTCCAAAAATTCTTCACGGGATAATTCAAAAACAAAATTATCTTCACCTTCACCGCTATCGCTGGCGTTACCTCCAGCACCTCCAGCACCTCCACCGCCAGGCCTTTTTATCCTGTCTCCGGCGATGAAGTTATCATTTCCAGGTAGTACACGTTCGATATGGCCACCATGGCCTCTATGGAATTGAGGCTCATAAATGTCTTTGGCGGGTATAGTGATTTGTTCGCCTTGGTCAATTTCAGTAATACTCCGTTTTCCGACAGCCTCAGAAACTGCTTTTTTAATTTGGCTTTTATAACGGCGTAAAAAACGTTGGCGATTAACCGTGCTTTTTTTTCCAGCATTTTGTCGTCTATCAATTAATTGCGACATAATTGTTAGCTCCACACCTTCTGCAGGTAAGTTTTTTGTTAGTCAGGCTATTAGCGATATCTGAGTTTGGGTTCCATTTTATTGCTTCAGATAGTTACTTATAATCCTGACTGTATTTCATAACCTGTCACGTTATGAATTATGCTACCTATTATTGTGACTTCCTTACTCTCAAGTACCATTCACAAAGTAAGCGAACTTGCTTTCGTGTGTAGCCTTTCTCTACCATTCGAGAGATAAATTCTTCATGTTTTTTCTTATCTTCTTCAGATGCTTTGGCATTGAAAGAAATAACGGGTAACAAATCTTCAGTATTGGTAAACATTTTTTTCTCAATGACTGATTTTAGTTTTTCATAGCTATTCCATACAGGGTTTTTTCCTCGGTTATTTGCTCGAGCGCGCAGTACGAAATTGACTACTTCATTACGGAAGTCTTTAGGATTGGAGATCCCTGCCGGTTTTTCGATTTTCTCCAATTCCAGGTTTAATAAGGCTCGGTCAAATATCTCGCCAGTATCCGGATCGCGATAATCCTGATCTTGAATCCAGAAATCAGCATAGGTAATGTAACGATCAAATATGTTCTGCCCATACTCAGAATAGGATTCCAGGTAAGCGGTTTGAATTTCCTTACCTATAAAATCGACGTATTTGGTCGCCAAATATTCTTTAATGAAGTTCAAGTAGGTTTCATGTAACTCTTGAGGAAATTGTTCCTGTTCGATTTGGCGTTCCAGCACATACATTAAATGAACCGGGTTTGCTGCCACTTCAGTATGATCAAAATTGAATACTTTTGAAAGGATTTTGAAGGCAAACCGCGTGGATATTCCGCTCATCCCTTCGTCAACCCCTGCAAAATCTCTATACTCCTGATACGATTTTGCCTTGGGATCGGTATCTTTCAAACTCTCTCCATTATACACGCGCATTTTGGAGTAAATGCTGGAGTTTTGTGGTTCTTTTAAACGGGTTAATACAGAAAACTGGGCTAGCATATCCAGTGTACCAGGTGCGCAAGGCGCATTGGCTAAAGAACTGTTATGGATTAGTTTTTGGTAGATTTTGATTTCTTCAGAAACACGCAGGCAATAAGGCACTTTGACTATGTTGATTCGGTCTATAAATGCTTCGTTATTTTTATTGTTTCTAAAGGATTGCCATTCTGATTCATTGGAGTGGGCCAGTATAATTCCTTCAAAAGGAATAGCTGAAAGCCCTTCTGTGGCATTGTAATTACCTTCTTGCGTTGCGGTCAGCAAGGGATGAAGTACCTTTATCGGTGCCTTAAACATTTCCACGAATTCCAAAAGCCCGCGGTTGGCTCGACACAAGCCTCCAGAGTAGCTGTAAGCATCAGGATCATCTTGGGAAAATTCTTCCAATTTACGGATATCGACTTTACCAACCAGAGAAGAAATGTCTTGATTGTTTTCATCGCCAGGTTCTGTTTTTGCGATGGCAATTTGTTTGAGTCGAGAAGGCTTGACTTTAATAACCCGGAATTTGCTGATGTCGCCATTGTATTCCTGTAATCGTTTGACTGCCCAGGGGGACATTAAGTAGCGTAGGTAGCGTGTTGGGATACCAAAACGTTCTCTAAGTAATTCACCATCTTCCAAGGGGTTAAATAATGACAGTGGAGATTCAAAGACAGGGGAGCCTTTGATTGCATAAAAAGGGACTCTTTCCATTAAGTCTTTCAATTTTTCTGCAATGGACGATTTACCTCCACCAACAGGCCCTAAAAGATATAAAACCTGTTTCGTTTCCTCTAAACCTTGCGCAGCATGTTTTAAAAAGCCAACGATTTGCTCAATGGGTTCTTCCATTCCATAAAAATCTTTAAAAACTTCATAATGATGGATTATTTTATTTGAGAAAATTCGTGATAGAACCGGATCATGTCGAGTATCAATCAATTCAGGCTCGCCTATCGCCATAAGCAAACGCTCTGCTGGGTTGGCATATGCTGTCGGGTCCGTTTTGCACAATTCCAGATACTCATCCAAACTCATGTCTTCTTCTTTATTATCAACAAATCGTTTGGTATAACCCGCTAAAAAATCTTGTGTATTCATGCGCCATCCCCTTTTACTTAACCCTGAGAAGGATATAATGTGATTCTTTTTTACTCTTTCCTGTATAAAAGCAAAAACTACTTCTTTTAATTCATAGTATAGTAGACTAACCACTTAATTTAATACATAAATCAATAAACTTATTCGTTTTTTTTATAGGAAGCAATGACTATGCCAGACACGACCATTTATTTGAAGAATTATCAATCGCCTTGTTTCACAGTTGAGATGGTGGAATTGAACTTTGATTTGTATGATGACCATGCTTTAGTGAGCAGCACTCTTAAGTTAACACGTCAAAAGGATGGCGCTTTGCATTTGTATGGTGAAGAGCTGGAATTAATCGGTTTGCATTTAAATGGGCGAAAATTAGAACCCACAGAGTATGTTTTGTCTAAAGACGCCCTTATTATAGAGCGATGCTCTGATGAAATAATCCTTAACATAGTGACTCGCATCAAACCACAAGAAAATACACAATTATCAGGACTTTATCGTTCTAACCATTTGTTTTGTACTCAATGTGAAGCAGAAGGTTTTAGGCGAATTACCTATTATCTGGATAGACCCGATGTTTTGGCAACTTTTACAACAAGAATCAATGCTGATAAAAAGCAATATCCAATTTTATTGTCTAACGGTAATTTAATGGATGCTGGGGAAACCGCTGATGGACGTCATTGGGTGGTTTGGAAGGATCCTTTCAAGAAGCCCTCTTATTTATTCGCTTTGGTAGCTGGTAATTTAGCTAGTGTTAGAGACAGTTTTGTTACTTGCTCTGGGAAAACTGTTGATTTACGTATTTATGTAGAGCCAGGGAATGAAGACAAGTGCTCTCATGCCATGGAGTCATTAAAAAAGGCCATGAAATGGGATGAAGAGGTTTATGGTCGTGAGTACGATTTAGATATTTATATGATAGTCGCTGTAAGCGATTTCAATATGGGAGCCATGGAAAACAAAGGATTGAATATATTTAATTCCAAATACATCCTTGCTCGCCCTGAAACAGCCACTGATCAAGATTTTGCGGATGTTGAAGGTGTAGTAGGCCATGAGTATTTCCATAACTGGACAGGAAATCGTGTGACTTGTCGTGACTGGTTCCAGTTAAGTTTGAAAGAGGGATTGACTGTTTTTCGGGATCAGGAATTTTCTCGGGATATGAATTCTCGTGATGTCAATCGGATCATGGACGTTAAGGTATTGCGTAGCGCTCAATTTCCTGAGGACGCGGGGAGTATGGCGCATCCAGTAAGACCTGAATCCTATCAGGAAATTAATAATTTTTATACGGCGACAGTATATAACAAAGGCGCGGAAGTGATTCGCATGCAACATACTTTGCTAGGCAAGGAGAGGTTTCGACGAGGCATGGATCTTTATTTCAAACGCCATGATGGCCATGCCGTAACCATTGATGATTTTGTTGCTGCCATGGAAGATGCCAACGGAGTCGATTTAACACAATTCAAACTTTGGTATAGCCAGGCAGGGACGCCTGAAGTGCGTGTCCTAAGCCATTTTTCAGAAGGGCGATTAGAACTTACTATGCAACAACATTGTCCTCCTACTCCTGAATGCCATGAGAAAAAACCATTTCATATCCCGGTTCGCATGGCATTATTTGATTCGAAAGGGGAAATGATTCCCATAGAAAATGAGCTTTTGGAGTTAAAAGAGAAGGAACAACGTTTTATTTTTTCCGGGCTAAATGAGAAGCCAGTTGTCTCGCTATTAAGAGAATTTTCAGCTCCTGTAAAAATTTATGATGATCTGGAGCAGGATGATTTGTTATTTTTATTGCGTTATGAAACGGATGGATATGCCAAGTGGGACGCCGCACAACGTCTGGTTCTTAACTGCCTCAATGAAAACTTGAAATTACCAACCAGTGAATGGCAAGTGTCTGAAACTCTTATCGCTGCCTTTCAGCATGTTTTGCTTGATGAGTCTCTTGATATGGATCTCCGGGCAGAGTTGCTGACACCACCAGGATTTGAAGAAGTAGCAGCTACAATGAAATGGGTTGATGTCAGCAAGGTGGAATCAGTGCGAGACTATTTCCGTCAACAATTGGGATTGGGTTTATACACAAAGGCATCTGATCTTTATAAAGCATTATGGGAATTAGAAGATCATCGCATGCATGGCCAAGCTTATGGACGCAGAAAATTAAGAAATGTCTGTTTATGGTTGATGATGAAAGCAAAAGAATCGGATGCTTTAGAATTATGCCAAGAACAATTCAAAGCCTCTCGGACCATGACGGATCAAATTGCCAGTTGCAGCTTACTAGTCAATTGTTCCAGGGAGTCTCACCGGAACGAAGCCATAGAAAGATTTTATGAACAATGGTCTCATAATGAATTGGTACTGGATAAGTGGTTTGCCATGCAAGCGGCATGTGAATTACCAGGTACATTGGCTCATGTCAAAAAATTAACGCAACATCCTGCTTTTTGTATTAAAAATCCCAATAAAGTTAGGGCTCTGGTTGGCGCTTTCTGTATGGCTAACCCCAGAAACTTCCATGCCCTAGATGGTAGCGGATATGTTTTTTTAAGTGATGTGCTGATTAAACTGGATAAACTGAATCCTCAAATCGCTGCACGATTGGCTACCCCTTTTACGCGCTGGCGAAGTTATGATGAGCCAAGACAAAAGCTAATCCTGAATCAGTTGGAGCAGCTTACACAACTGGATTTATCGCGGGATTTGCGTGAAGTTATAGATAAGAGTCTGGTCGTTGAAGAAAAATAGAGTGAATTAACGTGTGCTGGGTTTTGCTATAGGCAAACTCAGCACGCCTTAGCCGATTTTTATCCTTTTATTTGCGCATACAAAACTTACAAAACTCTTAAATTAACTTTTCAGCTTGATCATCAAGGATTCGATTTAAGATAAATATGGATTGATGTGCTGCTTGGGTGAAAAAAGTTTATAATTTAGAAAACCAACGAAACCTATAGGATAAAGGAGTTTTTTTGTGCTTCACCATTTTGCAGTGATAGGTAATCCAATTGCACATAGTTTGTCTCCTGTTATTCATCAAATGTTTGCTCAACAAACCCAAATTAAATTGATTTATGAAAAAATCCTGGGTGATGATGTCAGGTTTGAACAGCAGGTATCTGATTTCTTTATCCAATATGGCAATGGACTTAATGTCACTTTACCTTATAAAAAACGCGCTTATGAATTAGCAACAGTACGCACGCCGAGATGTACCCTGGCTGGCGCGGCAAACACCCTTTGGATGAAAGAAAATCAATTACATGCTGACAATACCGATGGTATTGGTTTGATACGTGATTTATCCCGATTTCTTGAATTAAAAGATAAAAAAATTCTGATTCTGGGGGCTGGCGGAGCCGCAAGAGGGATTATTTTTCCTTTATTAGAAACGAAACCGTTAAAATTAATGGTTGCTAATCGGACTTTGGAAAAAGCAGAAGAATTACAGCGTCAATTTCCTCAAATTAATGTCGCAAGTTTTGCTGAGTTGTCAGAGTCCTTTCATTTAATCATTAATGCCACTTCTGCGAGTCTGTCAGGTCAAGTCATTGTATTACCTGAAGAAGTGTTATCCCATAAACCATTTTGTTATGATTTAGCTTATAATAAAAAAACAAGTACTGCCTTTGTTCAATATGCTCGTAATGGAGGGTGTGAAGCAGCTGATGGATTAGGTATGTTAGTAGAGCAAGCTGCCGAAGCATTCTTTATATGGAATGATATTATGCCTTCTACCAAGGAAATCTTAGCGCAACTGCGATCTTTTTAAATCGGAAGTTTGCATAACAGGTTGATGTGCTTTTGCAACCAAACTCTGGCTAACTAAAAAAAGCGCTGACTTCTGTGGCTGCGGCAATAGTGTCCTGGTATCCTAATTCCAGTAATTCCCGAGTAAATTCTTTTTCAAAGAGTAAAAAGCTAAGCAGATCACCGGAATGACTCCTGGCTCCCATAATATTTAATAAAAATCGAAGCAATACTGGCATGCTGGTGTAATGGTTTTGCGCTACTGAGGCCATTGCTCTGCTCGGGCGTAAATGCAACGTTGAGATAGGTCTCCAGGGAGAGCGTCGTTTTTTCCACATGGATAAAAGAGTAGCTATTTCATTCATACGATTGACCATTTCTATATCCCTATCCAGATTATCCAGAAAAAGCCCATTCATCATATTGCCTAGAATATGGGCGAAAGCGATTTCACCATTGCGCAAGGTTTCTGGATCGGTAAATTCGGGTAATTCCCTGGTGCCTAAGATGAGAATTCTATCGACTTGAAAACGAATAGCTCCGCGAAGGGGGGCGACCAAACCTATACTTCCATCGCCATAATGGAATCCATTGAGACTGACAGGGGGGAAGAACAGTGGTAAGGCGCTTGATGCCAGAATATGCTGGGCATTAATCACCGCACGTTGGCTGCTATGACGTGGATAATTCCAATCTTCAAATTCTGAATGATTATGGGCATAGAAAGAGATGGTTTGATGTGTTTCATAACAGGCGCTTAAGACTTCGAAAGTATCAAGGTATCCTTCTTGTATATTTTGTTCGATTCGTGTGAAGTCAATGTTTTCTTCCAGAAATTGCCGTAATGGTGTTGTATCAAGCAAATGCCCTGATTGACGTTGTTTGATAATTAAGGTGCTTAAATTACGCATTACTGATTTGCTCAATTCGTAATTACTTGCCTTGTAGATTTGTTGACAATGAATTTCACCCCAAATGGCCTCGAGTTTATCCAGGGCGGCAGGAAAATCATTGGCATTTTCAGCAAGTACGGCTGCATTGACACTGCCTACGCTGACACCACTTACCAAGTCAAAAGGTAGCGTTTTGGTTTGTAAAATATGCCCGATTGCTTTGAGTACCCCTGCTTGATAAGCACCTCGAGCACCACCACCTGCCAAATATAGAGCTTTTTTAGCCATCATGTTTTATTTTATTTATTATAATTAGAAATATAGTTGAAATCAGGACTAATTAGCAAGAAAGAATTGCCAATGCCATCTTTGCTTGATAATGAATTGATATATATAAATTAAATCAATGCTTTTCTTGAGTGACTGTGATGGGAATTACAAAAGACGAAAGATTCAGAAAATTTGAAATAGAAAAAGCTCTTCAACTGTTACAGTCGATGCAGCTTCCTATTGAATATCCGTTGACTCCTTTAGATAAAACGTCACTATTAAAAAAAGCCACAAAACGGATTCCCTTGCTGTCAAAATTTTTAAAAACGGTTGATGATACGGGTGACGTAGCTGTCAAAATTGGTGAGCGAATCACTAGTATATCCCATACCCCGGGCAAAGAATCTTTAGCTCACGGTTTTGCTTTTGGCGGTGTGGCCATGGCCGGTTTTGATTTTCTGCGCATTCCTATTATTTATTTATCAGCTTATTTGCTAGGCGAAGAAGTGCCTGTTAATTTGAGTAATAATGCAAAATGGCTTTATTCCGCAGTATTGTTAGGATTGACAATAACCGCATTGGCAGTTCCGGTAGCAGCTCCTTATATAGCTTTTGCTGCAGCAGGCCTCAGTTTAGGTGTGGGTGCGTTTTTATTAGGAAAAACTCTTTACGAACGCTATCAACTAGGCAGGGAAAGGAAAAAGTTAAAAGCGGAGATCATAAGAGAAGAGGATGAAATGCTGAAAATTCAGGATAAAGCCAAGCATTTAGAATCCCTTTTACAAAGCGCTGACAATGAAGAGCAAATAGCAGCCATTTTATTTGAAATATCAGTTGTCCAGGAGGACTATAACAGGCAGAAAAAACAAATCCAGAGTTTAAAAAACAACGAGTTGCAATTAGAACAACAAATCAAAAAGTTGGATACAATGAAGGTTGTTGACAGGACTGTCGCGGTTGCTTTGTCTGCGCTTACTATCGTAGCCTTGACTGTCACTTTATTTTTCCCGCCCGTTGGCGGGGGAATGTTGGCTGGAATAGCAATTGCTGGAGGTGCGTATTTCGTTGCTAGGGTAAGTGCGCCATTAGTTAAATCAACGGCTGTCTGGCTCTACAATAAATTAAAATCAACCCCAAGTGAGAGTGCTGAATCACAGGATATAGATAACAAACCGACTTTAAGTCATGAGGAAGAAGAAAAAAAAGAAGATTCTTTGCAAATCGATAATGAGTTTGATTTACCGCCAATAGATGCTGAGATGCCAATTTCTGCGGATTCAGAGGAACATAAACCTGTACATGAATCAACTGAGGATGTACTGGTAGGGTTATCAGTAAATATCAACAGGCTCAAGGAAAAAGTAAGAATGGAAAAAAAAGAGGAAGTAGAGGAAGCGTCGCCAGATAAGCTTCAGCATTTTTCATCTCTATCCACCTCTCCCTCTCCAGGAACGTTGGGTTCCAGAAAACTACCAGCCAAAGAGAATGATGATGAGGATGGAGAAAGCGAGTCAGATATAGAGCATCCTGATGCCCCTAAAATTTAAATCTGCATTGCAAAAAACAAGAATTTCCTTTAAGTTAAAAAAAATTACTATCAAGGAATGAAAATTCATGCTGAATTTATTTCGTGAGCAACCTCGTGCATTTCACATGATTTTTATGTTGGAGTTGTGGGAGCGATTTGGATTCTATACAGTTCAGGGAATTCTTACTCTTTATTTTATTCGTTACCTGGGTTATAGCGATTTAGAGTCTTACTATACCTTTGGTGCTTATTCTGCGCTGGTGTATGGGATGGTGGTTATTGGTGGATATTTAGGCGACAGGATTCTTGGCACCAAACGAACCATAGTTCTCGGGCTTGTTGTGCTGGCCCTGGGTTATTTTTCTCTTGCAGTCACTGATAAGCAGCATGTATTTCTTGCATTAGGTTTAATTTGTGTAGGCAATGGTCTATTCAAAGCGAATCCATCGAATTTGTTATCCAAATGCTATGATGACAATGATCCGCGATTACATGGCGGTTTTACCCTTTATTATATGGCTATTAATTTGGGCAGTATGGTTGCATTATTCGTTGGACCAGCAGTATCAAGCGCTTATGGTTACTCATATGCTTACATGATTAGTGCAATAGGGTTGATTTTGGGTATTGTGAATTATTGGTATCAACGACAACATGTGGCGCATGTCAATACAAAAGCGGATCTTCGAAAAATAACTGTTCTTCACTGGGGAATAATAATAGCTGGTGTTTTAATGCTTACTGGAATATCAGCTTACTTATTACAACATGTCATGCTTGCTAAAAATCTGTTGTGGGGTATTACACTGCTCGTAGTGTGTGTTTATATCTATTTAATGCGCAAACAAACTCAGGCTTTTTTTATGAGAATGTTAGTCGCTTTGGTTTTAATGATCGAAGCAGTCATATTTTTTACTTTATACCAACAGATGCCTACTTCATTAAATCTGTTCGCTGTAAATAATGTAATACCTACTGTCCTGGGCATCACAATTGATCCGCAGAGCTTTCAAGCTCTAAATCCAATATGGATTGTATTAATGAGTCCCGTATTAGCTTATTTCTATAGAAAATTGCACCAACATAATATTTTATTTTCTATACCTTATAAATTTGCATTCGGCATGACCATGTGTGCAGTGAGCTTTTTAATGCTGTATTTTGCTCGTTATTTTTATGTTGGAAATGGCATGGTTTCTTCCTGGTGGATGATTTTCAGTTATTTATTCCAAAGTCTTGGCGAGTTATTAGTATCAGCTCTTGGTGTTGCAATGGTTGCTGAATTAGTGCCGGCTGCTAATGCAGGGTTTGTTATGGGAATGTGGTTTTTAACCTCTGCAGTGGCAGGATTTATTGGCGCAACAGTCGCGTCTTTTACAGCACTTCCTGAGAACATCAAACCAGGAGTTGAGTCTTTATTGATTTATTCCGATGTATTTGCCTGTATTGGCATTGTTACTCTATTGATTGCAGTTATTATGTGGTTAGTATCGCCTCGGTTAAGCCGCTATATTACAGTCCCTTCCTTGAAAGGAAATAAGGATATAGAAACAGTAGAATACTCCACGACCTATATTCCCAGTCACTAGGTTTGTTTATTTCCCTTTTCGGCAATTTGGTTGGTTTTAATATCACCAATTGCCGTTTTTTGCTTTTGCCATATATTGTTAGTGCGTTTTTGAGTAGAAGATAACCAGAAATTATTTATTACTATTTTTGTCCTATTACATGTCTCTTAATGTTAATTTAATAAAAAATGTATAAAATATGTACTTAAAATCGATCTTTCCTTAATGATTACCGGGTTAAGGTTCTCAGGTTCTATGAGTTAATTTGCTTGGAGTATAAAGTGGGGCTTGAAAAAAAAATTAAGCTAAGTCAGCGTTCTCTGGAATTATTAAACGATTACTTAAATTTGGGTGGATTTGAGTCTTCCAATTTAGCGAATGGGAGTTCGTCAATTGATTTTTCATGCTTAATTCAACTGTTAACCACTGATCTTTCCAATTTATCCAAAATTTCAAAAACAATGAAAAAGAAAAGGGAGTTCATAGAGGCTGCTTTGTATGCCGAGTTGCTACGTGACTTAAATACTTCATTGAATGGATCGGATGAGGAAATTAAGCCTGTAGAAAAAGAACCGCCTGTCTCTAATAAGTTGAAATTCTGGCTTTTGGCAATAGCTGGGACATTATTAGCTGCGTGCGAGGGTTTTGACAGCATTACAACCATGATGGCTGTATTACCCTTCCCTGCCTGGTTTGTCCTTTGCGCAGGTATTTTATTTTCCGCTTTATCCGTTGTTGTATTTTATGGATTTGATTTAGTCCAGGTCTCTCAAAACCTGGAAATAAAGTTAACCGATACCCCCAAGCTATTGGATTTATACCTGCTGCAAATGGAAGAAATTAAGGCAATTAGAAAAAAAATTGACAGCCTTTCTCTTGCTTCCATGTCAATGGAGGAGTTGAACGAGTTACATTTAACCCTTGTGATGCTGCAAGATCGCGTCAAGTCTTTAGTAAAAGCTGGCGAGAAATTTGATTTAGCACTGAATAGCCCAAAAATGGATGTCGCTAAAACAATAGTTTCTGGAGTATCTGGAATACTCTTTTTTGGTGGGGGTTTTTTTGCCGGGCAATCAGTAGCGACCTTCATGCTGGCTCTGGTTATGACTTCTGTTACACCTACATTTTGGCCAGTTTTATTATTTAGTGTGATTGTTGGCTTGGCTGCCTTTAGTTTGTATTGGTATGTACAACGCGTAGGAGTAAATAAACTCGTTAGCGAATGGTTTGGTTTGGATGAGGATAAAATAGAAAAATTATGTGGAAAGTCGAAAATGGACAAAGAATTGAAAAAACTAAACAACCTTGATGAAAAGGTAATGACTACCTCGGATTTGCTCTCGAAAGTGGCTAATTTGGAGAATAAACTGATAGACATCGGCAAACAAATGAAGGAGATGAGTGTACACCAGGCTCCTGAAAAGAAATTAGAAGGTACTACTGGATTAAAGACAAGTTCTAATGTGTATTCCTTTCACTTTAATTCCTCAAATCGGAAGCAGGAGAGCGTTTACGATGAGAAGGGCCTTGATGATGCTGTTTCTGATTATGGTAGGAGTCAGAATCATAATGATTCAATCCATAGCCTATGTTAGCTAAATGCAAAGGCATATAGATTAAAAGGGAGTTTCCTTGCAAATAATCGGGATTAGCCGACATATAAAACTCTTTTAATTCACTACTTTCTTCATTAATTCTTGAGAGTTGACTTCTTAAAGGAACCAATGGGGAATTGACAACCATAGGATGATTATTGGTTGAAATCCAGCCATTTTGTTTTTTAAGGGCGTTTAGAACAGTCAATATTTGATCTGGAACCCTTTGTAATGGTTTAGGATATATTAGGTCGCTCAATTGATAAATAAATTCGTAAGTTAAGGGGTTGTTGGCAAATGCTATATAAGCCAATTCCTCTTGAGGATTAGCTAACTTGTATTTTATCGCCTGAGTGAGGCCAGCACTTTTAATAGATGCATGAATTTGGTATTCAGGATTTAGGTACATATAAGCGATATAACAAGTCACTTGTTTTTTTCCCAAATCAATAGATTGCCTGCAGTTACGACTGAATCCAGCTATTTCTTTATTTTCTCCATAGAGAACCGTCAACTCCCCATACAAATCAGGCTGTATGATTAAACCTATAAATTCTTCTTGGTTGGCTAGGTGATAATACTTGGAGAGGAAGTGATATAATTTACTTATTAATTTTAAGGAGATTTTTTTATCTTCTTCATCTACAACGTATGAGTGAATAGCTTTAACATCGTGTTTGTTCATTGCTCTCTCCATGAAACATTTTTTTCGCTTTAATAGTTCGCTGTATAATTTATCCATAAATTATCTAGGTAATAGCGAATAGCAGATAAAAAATTGTGCAACTCTATAAATATAGACTCGTTTTCATTTTTGTCAAATTGAAGTGTCGTAATTGTCGTAACTCCATGAATCTGCCACATCATTAACTCTGTCGGTAGGTAATATATAGAAAATGATAAAAGGATTACGGTGGGTTCTCATTGAAACTCTCAAATAAGCTTATAAATGAGAGTAATAACCCCTTATATTTTCAAAATATTTTTAACAAAAGGTATAGTAATTTTACGATGAGCTTCCCAAGATGCATCATCTAGCCGGTTGAGGAGCTCATATAAATCATGCATGTTTCGAGAACACCGGTTTAATAAAAAATGTCCTACACTCTCTGGAAGTTCAAATCCACGTTTTGCTGCGCGCATTTTGAGTGTGTTTATTTTTTCATCATCGTTTAATTCATTCAACTGGATAACTAATCCCCAACTTAGTCTGGAGCGTAAATCCGCAAGTTTAATGTCACATTTTATTGGCGGCTGATTGCCCGATATAATTAAAAGCGAACGTTCAGAGTCCTTTATCTTATTATATAAATGGAATAAAGCTTCTTCCCAGGCCGAATCGTTAGCAATGGTATTAATATCATCGATACAAATTAAAGTTTGATCTTCTAATCCTTCAATGCTTTGTGGTCCCCATTCTTTTAAAAAAGCTAAAGGAAGGTAAATGGCTGATTGGGTTAAATTAATAGCTTGGCAACAAGCTTGCAGTAAATGGGATTTGCCGCTTCCTTTAGGGCCCCAAAGATAGAGCAACCTATCGGCCTTAAAAGAAAGCATTTCAATTAATTGTTGTTGCAACAAGGTATTATTCCCCCAATTAAAGTCATTCAAGGTTGCCTCATCATTCAATTTTATTGCCAGGGCCAGCTGTTTATTCATTTTAACGATTCTTTGGGGGACCAGGCTTTTTTGCCCCAGGTCCAAACATAATCAAGGTAGGAAGTAACGGTTGTAAAGGCAGTTAAATAGATGAGTATATCAACTAAATCATAGGGGAATCTAAAGTAAGCTAATTCAAACAAACATAAAGTCACTAAAGTTAATTGGAAACCTGTATTGAGTTTACTAAGGCGAGTGGGCTCAAAATCCAATTTGCGCTGTATAAAGTAGTACCAAGCCAATACTCCCATTGAAATAGTGAAGTCTCTTAAAAAAACAAGCAGTACTAACCACCAGGGCAAGGAGTTTAAGAGAGCTAAAGAGATGAAGCTGGAGGCAACTAACAATTTATCGGCAAGAGGGTCAACAAATGATCCAAAAAAACTTTGCCATTGAAAATGTCTGGCTAACCAACCATCCAAACCATCAGTTAATCCTGCTGCGATAAATAGATAAAAGGCCTTAACGTATTCATGATGAAATAAATACATTAGAAAAGGAGCTATTAAAGCTAATCTTAGCAATGTTAAGGTATTGGGAATATGTTTTAGTATCATCTGTTATACGATAATTAGTTCCTCCTCTTTATTTTTAGTGCTGAGGAGGGAATATATTGTGCCAACAATACTCTATTATTTGAGTGTTTCAAATGGCGTATGTGAATTAGTTTATACAATACCATTGTCTCTGTCACCTTATTGAGAAATCAATTGGGATTTATTGACTTATAGCATCCACATCTCGGCTCTGAGAAACTCTCATATTTTAAGATTGGAACAAGAGCGCATGGGTTTGTAAGGCTACTCCTGTTAAGATTTTGTAATTAGAACTTAGGTCTCAGATAATGGATTGGATTCCTTTATTGTAATATTTGGATTGAGGTTTGAATGCAGGCTTAATAGCAATTCAGGTTGATGTTCCCAGTTATCATGAAGCAATAGATGTTGCTGCCAGCTTAGAATACGCGGTTCAATGTCTTTGGGTAAGTCTTTAAATACAGTTTGCATGGTTTGGCGAGTTAATCCCCATAAAGTTTTTTCAGAAATCTGATACTCATCACGTAAACAACCAATCAAGTGATTTAGATGATTTTTTAATGTTCCCTGAATGAAAAGGGTTCTAATTTTATTAAGATCTTTTGTATAGATAGATAAGTGGTCTGAAACGTCGGGTTTTTGAACGTTTTTAAATAATTCATGATGGCATATCTTAAGGTTGTTTGGCTCTTTTATAATTATTCCCTGAGGTTTATTATCATCGAAGATAACTAAAATATTGTGTTGCTCCACTTCTAGTGCTAACCCATATTTTAGCAATAGATGCAACTGTCCAAATAACATCTTATAACAATACTCAGTGAAATAAGCCATTGGGTGAAGATCGCTTGCTTTAATAATTTCAATGAGTAATGGTGTGTTGGTACAAGGTGAGTGAGTTAATAAGGCAGGTAATGGAACTACTCTTTGGTTCTGTCTTATTTTGTGGAGTGGGTTTTGATATAAGCCAAACAATAATTTTTTTCGATTGTATTCAGAGAGAGTTTGATCATCGGCGCTGATGCTCTCCAGGTTTTTACATATAAACAAGGTATTTTGGTAATAGTTTGATTTGGCTAACAGGGAGTCAAGCCAGTTAGTGAGCGATACCACGTTATCCGAATTATCGAGTTTTCCAGCCAATGAGGTGCTTAAAGTAGTAGCCAGTTTGAGTGTATATTGAGTGGATTTTGTTGGCATCATAATATCAGGTGATAAAGAAGGTATTAGAGTTTGGTGATGAGGTAACAGGATGAGGGATTTATTATCAATTAAAGAAGCAAAAGCCATTTGTAATTGATTTCGCCACTGCCAGGGATGAACAGGAATGGGATAATATTCATCGGGATTTATGTGGCTAAATAACAATTTTTCTCGCCAATAAAAATATTCTTTGGGAAATTCTTGAGAAATTCGGTTGATATAGTCAATTTTAGGCTTGATTGATTGAATTTTTGTTTTATTTAATGCACACCAATGCACACTGACTTTAGCTTGGAATTCGGGCGAATTTTGGAGTACTTCTCTTCGCGTAAATCCTATTTTTGCTCTGAATGCCGGGTGATAAGGATGCGCTAAGCTGCCCCATTGTTCCAAAAATAATAGTGTTTGATACGGAGACAGTTCATTGTTTATCCACGCCCATAAACTTTTGTAGTGCATGGCTTCATTTCTTAATTGGGTGTTCCAGTTTTGCCTATAGGCGTAAGCCAAGGCTTCATTAGCAATCGATTCATCTAATGCTGCCCTGATTTTTCGCCATTGAAAGAACGTACTTTCCGGCATTGAATTTTTCAGTTTTATTTGCAATTGATCAATGAAATCATGGACATGATGACTGGCAATTGTCGATTGAATTAATTTTTCCTTAATGGACGCGTGTTGTAAACGGTTCAGGGTATTTTTATGAGCTAAGGTAATAAAATAATCCACACTATTTTGTGGTAGTCCTATGCCAATTTCAAATAGTAAAAAGCGTAATTGATGGCTGAGTTCATGAAAATTACCGTACGCCAAGGCCATTATTATCTCCTGAAAGGATTGTTATGTTCTAAATTAAATATAAATGATAATCATTCTCATTTGCAAGGGGTGGCGGTAAATAAATTACTATTAATTGATGATAAAGTTTGATTTTGGAGAAAAAGTTTCTGTATTCTGAGTTAAATGGTAATATTTTCTACTTTAATTATGTAAATGAGCAAGTGGTATGAATTATAGACCCGATATAGATGGATTAAGAGCCATCGCCATATTATTGGTCTTAATTTATCATGGGGGTCTCTCTCTTTTTCCATCAGGGTTTATCGGTGTTGATGTATTTTTTGTTATATCAGGGTTTCTCATCACGTCTATTATCCATGAGTCACTGAATCGCAATGATTTTTCATTCTTCGATTTTTATAACCGCAGGTTATGGCGATTACAGCCTGTTTTTGTTGCTCTAATAGTGGCGACAACTCTACTAAGTTTATTGTTTTATTTACCTGATGATTTAATTGAATTTAGTCGTAGCGCACGTAAAACATCATTATTTATTTCCAATCTGTTCTTTAATAAAACAACCACCGGATATTTTTCACCCGATACTCATCAACTTCCGTTGTTGCATACCTGGTCACTTTCAATCGAGTGGCAATGTTATTTGATATTGCCACTAGTGATGTATGCCGTATATCGTTTTCTAAATAAAAGGCAGGTTATCTATGTTGTGTATGGGTTAGCCATTTTATTTTTTCTGCTGGCTTTGCACTACTCACAGGTGGCTCCTGCCCAAAACTATTATCAATTTTCCAGTCGTATATTTGAGTTTTTAATCGGCTCTTGTATCGCTTTAAGCCCTCGAATTGAGTTCTCAATCAATAAGTCTATTTTAGTTATTTTGGGCTTATCAGCTTTATTTTTTATTATTTATACCGCGACACTGGATAATATTCTTCTTGGATATCCTAATTGGCATACATTTTTTGTATGTTTTGCAACGGGTTTGTTGATAGCATTAGGTACAAATTTTCCTTCACTTGTTATTGTAAAAACTCTCTCTTTTCGACCATTAGTTTTTATAGGAATTTTATCTTATTCTCTTTATATTTGGCATTGGGTCGTCTTTTCAGTTTTAAGGTACCAAACTATCGAAGAGCGGTTTGAGGTTTTATTTATAGTCTATAGCATTATTTTTGTTTTAGCTTATTTATCCTGGCGATATATAGAAAAACCAACGAAAAGATTCAGACATATTCCTTTTCGTTATACGGTTGTGCTTTTATTCCTGCTTCCCGTTTTATTTTCCCATTTAAGCTCTTTTGTCATTAAATCACACTCTGGATATCCACAACGATTTAATCAGGAGCTGGTTAGGGTTTATAAACAATTAAAGAATCACGAAAGCCCATACAGAACGTTATGCATAGACAATACCAAGGCAGACAATGAGTCGAAATGCAAAATAGGAGCAAAAGAGCAAGATAGCAAGACTGGCCTTATGATAGGTGATTCTTTTTCCAATCATTATTGGGGGTTTATGGATGTGTTAGGGAAATCCGCCGGTGTTTCAATATTGGCTCAAGGGACCTCTTCTTGTATTTCCTTACCAGGCATATATCTTTATGATTGGTGGCATTTTAAAGATAAAATATATCAGGACTGTTATGATCAAACGGAAAAATATTATCGCATGATTCAAGAGAATCATTATGATTACGTGATCATAGGTCAAGTATGGAGCAATTACGTGTCAGCTCATATCATCAATCAATTAGGTGATGATTATTCTGCAGAATTAACCCAAAAGCGATTGGCAGATGCCTTGGACAGAGCACTTGGGGTGATAATATCTTCTGGAGCGAAACCTGTATTAATCGAGTCAACCGCGTTAACGCATGGAAATTTACATCAATGCTTTTTTAAGCATATTAAATTAAGACAACATTATAATTCAGAAGCGTGTCGCTTTACTTTAACCCGTTCAGACAATGAGATTTGGTTAAACCAATTGTTTGATAACATGCGAAGAAAATACCCTCAATTGGTAATAATAGATCCTAAAAAAGTTCAATGTCGCGATGATGTTTGTTATGCCGATTTGAATGGGATTCCGGTATATCGCGATGAAGGGCATATTACTGATTACGCTTCATACCAATTAGGCTATTTATACTTGCAGAAATTTGAAAATCCTTTGAGTTAAAAAGGTTGTTTTGCTTTGCTTCTCCATGCTCCGTAACGATATTACAAATTTCATTCTTTATTTTTACGATACAGAACCAGTGTATTCCCTATCATCTGAACTAATTCGGCATCAAGTTGTTCACAAAGCTCCTCAGCCATTTGCATTCTATCTTCCTTTTCAGCCCCATTAATTTTGACTTTAATTAATTCATGCGCTATCAAGGCTACATTTGTTTCTGCCAATATAGCCTCAGTTAAACCTTTCGCACCAAGGAGTACAACCGGCTTTAAATGATGGGCCTTGGCTTTAAGTGATTGTTTAAAAGACGTATCCACTGCGATATCCCAGACAATAAAATGGCAAATTATTGCACGTTTTGCTGGGAAAAGGTAGTAAAATTCTGTATCATAGAAAAAATTGTTTTATCTTTATTGTTATGAGTCGTACTAAAAGCAGTAAACGTTGGCTGCAAGAACATTTTGATGACGTTTATGTAAAAAAAGCCCAGGCTGAAGGGTATCGAAGTCGTGCCGTATATAAACTTAAGGAAATGGATGACAAAGAGTCTCTCATTAAACCAGGCATGACGGTGGTTGATTTAGGAGCCGCCCCTGGCGGCTGGACCCAATACGCTTCGGAAAAGATGAGGGGAAGTGGTCGTCTTGTTGCATTGGACATTTTACCTATGGATGCTTTGCCTAATGTGGAGTTTATCCTTGGGGATTTTCGTGAAGATAATGTTTTGCAAGAATTAATTAATTTGATTCCGCAAAGGACTTTAGACTTGTTATTATCGGATATGGCCCCAAATATGAGTGGAAGCTCAGCAATAGATATTCCAAGAGCGATGTATCTGGTAGAGCTGGCTTTTGATTTTGCGGAAAAAATGTTAAAACCCGGTGGTAATATGCTAGTTAAAATTTTTCATGGCTCAGGTTTTGATGAAGTAGTCAAACAGGCACGGGCGTCTTTTGAAAAAGTGGTAATCCGTAAACCATCTGCTTCAAGATCTCGTTCAAAAGAAACCTATTTGCTGGCAAAGGGCTATAATTTATAGTAGTTTTATATATATTTATAAATACATTTAGCGTTGTTTTGGATGATATGAACTGTGCAAGAGCTATTTTGGGTCTCGCAACAAAATTGTAAGTAACTAACGAGGTTAATACATTGAACGACATGGTTAAAAATTTATTTTTATGGCTGATAATAGCGATAGTTCTTGTCTCTGTTTTCAGTAATTTTGGTCCTCGTAACTCAGTTGCTGAGAAAATTTCTTATAGCCAATTTTTACAAGAAGTGGATCAAGGGATGGTTAACTCTGTTACGATTGAGGATAACAAAATCATCAAGGGCGTAACCAAAAATAATAAACGTTTTGTCACGTACATGCCGATGCAAGATAATGCTTTGCTAGGTGAGTTGTTGAAAAGCAAAGTAGATGTCAGTGGTCAGGAAAAGCAACAGGAAAGTTTCCTTTTGCATTTATTCATTAACTGGTTCCCAATGTTGTTATTGATAGGCGTATGGATATTTTTCATGCGTCAAATGCAAGGTGGGGGCGGTCGAGGCGCTATGTCCTTCGGCAGATCAAGAGCCCGGCTATTAGGTGAAGATCAGGTTAAGGTCACCTTTGCGGATGTTGCAGGAGTTGATGAAGCCAAGGAAGAAGTTAAAGAGCTTGTTGATTTTTTACGTGATCCAACAAAGTTCCAAAATTTGGGTGGACGCATCCCCCGCGGGGTTTTGCTGGTTGGTTCCCCTGGTACAGGTAAAACATTATTAGCCAGGGCAGTTGCCGGGGAAGCGAAAGTTCCTTTCTTTACTATTTCAGGTTCTGATTTTGTTGAGATGTTTGTTGGGGTAGGCGCGTCCCGAGTGCGTGATATGTTTGAGCAAGCCAAAAAGCATGCTCCATGTATCATCTTTATAGATGAAATCGATGCAGTAGGTAGGCACAGAGGTGCCGGCCTGGGTGGCGGCCATGATGAGCGCGAACAAACACTTAACCAATTGCTTGTTGAGATGGATGGATTTGAAGGTAATGAAGGGGTTATTGTCGTAGCGGCAACTAACCGTCCCGATGTTCTGGATCCCGCGCTTTTACGTCCTGGTCGCTTTGACCGTCAAGTTGTCGTTCCTTTGCCTGATATTAGAGGTCGTGAACAAATATTAAAAGTTCATTTACAAAAGGTTCCTGTCGATAGTCATGTCGAAGTCAAAGCTATTGCACGTGGTACCCCTGGTTTTTCAGGAGCGGATTTGGCCAATCTTGTTAATGAAGCGGCATTATTCGCTGCCAGGGCTAATAAACGCAAAGTAGGTATGATTGAACTGGATAAAGCAAAAGATAAAATTATGATGGGAGCTGAAAGACGCTCCATGGTAATGGATGATAACGAGAAAAAACTCACCGCTTATCATGAAGCAGGTCATGCTATCGTTGGTCTGTCAGTTCCTGAGCATGATCCGGTTTATAAAGTATCAATAATTCCTCGTGGACGAGCTTTGGGTGTCACTATGTTTTTACCAGAACAAGACAGATATAGTCACAGCAAACGCCGTTTGGAAAGTCAATTGTGCAGCTTATTTGGTGGTCGAATTGCAGAGGAATTAATTTTTGGTCCTGAAAGTGTAACAACGGGTGCTTCTAATGACATTATGCGGTCTACAGAGATTGCTCGTAAAATGGTTACAACATGGGGGTTATCTGCCTTAGGTCCTCTCACTTTTGGTGAGGAAGAAGAAGAAATATTTTTGGGGCGCTCTGTGAATAAACATAAAGAGATGTCCGATAGAACAGCACAGCAAATTGATGATGAAGTTCGTGCCATTATTGATAGGAACTATCAAAGAGCAAAAGAAATATTGGAAACCAATATCGATAAATTACATTTGATGGCGCAAAGTCTCATCAAATACGAAACGATAGATACCAATCAAATTCAAGAAATTATGTCTGGGAAAGAACCTACCCCTCCGGAGGATTGGGGATCAACAAAACCGATGGATAAGGCTGAGTCATTTAATGATGCTCCTGCAAAACCTATTAATGGTGAAACAATAGAAAATCCGGCAGAAGGACATTAATTTTATCAGTAGTTATTTATCGAGAGTACCCTGTGAATTCCGAACAATTCCTCGGTTGGCTTGAGCGAAAAAGCCAACCTAATTCCTCATTAGTTTTTGAAAAACCATTGATTATGGGTGTGCTAAATGTTACTTCTGACTCATTTTATGATGGTGGCAAGTATTTGTCCGTGGATAGAGCTTGTGATCAAGCCTTACAATTAATTGCCTGTGGAGCCGATCTCATTGATATTGGTGGAGAATCAACTAAACCTGGGGCTCCGCCAGTCCCTTTAGATGTTGAACTATCAAGAGTTCTTCCTGTAATCAAACAACTTCGTGCGTTTGCAGACGTGTGTATTTCTATTGATACCAATAAACCTGAAGTGATGGAAGCTGCAATTGATGCTGGTGCGAATATTATAAATGATGTTTATGCTTTAAGAAGGGATGGCGCTCTGAAGGTGGCGGCGCAATTAGATGTTCCTGTCTGTTTAATGCATATGAAAGGAGAGCCTAAAACTATGCAAGAAAATCCTTCTTACCCAGACGGGATAATAACGGAATTACAGCATTTTTTTGAAGAACGCATCGATAAATGTCAGAAAGCGGGGCTGAATAGGAATAAATTAATTCTTGACCCGGGTTTTGGTTTTGGAAAACGCGTTAGAGATAACCTAGAATTAATTTATCATCTGGATGAATTGTGTGCTTTTGGGTTGCCAATTCTTTTAGGTGTTTCACGCAAAAGCACAATTGGCGCTGTATTGAACAATGAGGTTGAGCAACGTTTGATTGGAAGTATTACGCTAGGAATATATGCAGCTCTTAAAGGCACTGCAATTATCAGGACACATGATGTAGGTGAAACGAATCAAGCACTAACTATGATTAATGCAATTTATCAGGCAGGTGAAGAAATCAGTTAATAGCTCCTGAGATCATCAGAAGATAACTGAAACCAGAAAAATTAAATAATAAGGTAGGTAAGGATGAGTCAACGTAAATATTTTGGTACGGATGGAATACGGGGTCACGTTGGATTATCAAATATTAACCCTGAGTTTGTTTTAAAATTAGGCTGGGCAGTAGGCTGCGTTCTTGTAAACGGAGCAAGGAAAAAGGTGGTGATTGGTAAGGACACCAGAGTGTCTGGTTATATGCTGGAGTCCGCTTTGGAGGCAGGATTGTCTGCAGCTGGGGTTGATGTGGCGTTATTAGGGCCAATGCCTACCCCTGGAATAGCCTATTTAACACAAACATTGAGAGCTAATGCAGGTATCGTCATTAGTGCTTCTCATAATTTATTTGAAGATAATGGAATTAAGTTTTTTTCAGCTGATGGAGGAAAGCTTCCAGATAGCGTAGAGCTTGCGATTGAAGCCCAATTAGACAAACAGTTGCAAACGGTATCTTCAGCCAAGCTGGGTAAAGCAACACGTATTAATGATGCGGCGGGTCGTTACATAGAGTTTTGTAAATCCACTATTCCTTCCCTATCTCGACTATCCAATTTGAAAATAGTTGTGGATTGCGCCAATGGAGCAACCTATCATATCGCTCCAAATGTATTCGCTGAATTGGGCGCTGATGTAGTTCCTATAGGAGTTAAACCGGATGGCTTTAATATTAATCAAGAGTGCGGTTCGACAGCGCCTGAATTATTAAGAGAAAAGGTGCTTGCTGTTGGGGCTGATATTGGTATTGGTTTGGATGGGGATGGAGATCGGGTTATTTTAGTGGACTCTCTGGGAAATCTCGTTGATGGAGATCAAATTATTTATATCATTGCTAAGGACAGACATCAACGAGGGGTGCTGCATGGAGGGGTTGTAGGTACGTTGATGAGTAATTATGGTCTTGAATTAGCAATGACCTCATTGGGAATTCCTTTTCAACGCTCAAAAGTAGGTGACAGGTATGTTCTAGAAACGCTAAGAGAGAAAGATTGGAAGATTGGAGGTGAAACCTCAGGCCATATTGTTTGTTTGGATAAAACGACAACAGGTGATGGCATTGTAGCAGCACTACAAGTTCTTTCAATTATGGTGAAACAAAATAAAGCACTTCATGAGTTAACTGCAGGTATACAATTGTTACCTCAAACTTTAGTGAATTTAAAAACGAATAATGCTGCCTTGTTAGCGTCTAATCCTGATGTCATTCAGGCGGTTAAAAATTTGGAAAATCATCTTAATGGAGAGGGTCGAGTGTTACTCAGACCTTCAGGCACTGAGCCCTTACTGAGGGTTATGGTGGAAGGTGCTAATGAATCTATAGTCAAACAACAAGCACAAATGTTATGTGATGACATCAGTCAGATCGATAAAAGATTAACTGAAAGCCTACCTTCCATTTGAGTATCTGCCTTTTAAAATTTGTAATGCGGGGGCTATTTCCAAAAGCCCCTCCTCTTCACACTATAAACGTATTAACTACTTGTTGGAGTCATGGAATGGATCATTGTGTCCACTTCTTCAAGTAATCGGTGAGATCTTGTTTTGAAAAAACAAGGCCTTTTTGAATATTCATATTCTTCTTGTCCTATTAACTTGCCGATTAGCATTCGGAAAAAATCCTCTACATATTCCCATGCTCTCATAAATCCTCTGTGTCGTTTTAAAGGCTCATATCGTGGATCTTGAGTAATGAGGGGTATGGTTTCCCGGTTTGAAGTTTTTGAATCAGGCTGTTCCATCAAATGTTTAATTGTAATAATTGAATGGGTTGCCTGAATAAATAATTCAGCTTCCAAGGGATGATCTGTTTTTAATTTTATATACTGCTGATGAAATTTTTGTAATTCTTCAGGCCAACTCTTTAACTGTTGTTCTTCATCAATGGGTTCATCAAGGATAGGCAGGGCGGGTTTTAAGATGAGAATATTTTGTATGTCTTGCCTTGGGTTTGGACAAAGACGCTTGTAAGCCAGTAATACAGATAAATCGCTTTGATTTTTTAATTCAAACAAGATGTCTTTCAAAAGATGAAGTGCCTTAAAACTAAAGGTCTCATTTACAGAAGAGCTTTGCACTGCTTCATATAAACTCTTATACCATAGCTGAATTTCCTTTGGAAGATGTTTTATATATTCCATGTTTTGTAAATGAAATGAATCTAATTTTTGCTTAAGCAGGATAGAAAATGGTGGCGAAGTGATGATATTGGGAGCAGATTCCTGGTATTGAGGATTTGATAACTTGTCTGACTCATGGTCTGAAGAAACCGGCTTTTCTTTGCATGATGTATCAATTACCAGGGAATTTAATTTTCCTCTGTCGATGGCAAACGCCTCAGAGTCTTCTTCAGATGGGATGCTAATTTGATTACCAGCCTCATCAAAAAAGGATAAAATATTATCTTCTGATAATTCATCATGACCATTAAATAATGACAGGCCAATTGGTTTCCTGGGTGTTACTGGAACCTCAGGAGTTGATGGTCTCAATGGTTTAGATGTTATTGATTTCAGGTCAACTTGTTTTTCTTGCTCTTTCTTTATTTCCTGCTTTTTAACCACATGAGTCGATTGTGTTGATTTGACAACAATCAGTGTTTCTTGCCCATTGGGTATTTGTTGTCCTACACTAGACTCTGAGCCTTGTTGAACCACTTGGGTTGGGACTATCGATTCAGGGATAACAGGTATTTCTTGTTCCATCTCTTTATGCTGCTTTTTACCAGAAAGCCCAGTGTCTTTCTGAACCATAGGAGAAGGTCGTGATGATTCAAGGACGATAGATTTTTCTTGTCTTTCAGTTACTGGTTGTTTTTCCACAATAGACGCAGTGTCTCTCATAACCTTTGGGGTGGATTTTGACTCCAGAACGATTGGTATTTCCTGTCCATTGTTTATTTGTTGCTTTTCTACAGTAGATCCGGAATCCTTTTCAACCATAGGAGAGGAGAGGGGTAATTCCAGTACGGCAGGCATCTCCTGCTCTACTTCTACAAGCTGCTTCTTACCAGCAGATTCAGACTCTTTATGAATTATTTGAGGAGGACGTGTTGATTCCATAACTACTGGTATTTCGTGTCTATTGACTACTGGCCGTTTTTCGACGGTAGATTCAGATTCTTGGTGAGTCACTTGATGGATGGGTGTTGATTCCAGAACAACCATTATTTCTTGTTCATTGTCTAGCCGTCGTTTTTCGGCGGTAGATTCAGATTCTTGGTGAATCACTTGATGTGGGCGTGTTGATTCCAGAACAACCGGTGTTTCCTGTTCTTTGTCCAGCTGCTGCTTTTCTAGGGGAGAATCAGTTTTTCTCTGAACTACTTGTGTAAAGTGTATCAATTCCACTTCTTGTTTTTCCAATGGAGGATCAATTCTTTCATCAGTCAGATTAGGTAAAGGTAATTGATTTAATTCAGACACAAGGGACTGGATTTGATTTGCAAGAGTAGATAAATCTTCTTTAACAGAGTTTATGTCTTCGTACTTTAGTGGTTGATTTGAAAGTAAACGCAATTGCTCAATCAGTGCTTTTGCTTCATTGGTTGTTTGTCCATGCTCTTTCATAAGCAGATCAATTTGCTTGGCTGTTTCAAGATAAGATTGGCATAGTTTAATTTGGCTTTTTAACTCTTCTTTAAGAGGTTCATCTGTATTCAAGGAATCCCTATGTTCTTCCGCTTCTCGCAAACTTGGAAGTTGTTCATCCATCGTTGCAGGTAATTCATATTCACTCCTTAATTGGCATATTTGTTTGCCAAGAGCAGGCATTTCTTGAAGTTTTTCCAACGCTTGTGAATATTGTTCCTTTTTTTCCGAGACCTTTGGCATGAGAATGAGAAGAACCAAATAAAAATCAGCAGGCGAAGAGTCATAAGAAAGTCCACTCGGTAAAACAAAATTGGGTATACTTTCTATTGGAATTTCATTTATCAGATCAATGGCATCGGGAACTAACTTCTTGTAAATAGATATATCCTCTGCATTTAAACGGATTTCCGGCACAGCTTGAACCAACAATTCCGTCTGTTTGACAAGTTCATGATGTTTAATTTTTAATTCTTTTTGTTGAGCTAATAATTGCAGGAAACTAACGGAATCCTTAAGTTTTTGTTGGTTTTCAGAATAATTAGTGTCCGAATACCATGAAATCCATGAAGATGGGTTAAAATTAGATAATATTCCATCAATCTGATTTTGGTATTCCTGTATCAATCCTTGAGTGTCTTCACTTTCTTGGAACTTCTTGATTAACTCTGCTTTTAAATCAGGTACCAGGGAGTAGTTAGTCACTGCAGTTTCAATACGGCTTAGGTCTTTAACCAATAGTTCAATTTGTTTTTCTAACTCAGTCTCTTTTTTATTAATATCAGTTGCAGATAATTGCTTGGCGAATCGCTTTTGCAATTCATCCCATTTTTCGCAAGCGCGAGTTAATTTTTTAATTTCCAATTCAACTGTAGCTATAAATTTTTGTAAACTATCAACAGCATCTTCTTCTGCAGGGGGTTGGATGCCCAACTGAGATAAATCTGTCATTAAGGCATTCCATTTGTTTTTAAGCAAAACCAGCTTTAATTTGGCGCATTTAGTATCTATTTCCTTGCCGTTTTTGAAGAGATAACTGTAGTGCCCGACCACGATTGATTTTTGAACCTCTCCGTATTCAGGAAATTTATAAGGAGGTGCTAATGGATTTTGTTTGGACAGTACTTCATTCGCTTTAGATTCAATTTCTTTGTATAAAGGATTTAATTCACTTTTTGCGAGTTCAATTTTTTTAGCTAAATCAGAAATTTTTTTTTGCAGTTCTTCTCCTTTTTTCATGACCTCAACAAGTTTTTGTTTTTTCCTTTTATACTCTTCCTGTTCTTCAGCTAGACTGGAATATTCATCAACGCATTTTTTAATTAATAATAAAAGACTTAATTGGGATTCTATTTCGATGGGAGCTTTGCCTTCTGGCAGCACGGTTGAACTGAATATTTGCTTTAAATTTAAGGGGTTAATTGGTGGAGCCAAGGTCGAGATTTCATTCATTAAATGCCGTATGATTTCGTTCATTATAAAACCCTCCTGGTTAAATCATAGTAGGATTCTATCGAAATCAAACGACTAAGCAAGTAGAAAAATGTAATTTTTGCAAAAAAAATGAATAAATAATTCTGAAAAAAAACATAGATAAAGCTACACATCTGAGTGAAGTTTCGGTATATTCGACTGCTGCTCATTATTTGTTGTTTACTGATAGCCTGGAAATAATAGAAAGGATTTTGTCCGCCTATACTAGAATTGTTGGAGGGAGTGTGAGACAAAAGATAGTTGCTGGTAACTGGAAAATGAATGGCCAGATTCAACAGGTGACTGAACTGGTTTCGCAAATTGATGAATTAATAAGCTTTGATTGCGCAGCACAGGTTGTTGTAATGCCACCCAGCATTTATATACCCAAGGTGAAAGAGTGCTTAAGCAAGGGGAAAATTATAGTAGGCGCACAAAATGTCTATCCGAAAGATTATGGAGCTTTCACCGGTGAGCTGTCAGCCCCCATGCTTAAAGATTTTGATTGCCGATATGTTCTGGTGGGACACTCTGAGCGCAGGCAATTTTTTCACGAAGATGAAAATTTTGTGGCGCAAAAATTCCACCATGTCAAAGATCATGGTATGATACCTGTTCTTTGTGTTGGTGAAACTCTTTCTGAAAGAGAGAATGGGATAACAGAGCAGGTTATTGCTCAACAGTTGCTTGCAGTGGGTACAAAAGGGAAAGATTGTTTTCGTAATTGCGTAGTGGCTTATGAGCCTGTATGGGCAATAGGAACAGGAAAAACTGCAACACCTGAACAGGCACAAAAAGTACACCAGTTTATTAGAGAACTGGTTAGAGAAATAAATGATAGTGATGCTAAACACTTGACGCTCATATATGGTGGTAGTGTTAATGAAAATAATGCAAAAGCATTGTTTTCCATGCCAGATATTGATGGAGGGTTAGTGGGTGGAGCATCGTTGAATGCAAAACAATTTGTGGAAATTGTGAAATGTATCAATTGATATTAATGATTCATGTCTTAATTGCTGTAATTTTAATTGGCTTGGTTCTTATCCAACACGGTAAGGGCGCTGATATAGGTGCTGCTTTTGGTTCTGGCGCATCGAACACGTTATTTGGAAGTCAAGGTACTGGTGGCTTCTTGTTTAAGTTAACTGGTGGTCTGGCAATGACATTTTTTATTACCAGTTTGATGCTGTCTTATATGGTTTCTACGCAGCACCAAAAAGCAGGACAGTTAGCTATTCCTCAACAAACTGGTGCTCCAGTCAGTTCAGTCCCAGTACCAGTTGAAAAAAATAATAAGAAGTAACTAAAAAGGTGTAGTGTCTTTAGGGCTGTTGTCTTTTGTGATGAACTCAGGATAACAAAAATAAAAATAAGCCGAAGTGGTGAAATTGGTAGACACGCCGTCTTGAGGGGGCGGTGGCGAAAGCCGTGCCGGTTCGAGTCCGGCCTTCGGCACCATTTTAAATCGAGCAAGGTGAACTGATGCTATCTCAATATCTACCCGTTCTCGTTTTTATAATTGTTGCCTTGATTTTAGGCGCAGTAATGATAGGGGCTGGTTCTTTGCTTTCCAAGCATAATCCAGACAGTGCCAAAAACTCTCCTTATGAGTGTGGTTTTGGCGCCTTTGAAAGCTCCCATATTCCATTTGATGTACGGTTTTATCTGGTGGCTATTTTATTTATTATTTTTGATCTGGAAACAGCATTCTTTTTCCCTTGGGCCTTGGCATTACGTAAAATAGGATGGTTCGGCTTTTATGCTATGATGTTATTTCTTGGATTGTTGGTTATAGGTTTTATCTATGAATGGAAAAGAGGCGCCTTGGAGTGGGAATAAGGTTCTTTCATTCTTTTAAAATATTTGATTTAATCTTTCGTTTTAGCAATGACTATGGGAAGCAAAGGACGTTTGGCAAATCATTAGAGAGCTTTTTGCTTTTTGAGGAACACAGTGGATTTTAAGTTGGTTTGTAAATCTTGGTCGTTTTTTGCCAAAATAATAGCTGAGATTATATTTTAAGCTATTGTAATAATGGTTATGTAAAAACTGGATTATTAATTATTTAACTGCTTAGAGGCGAACTATGGCGGTTGCAGAACTAGAAAAAAAAGGTTTTGAGTTGACTACGGTCGAAAAGTTGGTTGGCTGGGCACGCAGTGGCTCCATGTGGCCAATGACATTTGGCTTAGCTTGCTGTGCCGTGGAAATGATGCACGTGGGGGCAGCTCGCTATGATTTGGACAGGTTTGGTATTATTTTCCGTCCCAGTCCACGCCAGTCAGATGTCATGATTGTAGCAGGGACTTTATGTAACAAAATGGCTCCGGCTCTCAGAAAAGTTTATGATCAGATGCCAGAACCACGCTGGGTTATTTCTATGGGGTCTTGTGCCAATGGTGGGGGATATTATCATTATTCCTATTCAGTGGTTCGTGGTTGCGATCGCATTGTGCCAGTCGATGTCTATGTTCCTGGCTGTCCACCAACAGCAGAAGCATTGTTATACGGTATTATTCAACTACAGAATAAAATCAGGCGGAAACCTGTTTTAGAGGCATAAGCTCATCAAGGGTGCAGATTAGATGACAAAAAATGAGTATTTGATTGAAAAGCTACAAGCTGATTTAGCAAATCATATCACCGAGTTGACCTCCGCACATGGTGAAGTAACCATTGAGTGTGAGGTGCAAAATATCCTGCCTGTCATGATTGAGTTGAGAGACAGAGAGGAATTTTCTTTCGATCAGTTGATTGATCTATGTGGTGTAGATTATTTGCATTATGGTGATTATGATTGGGAAACAGAGTCTGCGACAGAGCATGGATTTTCACGAGGTGTTGAGCGTCAGGAAGCCAAAGCTTATGCTGTAAATAAACCACGATTCGCCGTGGTCTATCATTTATTATCAACCAAAAAGAATCATCGTCTACGAGTCAAATTATTTATAGAAGAATCTCATTTAATTGTTCCATCAGTACATCATTTATGGAAGTCTGCTAACTGGTTTGAACGGGAAGCTTATGATTTATATGGAATTTTATTTGATGGTCATCCTGATTTAAGGCGATTACTGACGGATTATGGTTTTATAGGCCATCCTTTCCGTAAGGATTTTCCACTCAGTGGTGAGGTGGAAATGAGATATGATGCAAAACTGCAAAAGGTAATCTATGCCCCTGTAGACATTGTGCCAAGAATTGTAGTTCCAAAGGTTATTCGTAATGATAACCGCTACATAGGTAATGAAGGTAGCAAAAATGATTGAACTTAAAAATTATACCTTGAATTTTGGCCCACAACATCCTGCTGCACATGGTGTTTTAAGATTGGTTCTTGAGTTAGAGGGTGAAACCATTGTTCGTGCCGATCCACATATTGGATTGCTTCATCGTGCAACAGAAAAACTAGCTGAAACCAAGCCTTACATTCAAAGCATTGGATACATGGACCGATTAGATTACGTCTCAATGATGTGTAACGAACATGCTTATGTCATGGCGATTGAGAAGTTATTGGGTATAGAACCACCTTTGCGAGCCAAGTACATACGAACTATGTTTGATGAGGTGACTCGAATTCTGAACCATCTCTTGTGGTTAGGGGCTACTGCATTGGATATTGGCGCAATGACAGTGTTTCTTTATTGCTTCAGAGAGCGGGAAGATTTGTTTGATTGCTATGAAGCAGTTTCAGGAGCACGTATGCATGCTACTTACTACAGGCCAGGGGGAGTAGCAAGGGATCTGCCAGATACTATGCCGCAATACAAACCCTCAAGATGGCATAGCGAAAGAGAGACTGAAAAAAAGAATCACAATCGTCAGGGTAGCCTTTTGGATTTTCTTTGGGACTTTACTGAGCGATTTCCCCGATGTGTGGATGAATACGAAACATTGTTAACCGATAATCGTATATGGAAGCAACGTACTGTAGATATTGGTGTCGTTTCACCAGAAAACGCGCTTCAATGGGGATTTACCGGACCAATGCTAAGAGGTTCCGGTATTGCCTGGGATTTACGCAAGAAACAGAGCTATGCTGCTTACGATAAGGTTGAATTTGATATTCCTGTTGGCAAGACAGGGGATTGCTATGATCGGTACCTGGTAAGAGTCGAGGAGTTGAGACAATCCAATCGAATCATAAGGCAATGTATTGAATGGTTACGAAAACATCCTGGTCCAGTAAAAGTCGATGATTACAAAGTAACGCCCCCACGCAGAGTGGTAATGAAACATGACATGGAGGCATTGATTCATCACTTTAAATTATTTACCGAAGGCTTTTGTTTGCCACGTGGTGAGGTTTATTCCGCTGTTGAAGCACCTAAAGGCGAGTTTGGTATCTATATGGTCTCAGATGGAGCTAACAAGCCTTACCGTCTGAAAATAAGAGCTCCAGGCTTTGCCCATTTATCAAGCTTTGATGATATGGTTAGAGGTCACATGTTAGCTGATGGAGTGGCTATATTAGCAAGCCAAGATATAGTGTTTGGAGAGATAGACCGTTAATTTAACGACATGTTTGCTTAAAGTGTGTTAAGAGATAATAAACGATATAAAGGTTTCGAAATGTCTGCTAATTCAGCAAAAATATTAAATCAATTGATGCCGGCAAAGCGTATGAGTGATATTGATCATTGGATATCAAAATATCCTAAAGATCAAAAGCAATCCGCAGTCATGAGTGCTCTTCGAATAGTGCAAGAAGAACATGGTCATTTAACAACGGAATTAATGAATGCAGTAGCTGAATATCTTGATATGCCACCTATCGCAGTTTATGAAGTAGCAAGCTTTTATACAATGTATGAACACAAGCCAGTGGGAAGACATTTAATTAATGTTTGTACCAATATCTCTTGCATGCTGAGAGATTCAGCTGGCGTTGTTGAACATTTAGAAAAGAAATTGGGTGTTAAGCTAGGTGGAACAACAGAAGATGGTCGATTTACTTTAAGATCAGTTGAATGCTTAGGTGCCTGTGTGAATGCGCCAATGATGCAAGTTGATAAAGATTATCACGAAAATTTGACTGCTGAATCTATAGATAAAGTATTGGAACAGTACCAATAGAAAATAAAGGTGTTTGCCATGGTTGAACTAAATCAAGTTTGTTACCGAACATTTCATTTACCAGAGCCCTGGTCGCTATCAACCTATGAAAGTATTGGTGGCTATAGCGCATGGCGAAAAATTTTAAAAGAGCAAACATCACCTCAATTTATAATTGAAGAGTTGAAAACCTCAGCTTTGCGTGGACGAGGCGGTGCTGGATTCCCAACCGGCTTAAAATGGAGTTTTATGAATAGAAACTCCCCTGTTCAAAAATACGTAGTATGTAATTCTGATGAAGGTGAACCGGGTACTTGCAAGGATAGAGAGATTCTTACTTTAAATCCTCACCAATTAATTGAAGGGATGGCCATAGCTGGATATGTTATGGGTGCCACTGTTGGTTACAACTACATAAGAGGAGAATTCTGGCTGCCTTTTGAGCGTACTGAGGCTGCATTAAAAGAAGCATACGATGCTGGATTACTAGGTAAGAATATATTAGGCTCAGGCGTTGATTTTGATTTATATAATCATTTGGGAGCGGGCGCTTATATTTGCGGTGAAGAAACGGCATTGCTCAACTCGATTGAAGGAAAAAAGGGAATGCCTCGTTTTAAACCACCATTTCCTGCAAATTATGGATTATATGGTAAACCTACAACCATAAATAACACGGAGACATTTGCATCTGTTCCGGTAATTATGGAAAAAGGCGGAGAATGGTTTTTAAAATTGGGTAAGCCTAATAATGGCGGTGCGAAGTGCTTTAGTGTTAGCGGCCATGTTAACAAACCTGGTAATTATGAAATACCCTTGGGCACACCATTCAAAACACTGCTTGATCTGGCTGGTGGCGTCATTAAAGGACGAAAAATCAAAGCTGTAATTCCTGGTGGTTCCTCTATGCCAGTGCTTCCTGGTGACGTCATGCTGAGCCTGGATATGGATTATGACAGCATACAGAAAGCTGGTTCAGGCCTGGGCTCAGGTGCAGTTATTATCATGGATGAAACCACTTGCATGGTGGACGCCTTGTATCGTATTTCTGAGTTCTATATGGATGAATCTTGTGGACAATGTACGCCTTGTCGTGAAGGTACAGGCTGGTTAGTCAGGTTATTACACAGAATTATAAACGGTCATGGCGAGCCGGGAGACGTGGAGAAGTTAGTGAATGTGGCGAATAACATAGAGGGAAGGACCATTTGTGCGTTAGGCGAGGCAGCAGCTTGGCCAGTACAAAGCTTTGTTAAACATTTTTATGATGAATTTGAATATTTCATAAAGCATAAACGCTCGATCGTCGCAGCATAATTAAGAAGGTTAGACCATGGCTACTATTGAAATCGACGGCAAAACATTTGAAGCAGAAAACGGTAAAATGATTATAGAGGTTGCAGATGAGGCTGGTATCTATATTCCACGTTTTTGTTATCACAAAAAATTATCTGTGGCAGCTAATTGCCGTATGTGTTTGGTCGAAGTGGAAAATGGGAGGAAACCGGTTCCTGCTTGCGCTACACCTATAACGAATGGGATGAAAGTATTTACAAAATCAGAGCAGGCTATACACTCACAAAAGGTAGTGATGGAATTCCTCTTGATAAATCACCCTTTGGATTGCCCTATTTGTGATCAGGGTGGAGAATGTGAGCTTCAAGATATTTCTATGGGATTTGGAGCTGATAAATCCGAGTACACAGAAACCAAACGTGCAGTAGATGATGAGAATTTAGGCACTTTAATTTCTACAGAAATGACGCGTTGTATCCATTGCACCCGCTGTGTACGCTTTGGCGAGGAAATTGCAGGGGTAAGAGAGCTGGGAGCTACTGGTCGTGGCGAAAAAACGCAGATTGGTACTTATGTAGAACACAGCATGACATCGGAAGTTTCAGGGAATATCATAGACTTGTGCCCCGTTGGCGCTTTGACTTCGAAGCCTTATCGGTTTAAAGCCCGGGCATGGGAATTGACACAACATGACAGCGTTGCGCCTCATGATTGCTTAGGTTCCAATGTTCATATTCACACAAGAAATAATAAATTAATGCGTGTAGTTCCCAGGGAAAATGAATCAATCAACGAAACCTGGCTTTCAGACAGAGACAGATTTAGTTATTTGGGGTTAAACGCAACTTCAAGGGCGAGCAAGCCACAAATCAAAAGAAATGGCCAATGGGAAGAAGTTGATTGGGAAACTGCGCTCAAGTTTACCGCGGAAGGAGTAAGCCGAGTTATCAAACAGCATGGACCAGAACAAGTGGCTGCTTTTGCGTCCAGCTCTTCTACCTTGGAAGAAATGTATTTACTACAAAAATTAATGAGAGAACTAGGGGTTCAAAATCTAGATCACAGGTTACAACAAATTGATTTTAGAGATCAGGCATTTTTACCTACTACACCAGTAAGTACTTTACCCTACGCTGAGATAGATCATCAGCATTCAATTGTATTAGTTGGATGCAATATTCATAGAGAAGTACCCTTGGCAGGAACACGAGTAAGAAAAGCTTTTCGCAATGGCGCAAAAATTTATGCCATCAATCCAATAGATTTTGATTATCATTTTGATTTGTCTGGACGAACCATCATTTCTCCTCTGGAAATGCCTATGCAATTAGCTAAATTAGCCTTAGCGCTTACAACCGATTTAGCATCGCTTCCAGAAGAAGTTCAAAAATTGTTAATAGGTTTGGAAGTAGATAAACAAACCAAACAAATTGCACAATCATTAAGAGAAGAAAAAGCCTGTTTGATAACAGGAGCAATAGTTGAAAATCATCCAGAAGCCTCATTATTGCGTACTTTGGTTGCAGTTATTCAAAGGCTGAGCGGAGCTAAATTAGTCAGGTTAACGACCGGAGCAAACAGCGCGGGCGCATGTATTGCAGGAATGCTGCCACATAGAACAGTTGCTGGGAAATCAGTTGCAGAGCCTGGCTTCAATGTACAAGAAGCATTAAATTCAAAATTAAAAGGTTATTTACTCATGGGTGTTGAACCAGGGTATGATTTTGCAAATCCAGCTGGGGCAAGACAATCAATGCTGGCTGCAGAATTTGTTGTCCTGTTATCAGCCTATGATAATGAATCCATGCATGATTATGCAGACGTCATTTTACCAGTCGCTGCTTATACTGAAACATCAGGAACCTACATAAACATCGATAATACCTGGCAAACAGTGAAAGGGGCTATGCCACCATTTGGTGAATCCCGACCAGCATGGAAGGTACTTCGTGTTTTGGGTAATTTGCTGCACTGTAAAAAATTTGATTATACTTCCACAGAGGACATCTTGGCTGAAGTCAAAGAAGCAGTATCGATGACAATGGAGCATGAATACGAACCTTATTATCCTGAATCATTGCCTGTCATTAATCAATCATTGGTAAGAGTTGGAGAATGGCCTCTTTATCGAATAGATGCTATTACTCGAAATGCAAAAGAGTTACAATTATGTGCCGCATCCGAATCTGCCTGCATAAGAATTCATCCGTCAACAGCAGATAGATTGAAATTAGAAGAAATTGCTACTGTATCTCAAGGAGATATTGAGATAACATTGCCGCTAAAACGTGATGAGCGCATTGCGGTTGATGTTGTGTGGGTAGCAAATGCAATGCCAGAAACAGTTGACCTGGGTCACTCGTTTGCTGCAATAACAATAAAGCGCTAGAAAGGTAAAAAAATGCTTCATACTATTGGCATATTAATTTGGATTATCATTAAAATTCTTGTGATAGTTGTCCCTTTACTGCTTTCCGTGGCCTATCTAACTTTTGCGGAGCGTAAAGTCATTGGCTATATTCAAGTCCGTATCGGACCGAACAGGGTCGGTTTAAAGGGTTTACTACAGCCATTTGCTGATCTACTGAAATTAATAACTAAAGAAATCATAGTTCCTACTCGCTCAAATAAATACCTTTTTGTTATTGCTCCACTTTTTGCTTTAGTTCCTTCTTTAGTCGGTTGGGCAGTAATTCCCTTTCAAGAAGGTATTGTCCTGGCAAATATTAACGCGGGTGTCTTATACTTGTTCGCCATGAGTTCGTTAGGTGTCTACGGTGTTCTTATTGCAGGATGGGCATCGAATTCCAAATATGCCATGTTTGGCGCGCTGCGTAGTACAGCTCAAACAGTCTCCTACGAAATCGCTATGGGATTTGCTCTTGTCGGGGTACTCTTGGCCGCCGGAAGCATGAACTTGACTGATATTGTTACTTCTCAAAAAGGTGGGATGCTGCATTGGTGGTTTATCCCCTTACTCCCCCTGTTCTTGGTTTTCTGGATCGCTGGCATTGCAGAAACTAACAGAGCTCCTTTTGACTTGGCAGAAGGTGAATCAGAAATTGTTGCTGGTTTTCATGTTGAATATTCTGGCATAGGGTTTGCGCTATTCTTTCTCTCTGAATACGCCAGCATGATCCTGATTTCAACAGTTTTGGCAATTCTATTCATGGGCGGATGGCTATCACCTTTTGAAGGCATTACGTTCCTTGATCAAATCTTTTTTGTAGTACCAGGATTTGTTTGGTTACTTCTAAAAATTAGTTTCTTCCTTTTTGTGTATTTGTGGGTGAGGGCTACTTTCCCCCGATATCGTTATGACCAGCTTATGCGTTTAGGCTGGAAGGTACTTATCCCTGTTACTATAGTTTGGTTAATAGTGACCTCCCTTATGGTGGTTGCTCATGTCAAGCCATGGTTTTGACGGTTAGAAGAGAAGCCGATGAAAAAAGTATATCATTATATAATTCACTATGTTCGTACCTACTTACTGATAGAATTACTAGCCGGTTTATGGCTGACAGTAAAGTATTTTTTCAGGAAAAAAATAACAATTCAGTTTCCTGAAGAACAAACGCCACTTTCTCCAAGATTCAGGGGGCTTTTGGCATTGCGTCGTTATCCCAATGGTGAAGAACGTTGCATTGCATGTAAATTATGCGAAGCTGTTTGCCCAGCATTGGCTATTACAATTGAATCAGAGCAAAGAGAAGATGGATCACGCCGTACTACCCGGTATGATATTGATATGTTTAAATGCATTAATTGTGGATTATGCGAAGAATCCTGCCCTGTTGATTCGATCGTTGTGACTCCAATTCATCACTACCATATCAGCGAACGTGGTCAAAATATTATGACAAAAGAGAAACTTTTGGCAGTGGGCGATTTGATGGAAACACAACTCGCAGCAGACAGAGCTGCTGATGAAAAATACCGTTGATGGGGTGATTTATGCATGAATGGATAATCCAAGCAATTTTTTACATCTTTGCATTATTGACCGTATTATCGGCATTAATGGTAATAAGCCAAAACAATCCGGTTCGTTGTGTTTTGTTTTTAGTACTCACTTTTTTTACCAGCGCGGTTTTATGGATTTTGGCTGAGGCTGAATTTTTAGCATTAATCCTTATCCTGGTATATGTCGGCGCTGTTATGACTTTGTTTCTGTTTGTCGTCATGATGCTAAATATCGACATTGAAAGCATGAAAAGTCATTTAATTAAATATCTACCGTTTGGCTTAATCATAGTTGCTTTATTGACTGGGTTATTAATGGTAGCTATTCCTAAAGATTTATTTAAAAACAGTGTGCAAATTCAAGAAAAGCCTATGAGTGTTAACTCACAATTAATGGATTTATCCACTCAAGACGAACTGGTTCCACCTGAAAATGTTACATCGAACACAGAAAAATTAGGAATGGTTCTATATACGGATTATTTCCTTGCCTTTGAAATAGCTGCGGTCATTTTACTGGTAGCCATAGTGTCTGCGATTACCTTGGTACATAGAGGTGCTGTCAGGTCAAAACGACAAGATATCACTCAGCAAATTATGACTCGAAGGGCAGAACGAGTGAAATTGATCAGTATGAAACCAGAGAAATAGTTATTGGGGAATTCTTTATGATACCTGTTTATGATTATTTAGTATTAGGGGTGATTTTATTCGGCTTGAGCCTTGTTGGTATTATGCTCAATCGTAAAAATATTATTTTATTACTTGTTTGTGTTGAGTTGATGTTATTGGCAGTGAATACAAATTTTATTGCATTTTCTCATTATTACAATGAAGTAGGTGGACAGGTATTTGTCTTTTTCATTTTAACTGTAGCTGCTGCAGAAGCAGCAATAGGTTTGGCCATAGTAATGTTGCTTTATAGAAATAGAGGCAATATTGATGTTGATAAAATGAATCATTTAAAAGGTTAAAATCGTGAGTATTCAACAAGTCTGCTTAGTAATCGTTTTGACTCCTCTCGTTGGTTCTGCTATAGCAGGATTTTTTAGAAACCAGATTGGTCGGGTCGGAGCTCATACAGTAACTATTTTAGGCGTAGCCATTTCCTTAATATGTTCAATTTTTCTTGCATGGGGTCTGTTTTCTGGTTCAATCCCAAATACAAATAGCCTTGTTTATCACTGGGCCAGTGGGGGAGCATTAATTCCCTACGAATTTAATATTGGCTTTTTAATAGACCCCTTAAGTGTGGTCATGTTGGTTATAGTTAATTTTGTTTCTTTGCTAGTTCATGTATACAGTATTGGCTACATGGCTGATGATGATGGATATCAACGATTTTTTAGTTATATCTCTTTATTTACCTTTATGATGCTCATGCTAGTTAGTGCAAACAACTTTCTGCAATTATTTTTTGGATGGGAAGGGGTTGGGCTTGTTTCCTATTTATTAATCGGATTTTGGTATCAAAAGGAATCTGCAATAGAGGGCAGCCTGAAAGCATTTCTTGTAAACCGTGTTGGAGATTTTGGATTTGTATTAGGAATAGGTTTAATTTTTGCTTATGCTGGAAGTCTTGATTATGAAAAGGTGTTTAGCAGTGCAAATTATTTGGCAAGCCAGAATATAGAGTTATTCAGTGGTTACTCCTGGTCATTGATTACAGTTATTTGTCTGCTGCTTTTCGTTGGCGCTATGGGTAAATCTGCACAAATACCACTCCACGTTTGGTTACCTGAGTCCATGGAGGGTCCAACGCCTATTTCAGCGCTAATCCATGCAGCAACAATGGTGACCGCAGGTGTCTTCATGATTGCTCGTATTTCTCCTTTAATTGAATTGTCTACAACAGCACTTAGCACAGTATTAGTAATCGGGGCAACAGGAGCATTGTTTACTGGAATATTGGCTTTAGTTATGAACGACATAAAACGTGTGGTAGCTTATTCCACTTTGTCACAGCTAGGCTATATGATGGTGGCAATGGGTGCCTCTGCCTATAGTGCTGGTATGTTTCATTTATTGACTCATGCTTGCTTTAAAGCTCTACTGTTTCTTGGTGCTGGTTCAGTCATTATTGGTATGCATCACGAACAGGATATGCGGAAAATGGGCGGATTATGGAATAAAATGCCGATTACCTATGTAACCTTTGTCATAGGTAGTTTGGCATTATGTGCTTTCCCTCCTTTTGCTGGCTTTTATTCGAAAGATACAATTATTGAAGCGGCACAGCTTTCCCAGATACCTGGCAGCAGTTATGCTTATTTTTGTGTAACAGCAGGTGCTATGGTTACAGCACTATATACCTTTCGGTCCTTGTTCATGACATTTCATGGCAAGCCACGCATGGATGAACATACTTTAAGCCATCTTCATGAATCTCCATGGGTAGTATGGTTACCATTAGTATTACTGGCTATCCCATCCATAATTTTAGGTTATGTGCTTTACATGCCCATTCTATTTGATACACCAAACCTCTTAAGCTCATCAATTTTTGTTTTACCTGAGCATAATGTATTAGCAGAACTTGCTCATGAAGTGAGTTCACCATTTGCAAGTGCAGTTCACGCGATTTATTCCTTTCCATTTTGGATTACTGTACTTGGAGCAGTTATTGCTTGGGTTTGCTATATTGCCGTCCCATCTATTCCTGGCTATTTAGCTAGATATTTTTCAATCATTTATTCCATTTTACTCAATAAATATGGGTTTGATCGCTTTAATGAGCTGTTTTTTGTGAAAGGAGCCAGGGGGTTAGGTATTGCTTTTTACAAGATTGGTGATCAGAAATTAATCGATGGTGCAGTAGTCAATGGTAGTGGACGCTTGGTTCGCTGGTTCTCTGGAAAAGGGCGAAAGATACAAACTGGGTACATCTATCATTATGCGACAGTAATGGTGTTTGGATTACTGGCCTTTTTATGCTGGTTAATCCTGGACTGAAGATAAGGTGAAGGTATGCATTATTTGCTCAATTTATTAATTTGGTTACCGATATTAGGTGGCGTTTTTGTTTTACTGACTGGAGATGATAAAAATCCGAATGTATCGCGTTATTTAACATTATTCACCATACTTCTATGTTTAGTGTTCTGCATACCTTTAATTAAAGGATTTGATCCGCAATCTTTTGGCATGCAGTTTATAGAGGAAATTCCCTGGATGCCGGCACTGGGTATTAATTATGCTCTTGGTATTGATGGGTTATCTTTACTTTTAATTGTTTTGACAATTTTTACTAATTTAATAGTGATTTTAGCTACGTGGGATAGCATTAGCAAAAGGGTTTCCCAATATTTATCAGCGTTTTTAATTATGCAAGGGCTTCTGGTCGGTGTATTTTCTGCTATGGATGCCATAGTATTTTATATTTTCTGGGAAGCGACCTTGATTCCAATGTATCTGATTATAGGTATCTGGGGTTCTGATAATAGAGTTTATGCGGCAATCAAATTTTTCTTATATACTTTTTTAGGGTCGGTTCTCATGCTGGCTAGTTTCTTATACATGGGCTACATTGCAGGTTCATTTAAGATCGAAACCTTTTATGCCATCAAATTAGGCATGACTGCACAGACTTTGATTTTTATTGCTTTTTTCTTAGGTTTTGCAATAAAAATACCAATGTTTCCGGTTCATACCTGGTTGCCGGATGCGCATACTGAAGCTCCTGCTGGTGGTTCAGTTGTTTTAGCAGCAATTTTGTTAAAACTCGGTGCTTATGGATTTATCCGTTTTTCTCTGCCAATAGTCCCTGATGCTTGCAGTAAATATGCTCCTTTGATGGTTGCCTTATCTTTGATCGCAGTAGTTTACATCGGACTAATTGCTATTATTCAGAAGGATATGAAAAAATTGATTGCCTATTCTTCAATTTCACACATGGGGTTTGTAACTCTGGGCTGTTTCGCTATATTTGCAATTGCTCGTCATGGAGGATTAAGCAATGCTGGATTAATTCTTGAAGGTGCAATTGTCGTCATGATATCGCATGCCTTTGTCTCAAGTGCAATGTTTGCTGGTGTAGGCTTTATATATGATCGTATGCATACAAGACTACTCGCGGATTTTGGTGGAATAGTAAATACCATGCCCATATTCGCTTCTTTTTTTATGCTTTTTGCTATGGCGAATGCCGGCTTGCCAGGAACATCCGGATTTGTTGGTGAATTCATGGTGATATTAGGTAGTATAAAAGCTGGTTTTTGGGTTGCATTTTGGGCTGCAACCACATTGATTATTGGGGCAGCCTATACGCTATGGATGTATAAAAGAGTTATTTTTGGTCCCATAGCTAATAAAAAGGTTGCTGCCTTAAAAGATATATCAGGCTTTGAATTAAGTGCTTATGTATTACTTGCAATAATGGTCATTGCTCTAGGAGTGTATCCAAAACCCATGTTAGAGTTTGTGCATCAAACTGTAAGTCATACTTTAGCATTAGCTGATAAATCTAAACTCTAACAAAGAACTACGATAGTCTTAAATTGCAATCGAGTTCCTTAGCAAGGTTAAATATGATGACATTACTAGAAAATATCCATGTAGCAATACCAGAAATGATAATTTTAATAACTGCGTGCTTGGCGTTGCTTTCTGATTTGTTCTTTCGTCATAAATTAAAATCAATTGCATTTTACATATCTTGTATTGGAATTATAGTATCAGCAGCAGTAAGCTTCTTCTTTATAGGAAGCTATAAAATACTCATACTTAACAAATTATTTATAAGTGATGATATAAGTCATTTAATGAAACTGTTTATTGATATCACGGTATTGTTAAGTTTTATCTATTCCCAAAACTATCTGGATGAACGGCAAATGCCTACAGGTGATTATTATGTTCTAGGGTTATTTTCAACGCTAGGTATGATGACTCTTGTTTCAGCACACTCTCTGTTGTCTCTTTATCTAGGTTTGGAGTTAATGTCATTGCCTCTATATGCAATGACCGCCATCCGCCGAACTGATAGTGATGCATCCGAAGCTGCAATGAAATATTTTGTTATGGGTGCTATTGCTTCTGGTATGCTATTGTATGGAATATCCTTGGTTTATGGCGCAACAGGAAAACTTGATTTGTTAGATGTTGCTAATGCGGTTGCTGTAAATTGGCAGCAACAAAATACTCTTTTTGCTTTTGCAATGGTATTTATACTCGCAGGTGTGGGATTTAAACTAGCCGCAGTTCCATTTCATATGTGGGCTCCAGACGTATATCAAGGGGCACCAAGCTCTGTAACACTATTTATTAGTACAGCACCTAAGATTGCAGCATTGGGTATGGCACTGCGATTTCTGACTATTGGATTAGTCGATATCACTATTCAATGGCAGCAAATTATTTTAGCAATGGCTCTCCTTTCTACCGGTATAGGTAATTTATTAGCTGTTATTCAAACCAAAATTAAACGCTTGCTAGCTTATTCTGCAATTTCTCATATAGGATATGCTTTATTTGGGGTTTTAGCTGCCAGTTCTGCTGGTTATGCAGCAGCTCTATATTATATTTTGATCTATGCTGTTATGTCAGCAGCTGGTTTTGGTTTAGTTGTATTGATGTCAAATCATGGAATGGAAATTGATAGTATTGACGATTTAAAGGGCTTGAATAAAAGAAACCCATGGCTGGCTTTTATGATGTTATTAGTCATGTTTTCAATGGCTGGTGTGCCTCCAACCGTTGGCTTCTTTACAAAATTGTTGGTATTGAAGGCATTAGTAGATGCTCAAATGACTTGGTTAGCTGTAGTAGGGTTGCTATTTACAGTGATAGGTGCCTATTATTATTTGCGAATCGTTAAAATTATGTATTTTGATCAACCAGAAAATGAAGATATAGTAAGGATTGGTACAGGCAATACCATAGTTTACTCGCTTAATTGCCTCTCTTTACTCTATTTGGGTATTTTCCCAGGCGCGTTAATTGCGGCATGCATTAATGCATTTGCAAATTAATTAATAAACTTTAACAAAAGTACTTGCTTAGGGCCCCAAGTATCAGTATACTTGCCCTCAGTTGACGCGGGGTGGAGCAGCCTGGTAGCTCGTCGGGCTCATAACCCGAAGGTCGTAGGTTCAAATCCTGCCCCCGCTACCAATTTTATAAAACCCCATTTTTGGGGTTTTTTATTATGTTGACTAGGATACTGTCTAAATCTAAGTCAGTTACCAGGCTTGGGCGAGTGCGCCCTTTTTTTGTTTATACATACTATGATAAATAATGACTTGATAGTGCTCTTAGAGCCTATAATCAAAAATATGGGTTATGAACTTTGGGGTTGTGAATACCTTTCCCAAGGGAAGCACTCATTATTAAGAATTTATATAGACAAACCAGATGGAATAGGAATCGATGACTGTCAGGAAGTGAGTAAACAAGTCAGTGCTATGCTTGATGTTGAAGACCCTATTCCAGGGCACTACAGTTTAGAAATATCATCTCCTGGGATACCCAGACCCTTGTTTAGCATTTGGCAATATCAGCGCTACATTGGTTACGAAATTCACGTAAAAACTTTTAAGCCAGTAAATGGGAAACGAAAATTATCAGGTATTATTGTTTCAGCATCAGAAGATACAATAGTATTGGATATTAATAATGAACATCAAGAAATACTTTTATCAAATATTGTGAAAGCAAATTTGACAGTCTAGAGAGGCGAACAATGAGCAAAGAATTGTTATTAGTTGCTGAGGCATTATCAAACGAAAGAGGCGTTAGTAAAGACGTCATTATACTTGCCATTCAGGCTGCACTGGAATCTGCAACTCGAAAGATTCTTGGTTTGGATATAGGTGTGCGTATCAAAATTGATTCTAAAACAGGTGACTATGAAACCTTTAGGTATTGGGATGTAGTGAATGAAGAAGAATTAGAATTCCCAGACCGTCAATTGTCCTTGGAGCAAGCAAAAGAACGAAATCCTTCGGCAGCTATTGGTGACCGAATTGAAGAAATTATTCCTTCCATAGAGTTTGGAAGAATTGAAGCTCAAACTGCGCGGCAAGTTATTATGCAAAAAGTGCGAGAAGCGGAACGTGAATTGATCATAGACCAGTTCCGTAGCAAACTTGGGCAGCTAATCTATGGAACTGTTAAAAAAGTAACTCGAGATAATGTAATTATTGATTTAGGTGGTAAAGCTGAAGCTTTCTTGCCTCGTTCTGAAATGTTGCCTCATGAAATGTTTCGTCCCAATGACAGAGTTCGAGCCTATCTGTATGAAATAACGCCACAGGCGAGAGGGCCACAATTGTTCGTAAGCAGAACTCGAAATGAAATGCTGATTGAATTGTTCCGTATTGAAGTTCCTGAAATTGGTGAAAATATAATAGATATCAAAGCTGCTGCGCGCGATCCAGGAAATAGAGCAAAAATTGCGGTTAAAACAAATGATGGGCGTATTGACCCTATCGGTGCTTGCGTTGGTATGCGTGGAGCAAGGGTACAAGCAGTTTCGAGCGAGTTAGGTGGTGAGCGTGTTGATATCATTTTATGGGATGATAATCCTGCCCAATTAGTCATAAATGCTATGGCTCCAGCTGATATCACATCTATCGTTGTGGATGAAGATACCCATACTATGGATTTAGCTGTAGCGAAAGAACAGTTATCGCAAGCAATTGGTCGAAATGGACAAAATGTTCGTTTGGCTAGCCAATTGACTGGTTGGACATTGAATGTCATGACAACGGAAGAATTTGAAAGCAAAAATCAAGAGGAATCGAGTAAAATAGTTAATCTGTTTACCAGTGCGCTAGAAATTGATGAGGAAATTGCGTCATTATTGGTAGCTCATGGATTTTCTTCTCTCGAAGAAGTAGCTTATGTTCCTAAGGAAGAGCTACTCGCTATTGAAGAGTTTGATGAAGAAATAGTTGAAGAGTTAAGAAACAGAGCAAATGACAAGTTGCTGGAGATGGCGCTTTCATCAGGTAAAAGCTTATCTGGGACTCCGGATGATTCGCTTATCAACATGGAAGGCATGACAGAGGATTTGGCAAATAAATTAGCAAGTAAAGGAATTACAACAATGGAAGATCTTGCAGAGCAATCTGTAGATGAATTAATAGAAATTGAAGGCATTACTGAAGAAAAAGCAGGTGCTTTAATTATGAAAGCAAGAGAACCATGGTTTCAATAAACTATGGCTATCGAAAATTGACCAATATAATGCTAGATGCATTTTAAATATATTCAGCTTTATAAAAAGTTGCTGAGAGGGGATTAAATATGGCGGATGTGACGGTTAAACAATTAGCTCAAGTCGTTGGTATCCCGGTTGAGCGCTTATTGAACCAGTTACAGGAAGCAGGGTTATCTTTTACTGATGATCAACAGACTGTGAATGAAGAACAAAAGAGGATCTTGCTTAATCATTTAAAAGGTAGCTCTAATCGTGATATTAGTGCTGCGCCTGAAAGAATAACTTTAAGACGTAAAAGCATGTCTCAGGTTACTGTTGGGCATGATATGCATAGCGGAAAAACAGTTAATATTGAGGTTAGAAAGAAAAAAACTTTCATAAAGAGAAGTGCAATTCCCGAACAACCAGAGATAGAAGAGCCCGTAATTCCACCTGTTGTTGAAGAGCCTGTCCATGAAGAAATCCCTGTTGTTAATGATGTGTCTGCAGAAACTCCTGAGTTGAAAGAGACTGAAGAACATACAATCATTGAACCTGCAACAGAAATTGAAGAAACCGCAAAAGAAGAAGAAAGCAGCAATTTAGAGGAAGAGACAGCAGAGAATCAGGATGCATTAACGCATGCCAGCTCTGATGTTTTAGAAAATCTTGTGGATGTAGTCGAGGATGTCATCCCTGTTTCCAAAAAGGAAGAAGTTAAACCTGAGAAAGCGAGTAAAAAGAAACATCTGGAGCAAACTGATTCTGATGTTTCTGAATTTAAAAAGGGTAAGAAAAAGCCTAAATATCATACTTTTGAACATGATGAAGAGGAGCAAGAACTTCATCGACGTGGTGGTCGAAGTAAATTTAAAAAGAAAAAAGGAACTGAAAAATCAGATAAATACCGAGAGGCTGAAGAAACATTAACGCATGGTTTTGCATTACCTACTGCTCCAATAATCAGAGACGTATTGATACCTGAGACAATTACAGTTGCCGAATTGGCAAAACGAATGTCAGTAAAAGCCGCTGAAGTGATTAAAGTCATGATGTCTTTGGGGGCGATGGCAACAATTAATCAGGTCATTGATCAAGAAACGTCTGTAATCGTTGTAGAAGAAATGGGGCATAAACCAGTTATTATCAAAGAAGACGCTGTTGAAGCTGGTTTAGGCGAGGCCATTTCCAAAGGCACAAGAACAGAGGGTAGAGCACCGGTTGTCACAATTATGGGACACGTTGACCATGGTAAAACCTCCTTATTGGATTATATTCGTCGAACCAAGGTTGCAGCAGGTGAAGCCGGAGGGATTACGCAACATATAGGTGCTTACCATGTCAGCACACCAAAAGGCAACATTACTTTTTTAGACACGCCTGGACATGCTGCATTTACCGCGATGAGAGCTCGCGGTGCCCAAGCAACTGATATAGTCATTTTGATCGTGGCAGCTGATGATGGTGTTAAGCCTCAGACTATTGAAGCGATACAGCATGCCAAAGCAGCCAAGGTTCCAATTATTGTTGCAATTAATAAAATGGATAAACCTGATGCTGATCCTGAACGAGTTATGAATGAACTATCAGTCCAAGAGGTTATTCCTGAGGCATGGGGTGGAGATACCATGTTTGTTAATATTTCAGCCAAATCGGGTATGGGTATAGATGATTTGCTGGATGCTATTTTATTGCAATCAGAAGTATTAGAGTTAAAAGCAGTGACTGATGGTGCTGCAAAAGGAGTTGTTATTGAATCACGTCTGGATAAAGGACGAGGTCCAGTTGCAACTGTTCTAGTTCAAAGTGGCACGTTACATAAAGGTGATATTTTACTGGCTGGCTTTCAGTATGGACGTGTACGTGCTTTGGTTAGTGACAATGGCGATTTGGTTGATAGTGCTGGCCCGTCCATTCCAGTGGAAGTCCTCGGATTATCGGCTATACCTCATGCAGGAGATGAAGCAGTAGTTGTACCAGATGAGAAAAAGGCCAGAGAAGTTGCTTTGTTTAGACAGGGTAGGTTCCGTGATGTGAAATTAGCCAGACGTCAAAAAACCACAATAGAAGGTATTATGGAAAATATGACGGCTACCGAATCCAAGGTCTTGAACATTGTCTTAAAAGCAGACGTTCAAGGATCACTGGAAGCAATTTCTGATGCATTGACAAAATTATCAACAGATGAAGTTAAGGTCGAGGTGATATCTAGTGGTGTTGGTGGAATAACAGAGTCCGATGTCCATTTGGCTATCGCTTCCAATGCCATTTTAATCGGATTTAATGTAAGAGCTGATGGGACAGCCAAGCGTCTTGCAGAACAAGAATCCGTATCGATTCATTATTATAGTGTTATTTATGACATAGTAGATCAGATAAAAGGTGCTTTAACCGGGATGCTTGCGCCACAATTTAAAGAAGAAATTATTGGTATTGCTGAAGTTAGGGATGTATTCAAATCACCCAAAATTGGTGCTATTGCTGGATGCATGGTTATTGAAGGAGTTGTAAAGCGTAATAATCCAATACGTGTATTGCGTTCAAATGTAGTGATTTATGAAGGTACCTTAGAGTCATTAAGGCGATTTAAAGATGACGTATTAGAAGTAAGACAAGGTTTTGAATGCGGTATTGGCGTAAAAAATTACAACGATGTGAAACCTGGAGATTTAATCGAGGTTTTTGAGACAGTCGAAATTAAGCGTGACTTATAGAAAATGAGTAATAATTTTAAGCGAACTGACAGAATTGCTGAGATGATTCAGCGCAAATTAGCTTTGATCATTCCTCAGGAAATAAAAGATCCGCGTTTGAAGGGTTTTGTTACCATTTCAGCAGTCAAAGTGGCTGCCGATTTAGGTCATGCGAAAGTTTATTTTACTGTTCTTAATGAAGATAAATCAGTGATTACCAATATATTAAATGGTGCAGCCAGTTATTTGAGAAGTGCTCTGGCAAGAAGTATTACACTACGCACTGTGCCGCAGCTTCATTTTATTTATGATGAATCGATTGAGTATGGACAACGGTTAAGTCGATTAATTGATGAAGTAAATCCTCCTGATTCAAATAACGATGACAACAATTGAATCTCAGTATTCTACAGATGGAATCCTACTATTAAATAAACCGAAAGGAATGACGTCAAATGCTGTGCTTCAGAAAGCTAAACGTTTGTTTGGGGCTAAAAAAGCTGGCCACACAGGCAGTTTAGATCCTTTAGCAACCGGCATGTTGCCTCTATGTTTTGGAGAAGCAACTAAAATTTGCCAGTATTTTCTCAATGCGGATAAATGTTATGAAACAATTGGAAGGTTTGGCATTAAAACAAATACTGCTGATTGTACTGGCGAAGTAATATTTTGTCTTGAAAATTATACTGTTAGTCATGAGGAATTGCTTGCAACGTTAGAAAAATATAAGGGTAAAATCAAGCAAGTTCCATCCATGTTTTCTGCTTTAAAGCATAAGGGCACTCCTTTGTATCGATTCGCCAGAGAAGGGATAGAGATAGAACGTAAGGCCAGAGATATATTAATCAGCCAATTGAAGTTGGAACAATTTGATGGAGAATATTTTTCACTAACTGTATCATGCAGCAAAGGAACCTATATACGTAATTTAGTGGAAGATATTGGTGATGCGTTGAAGGTAGGAGCTCATATGACAAAATTGCATAGGCTCTATACTGCAGGGTTTGAAAAAAATCGAATGTACACCCTTGATGAATTGCAGGAAATGTCTTTATCACAAAGAGTTGCTTGCTTAATCCCAATTGATCAGGCTATTCAGCATTTAACACCAGTAACTCTTTCCGATTGTGAAGTAACAGCAATTCGCCAGGGCAAGGTGATTACAAATAAAACTGATGCCGGTGAAGGAGAGGATTTGCGTCTCTATAGTGAGCAATCTCAATTTATTGGCATTGGCCAAGCTTTAATTCATGGTGATATTAAAGCAAAAAGGTTAATTTCTTTTGCTTTATGATTACAATTTATGTAAAAGTTTCTGTGTATTTCGGGAAAAGTATGAAATTTTTTACACAAATTAATATCCACTACTTGTTTCATTTGACATGCCTTGGTAGAATGTTCGCCTTTAAAAGAATACTTAGCTGAGTTCCAGGAGTAAATAATGTCGCTAAATAGCGCAGAAAAAGCAGAAATTATTAATGAATACAAACGCGGTGATAAAGATACTGGTTCACCAGAAGTACAAGTTTCTTTAATTACCAGTCGCATTAAATATTTAACTGATCATTTTAAAGAAAATAAAAAAGATTTTCATTCGAGACGTGGCTTGCAAGAATTGGTTAACAAGCGCCGCAAGTTACTAAAATATTTGAAGCGTAATGATCAAGATCGCTATCAAACATTAATCCAAAATCTGGGATTGAGAGATTCCTATTGATTGATGGGATTATTGTCTCTATGGGGACGCATCAAATAATAAATCAGTTTTAGAATAAAAGGCGCAGCGTTCTGCGCCTTTTTTTTCTTATATTTACTTAATGGGGAACATTACGTGGCAAAAATTACAAAAGAAATAGTATTCGGTAACCATAAATTAACTCTGGAAACAGGTGAAGTAGCACGACAGGCTGATGGTGCCGTAATGGCAAGTATGAATGGTACACAAGTGCTAGTGACTGTGGTTTGGAAAAAGGATGGTGGTGAAAGTAATGATTTTTTCCCATTAACAGTGAATTATCAAGAAAAGTTCTATGCAATAGGTAAAATTCCTGGGGGCTTTAACAAGCGCGAAGGACGACCATCTGATAATGAAACATTAATTTCACGGTTAATAGATAGACCGATCCGGCCATTATTCCCGGATAATTTTTTTAACGAAGTACAGATAATTGCCACTGTTCTATCCTTAAATCCCGAGGTATCTCCTGATATTATCGCTATGATTGGAGCCTCTGCTGCGCTTTCAATTTCTGGTGTACCGTTTAATGGCCCTATAGGCGCTGCTAGGGTAGGCTACAAAGATGGAGTTTATCTACTCAATCCAAGTAGAAACGAGCAAGAAGAGTCCAAACTTGATTTGGTTATTGCAGGAACAAAAGATGCCATTTTAATGGTGGAATCAGAAGCACAAGAATTAAGTGAAGACATCATGCGTGGTGCTATGTTATATGGCCATGAAATGATGAAAAGTGTTATAAAATCAATAGAAGAACTTGCTAGAGAAGTTGGTAAGAACAAGCCTGAGTGGAAGGCGCCTGAAATTGATACAGTGCTAAAAGCTAGAATCAATGATGTAGCGAGGAATGAGGTTGAAGCCGCTTACCTTATTAAAGACAAACAACAACGGTATCAGCGCTTAGACGAGTTAAGAGAACAAACTATTTCTGCTTTGATGGCTGAAAATGATGAATTAAAAGCAGATGTTATTGCCAATATGTTTGGTGAGTTAGAGCGTTCTATAGTACGTAACCGTATTCTTGACGGTGAGCCTCGCATCGATGGGCGTGATCACAGAACAGTTAGACCTATTTCTATTCGTACCAAATTCCTGGAAAGAACTCACGGTTCCTGTTTGTTCACCAGAGGAGAAACCCAAGCTATTGTTGTCGCTACTTTGGGTAATGAGCGTGACGCACAGATATTGGACGGAATTAGTGGTGAAACCAGAGACCGATTTATGCTTCATTATAACTTCCCTCCTTATTCTGTCGGGGAAACAGGGCAAGTAGGTAGTCCCAAACGCCGTGAAATTGGGCATGGCCGTTTAGCCAAGCGTGCTTTAATGGCTGTACTGCCTGATACCAATGAGTTTCCTTATGTGTTACGGATTGTATCCGAGATTACTGAATCTAATGGTTCCAGTTCTATGGCTACTGTTTGTGGAACAAGTCTGGCATTGATGGATGCTGGAGTACCTTTAAAAGCGCCAGTTGCTGGTGTGGCCATGGGCTTAATCAAGGAAGGTGAGCGTTATGCTGTATTAACAGACATATTGGGTGATGAAGATCATTTAGGTGATATGGATTTTAAAGTAGCAGGTACAGAAAAAGGGATTACTGCTTTGCAGATGGATATCAAGATTTCCGGGATTACCAATGAAATTATGGAACAGGCTCTGGAGCAAGCTTTAGAAGGTCGTATCCATATTCTTGGCGTCATGAACAATGCCCTTGCTGAGCATAGAACCGAATTATCTCAGCACGCTCCAAGAATCACTACCATGAAAGTTGCTGAAGATAAAATCCGCACAATCATTGGCAAAGGTGGCGCAACGATTAAAGGACTTATTGAAAGTACAGGAGTGTCTATAGATATTGATGACTCAGGGGTTATCCAGTTATTTTCTCCGGATAAGATGGCTTTGGAAGAGGCGCAAAAACAAATTAAAGCTCTAATTGCTGAAATTGAAGTGGGTCAGACTTATCAAGGAAAGGTAAGCAAGATAGTTGACTTCGGCGCTTTTATCAATTTACTGCCTGGTAAAGATGGGTTACTGCATATTTCACAAATATGTGCCGACAGAACACAAAAAGTTGAAGAGGTGTTGCAGGAAGGTCAGGAAATTGAAGTCTTTGTTGCGGGGATCGATAAACAAGGACGAGTGAAACTGGAGTGGAAGGACAAACCGCAAGCTGAAGCCAAAGAGGGCGAAGGTGCTCCGGTATCTGCTACATTCCTTACGATGGAAGAGCAATCTGAAGAAATTAATTCAGATAACAAAATCTCTGAGGAAGAGGAATAATAAAATAGTAGCATTTAAAGTTCTATTCATTATAAACTCGCAAAAAGCATAGCCTTTTAGCGAGTTTTAATTGAGTGCTTGCAATTGGTGTATATGGCTGCATAAATTATAAGCTACTGAAGTAGAGTTTAAACATGAAGCTGTTTTATTTTTGAATTAATGTAATCAGCATCAAAATACACTCGAGATTATTAGAAAAGTTGATGTTTTTATCACCTTACTGCCTTAATTTCAATCCAATTGAAAAAATCGGGGTGAATTTAAAAAAGAAGATTAAGCATTCTAGTGCAAATTTTGACTTATAAAAAAGACATTCATAACTTCACGAATATCAGTGCTTCTTGTATGTCCTAGTTCTTGTTCTGCAGGGGTTAGTGGTTGGATAATAGCTAAATGCTGATCGATCAGATCAATTTAATAGCGGTTGCTCAATTTTTGAGTTCACGCTACTCTTCCAGTCAGCTAAAGATATGGGGCACAAATATTGATCTATAATATGTCCTTATTTTGGACACAAATTAGTTTTCCCAGCTAGAAAACCCATTCCTTATGCCATTTTAATTTGGCTGTCTCCTTGATTAAAGTAAAGATTTTCGACATATCCTATAATAAAAATATATTGATATTATTCGGAATAAATATGATGCAAGGGAAAGAGGAAGAAGATAAGGTAAAGTATAATTGCTTAACAAATGAATCTATGGTTTTTGAAAGAGAGGGAAGATCTATTTGTTCATTTGGGGGGAAAAAATATATATTTAGTTCAAATAATCATCAAGATCTGAGTGATATGCTTCTCGAAGCGGAATATGCTGTTTTTTCTGGAAATTTACTGCGTTACATTTTAGGCCCTCAACAGCCACAATACTATCTTGCAAGCAATGCGATGGGTACGAAGTATTACCGCGTATCGGACAAATTAGAGAATTATAGTGATTGGTGTGATGTAGTCCGTGAAACTGGTACTGACGCTATTTCTTTTCAATGGGATGACAATGAAGATGAGGACATATTAGATGTAAATATAGTTGGATTAGTAGACTTGTTTGTGGTCTGTCATTTTTTAGGTGAAGCAGATTGGGAGGGGGGAAATTTTGGATTTGTCAAAGATGGTAACACTTTTAACGCTGTAAGGCTTGATCCTGGTTTTAGTTTTAGATCCTTTATTATTGATAAGAATGATATTAATTTAGAAGAATACATTGATAATTTTGTTATCAATTATCTTACAAATGAAATAGCGAAAGAATCAGATGATAGATATTTAACTGATTTTATTGATTATGATGAACAACAGTTTAAAAGCCTCTCTGCAAAAAAATTATTTTCAGATAGAGAAAGAATAATATCAGTAATTAGAAAGATAGCTGAGGTTGAAGAGGTGGCTCTGGAAGAAATAAAACAAAAATCATTTACCGTAGGGCATTACCACGAAGCAGATAAATTAATAAGCAAGTTACTCACTAGGCTAGAGCTTTATAAGGAGTATGTTAATTACATCAATGATGAGGAAGAAGAGGAATATTCAAGCCCATATAAAGAAGAGAGGAGAGAGAAAGAGGCTACCGACACAGAATTTGAAGGTGAAATGAGAAAGGATGATAAATCAAAAAATACTGAAAAAAAGAGAAAACATAGGATATGGGATTTTGATCAAAATACTTCTCAACCTACTCAGAATAAAGAGATAGAAAAAAATAAACGTGCGCGTACAGAAATCAATAAAAATGAACCAACAGAACGACAAACACAATTTTCTAACTCTAATCAAATGAAAATGAAGATAAGTATTTTGATGATTCCTAAAAATGAAAGACAAGCGAATATCTTAGCGGTCTATGATGTATTAAAAACACTAACGTTAATGCATGATCAACCGAAAAAAAATTTACTTTTAGTTGAGGAGTTGCAAAGAATTGTAGGCAACATTAATTATACAGATGAGGAGAATATAGCTAATGCCATTGTAAAAATTAAGAAAAAACTTGCTCACTATAAAGAAAGTGATTTTTCGGGACCTGCTAAAGATATATTTAGAATATTTACTAGAGAAGATGCTTTTAATTTTAAAAAAATCCGAGATATTTTAAGTGAAAACTCTACTATAAATGAGATTATGAGCTCTATTAAAATAGGCCCCTGTCCAGGATGCTGGTAAAAACGTCAATGTTCAAATTTCAATCATTTGCAAGTAACAAACTCTAGACGTTGGGCTCTGTTAAGCATGCCATTAGAAACAAAATAAATAATAATTGTTGAGCTATTTTGTTTTTGGATACTATTTTCAATAGCTACAATGAGAAGTCTTGGCCTTTAAGTCAAACGACTTTGTAGGCCGCATTCTTTTCAGGCTCTAATCATTTTACTTGTTGATATCATGTATTTAGCATCGTTATCCCGATAAACCTAATGTGCGATTAGATTGAATATTGATAATAAACAATTTATGAAAGTCATTAAGTATGAAAGCCCCTTTGGCCTTTGAGCCAAACCAATCATCAGGTAAAATATAATCAAATATTAGTTTTTGAGCGCTTAGTTGATCAAACCTCGAATCAGTTGAGGCTACAGGGAGAAAAGGCATGGAGAAGACCTGTCGATACGCTCGTTATGCCGGATGGGTCGCTATTAATCTCTGATGATTATGCTCATGTAATATATCGGGTAAGTTATCAACAATAAATGGGTTAATTATTTTATTATTGCAGGCAGGGATAAAGCCCCTACCCATTTGTTATCTGTATTAACGAATTAAATTTAAGAATTCCAAACGACAGCTTGAATTGTTACGCATTTCACCGAGCATAACCGAAGTAGTCATGACAGAGTTTTGTTTTTCGACTCCACGCATCATCATGCAAAGATGTTTCGCTTCAACTACTACGGCGACACCGCGAGCTCCGGTAATGGATTCAATACAATGAGCAATTTCGCCTGTCAATCGTTCTTGAATTTGCAGTCTCCGCGCATAAAAATCTACAATACGAGCAATTTTGGATAAACCTATTACTTTGCCATCAGGTAGATATCCAACATGGCATTTACCCAAAAAAGGTAATAAGTGATGTTCGCATAATGAGTACAGTTCTATGTCCTTGACGATAACCATTTCACTCATGTCAGAATCAAACAGAGCGCCGTTAATGATTTCATCAAGGTTCTCATTGTAACCTTTAGTTAAATAACGTAAGGCATTAGCTGCTCTTCCAGGAGTATCCTTCAATCCTTCACGATTTATATCTTCGCCTAACTCTTTAAGCAAACTTGAATATAATTTTTCCATAGCAAGAATTCCTAACCTGGCGGCCAAGTCATTTGACGCCCGCCAAGTAAATGTAAATGAATGTGGTAAACTTCCTGCCCCCCACCAGAATTAACATTAAAAACCAATCTATAACCCATTTCACTTAGCCCTTCAGCCTGTGCTAATTTTTTTGCTCTTATTAGAATATTAGCAAGAAGTTCGCTATCATCATCGTTTACATCATTAATAGTTGCAATATGCTTTTTGGGTATAATCAATAAATGTGTTGGTGCTTGAGGTCTAATATCGCGAAAAGCCATTATATTTTTGTCTTCAAAAACTATTGTTGCAGGGATTTCACCTTGGACAATTTTGCAAAACAAACAATTCATAGGTCATCCGATGGTTCGATTCAAAATGCTATTATACATTTCATTTATTATATTGCGAACGCTTGTCTTTGCCTTTTGATGCGTTTTTTCGCATAATATTACTTTTATTTATTATTAAGGGTGCGTAAATGAGTTTAATGGAAATTCAGAGCGGTCGTGATGTTCCAAATGAAGTGAATGTGATCATAGAAATTCCTATGCACGGTGAGCCTGTAAAGTATGAAGTTGATAAAAAAACTGGTGCTTTATTTGTAGATCGATTTATGACGACTGCCATGTTTTATCCAACAAATTATGGTTATATCCCGAATACTTTGTCAGAAGATGGGGATCCTGTAGATGTGTTGGTAATAACCCCTGTTCCGTTGATTAGTGGGGCTGTTATTTCATGTCGAGCAGTTGGCATGTTAAAAATGACAGATGAATCTGGAGTTGATGCGAAGATTTTGGCTGTTCCAACAACTAAATTAAGTAAAATGTATCAATCCATGCAAACTTACCAGGATATTCCTCAGCATTTATTATTATCTATCGAACATTTTTTTAAGCACTATAAAGACCTGGAAGAAGGCAAATGGGTCAAGGTAGAGGGCTGGGTAGGTCCAGAGGCCGCTCGAGAAGAAATAACATCCAGTATTAACCGTTATAATCACATAAAAAAATAATGCAGTGACTTTATCTGAGTTTGGTGTTGGGCATTGCTCAGCACCAACCTTATCTCTTAGCTATTATTGCTGCCCCTCTCGCCTTCTACTACAAAACAGCAAGTTCTATTGTATAATTTGTCATTCTTAAAAGTATAAGGATATTCAGTGCAACTCCCTCTTTCTACTTTATTGGTTTTATTATTTTTCCTAATTTGCCTGTCTGCTTTTTTTTCAGGTTCCGAAATTGGCATGATGTCTATCAATAGATATAAATTACGACACTTGGTAAAAAGCAATGATAAGCAAGCCATTCGGGTTAATTCCATGCTGGCTCGGCCTGATAAGCTATTAAGTGTGGTTTTAATTGGAAATACCTTGGCAAATATAGTGGCATCAACTCTAGCTACTTTAATCGGGCAACGGTTTTATGGAGATGCAGGAGTGGCTATAGCAACTGCCTTGTTGACCATACTGATCCTGGTTTTTGCAGAAATGACACCTAAAACTCTGGCTGCTATTTACCCTCAGCAAGTAGCATTTGCATCCTCATTGCCGTTGAGCATTTTACAATGGATTTTTTCTCCTTTGGTCCATTTAATCAGTTTGATTTCCAATGGCATCTTAAGATTATTTAATATATCGGTAAAACGGATGCAAAAGGAGATGCTAACTGGCGAAGAGTTGCGTTCAGTGGTTCATGAGGCAGGAGGCTTAATGCCTGTAGAGCATAAAAGTATGTTGATTAGTTTATTGGATCTGGAACAAGCAACTGTTGAAGACATCATGGTTCCCAAGGCTGATATTGTTGGGATTGATTTAGATTTACCCTGGATAGAGCTTTTAGAGCAATTGGAAACAGCACAACACACAAGATTACCAGTTTACCATGGTTCTATTGATCATTTGGTAGGGATGATCCACGTAAGAAATATTTTAAATTTAGCATTAGAAAATAAGTTGGATATGGAAAATTTATTAAATAGTGCTGAAGTTCCTTATTTTATTCCAGAGGCTACCCCATTAAACATACAAATCCTTAATTTCAGAAAAATGAAAAGAAGAAGTTGCTTTGTTGTGGATGAGTATGGCGATATTCTTGGGCTTGTAACGATGGAAGATATTCTTGAGGAAATAGTTGGTGAATTCACAACAGATATCGCTGCTCTAAGTCGTGATATTACTCCTCAGCAAGATGGGTCGGTCATAGTCGATGCCAGTATAACCATTCGCCATTTAAATCGTATGATGGGTTGGAACCTGCCTTTAATCGGACCAAGGACCTTAAGTGGCCTGATTATTGAGCATTTAGGATATATTCCACCTCCTGATTCTTGCCTGGTTATTGACCACTATCATATTGAAATATTAAGGGTCAGCGACAATATGATAAGAGGTGTAAAGATGATTAAGGTTAATAAAAAAAGAAAATAACTCTTATCGACTTTGACGATCAATAGTTCTGTCATTATCAAAAATAGAGCTCGATTTTTTCTGCTACGCTATTGTGGTTGAATCATACTGTTCCCAATAGGCTTCCAGCTTGTCTCTATTTTAGTTTACTTAAATGATCATTCATTGATAAAGCAATACAATTTATTAATTTTATCGCAATAGATTGCTTCGATGTATATATTAAGATCTCATTTTGGGGGTAAGATACTAAACACATGATCAAATAGCAATCATTGTATATTATTTTTGTGGTAGTAGTGTTATAATGATACTATTTCTAATATGAAATAGAACGTATGAAAATTTTGTATGTACCTTTCCCCAGGAACCAGGCTGGCGATTTAAAATCAATGGTTGAACTTTGGAAAAAAAACGATGAGCAATTTTCCAATGTTCGCACTGAAATAATTTATTTCAGTGATGATATTGATTATGATCTATTTGACGAAAAAATAGATATATATATTTGTGCGCATGGTTCAGATGATGAAAACTTAAAGGTTGTTTTTAATCATTCCAATCCATTAATCGCAGAACACCTTGATATAAAAAAAGTGGCTGAACGCTTTGAGAGAGATATTTTACCCATATCATATTGGGTATCGGCGATTCATCTTTATTGCTGCGGGACCGATAAAAAAAATAAAATGATGGCTGAATTATTGGGACATTCTTTGTTGAGGTCAGAAAAACCTATTTACCACTATAGTGGTTCAGTTTCTATTGTTGATGAATTTGGGAAACAATGGAGTTTTGCAAACAATGCTAAAACGCCTATACATTCGGTAGCTAAAAAAATGTTTATTCTAAATTTTTTTGATGAAGAGCAACCGCATAGAGCCCCTGTTAAAAAAGCATATCAAAGCAAAACTTATAAAGAGTTATTAGCCACGAAAGAAGAATCTTTTTTTGCGAAAGTGAAAGAAAATAGAGCTTCAGTTCTTTTATCCAAACGATTAGGCAAAAAAACACAAAATGGTGAAGAGAACCCTTTGTTGAGAAAGGGTAAATAATTAGAGTTTCTATCCTGGATACATTTTTGTTTGTGACAATTTGCTTTATCAAAAAATATTCTGTAAAACGCAATAATTATTGGACTCAGAGTAAGAATAAATGTTTTGATATGATTACCTTGCTGGTGAGAGTAAAAAATAATTTAGAAGCAAGCCAGTTAGAGAGGGGACTGATTTATGGACCTACGACGAAAAGGAATTAAATGTTTGACAAATTATTTTTTTAAGCTAATCTTGTTTTTGTGCGTTGCAACATATGGAGAGTGTAATGAAAGAGCAATTTTTTCAGCCAAAAGATTTAAATAGTTTGTTTCGATCTGTTGAAAAACCAATTCAGGATTTGTTGGATCTCAATCTTAAAACATTAAAAAGTGTGTCTTATGTTACTCCTGTTGAATTATTCAATGTTTTAAAACCTGAAGAAATTCTGGAAAAAAATATGAATGTATTCATTCAAAATAGTCAAAAAGCAATGAGTTACATGTTGAATGTATTTCAAATAATGGAACATCATTGGATTAATATTTATGATCAGATGGCAGACAATCCAACTGAAAAGAAAGTTAATCCAATCATAGGCAAAGCAAGCCACAAAGTGGATACCAACGCCCCAAAATCATCAGCGAGTAAAAAATCCATTACAGCAAAAAGTAAAACAAAGTCTATTGCTGGACAGCCAAAGTCAAAAATAAGTAAAGCAAAACCGAAAACCAGCAGCCCAACAAAAGTTAAAGCAAATACTCAAGAACGGCCGACAGTAACCAAACAACAATCGCAAATATCTTTGTCTTCTTTGCAGAAAGACATAGAAAAACAAGGTATTAACACGCCTGTTGAAATGAAAAGCGCAGTTGCGATATTAAAAAATGAAACAAAAGATATAGTGCCTTCTAATAACAAGCCTAAATAAATTGGTGCTTTATCTTGTTTTGAGAGATGGCAGACAATGCTTGGTAAATCAGGGATATCCAGAAGTTAGAAATTATAGGGTGCAATGCCAGCATGTAAAGGATAAGTCAGGTATTGCACCAATAAAGCAAAGATCAGCTCATGTTTTTTTAAAAAAGTGTTAAATAAATAAGATGAACTAATTTGCTTAAATCTGCCAGATTATAATCAATTATAATGTAGCGTCACTTTCTTTAAGGGTTACAACTCGAGCTGTGAACATATAACCACCATTGCGAATGGTTTTAATTAAAGCCGGTTTTTTTTTATCTATTTCGATTTTTTGACGTAAACGACTAATTTGCACATCAATCCTTCGGTCAAAAGGAACCAAGTCTGTATTCTTGGTAATTTGTAATAAAAACTCTCTATCCAGGACTCGTTGTGGTTGTTGGACAAAAGTGAGAAGCAAATCGTATTCACCGGCGCTTAATTGTAATTCTTCATTATTCTCCCCGAATACTTGTCGCGAAGCTGGATAAAGTCGCCAGTTAGCAAACATTAATACTTCTTTACCATGATCGACTTTTTGTTGCGCCCTGATTACTCGACGAGAAATAGCACCAATTCGCGCATGCAGTTCACGGGGATAAATGGGTTTGGTCATAAAATCATCGGCACCGGCTTCAAGCATGGCAATGCTTGATTCTTCATCAGGCTTATTATTAATAACAATTAATGGTACTGGATACATATTATAAAATTGTTCAATTACCTCTGGTTCAGTTTTTAAAATTGACCAATTAATTAAAATGGCGGTAGGTAATCCTTTTTCAACATGAATAGGAAACAATTTCTTTTGTTGAATAATATCAAGATTAAATTTTTCAAAATAATCTTTCAGTTCTTCACTGACAGGTTCATTATCAATAAATAGCAAATAGTGGCGTTGTGACATCAATTTGCCTCAAAGGTCAAAAAATATATTGCTTTAATTTTGGCAAGTTTATCAGTTGCTTGCAATTATTTTTAAATATTTATGATTACCAGGGCTTTTTAGAGAGCAAAACCTGGTTTATTGCAAAATTTGTATTTTGTTAGTTATAAAAATTAGGAAAATATTTCTTTTCAATGCTATTGTTAAAGTTCAAGTGTCAGGATAATGCTTGAGGAGAAAGGGATGACTCAAAAGACACTTACTTTACCAAATTGGTTCGTTACGGATAATGACAGAGCCAAAGCTCGAATCAAATATGAGTTGAAACAGTTGGAGACTCAGCTGGGCAAATGCTTTAAGCAGCAGGATGATACAGTCTTTTCAAAAAACAGGTATTCACTTTACATGGCTTTAGCAGATAAATATTCAGAGTATTTGAAATTAATAGATATTGATTCAAAATTTAAACGATTCGGGCGTTTGGAGACACATAAGGATATTAGTTATCCGGAAGCTTGCAACAGGATTATACATCTGAAACAGAAAATATCTGCAGCAGTGAATTTGCTGGAGGAAGCTAAAATTATTGTTGAGATATCATCATTATATCAATATCTTGCTAAAGCAATTGAGCCATATGATCTTTCAGAGGGAATCAATCATTTAATCCTGAATCAGTTTGATAGACTAAAGCAGTTATTTAAGAAAGAGAATCTTGAATTATGGTTATCAACTCTGGTTGATATCTGGAATCATAATTCCACTTTATTAAGAGAGCCAGCCAAGTTATTTCGCAATTGGGATCTTGAAGAACAAACGATAGCCTTAACTTTTTTTTCCGAATCTGAAGTTGTTAATTTAGTAAATGCCATATTTTTTTATAAATTGTATCCTGATAAATTATTTAATGAATTAATTCATCCTGAAAAATTGGTTTCAGTTCGTATGCGCCTTGGTTTTTTGCATGAATTTATAGAACTTCTACAAAAACAATTACATAGCAATGCGCTTCAATACGGACTAAATCCAGGTATTGATTTCCTATTTCATGGTGAGGAACTGCCTCAAGGTATTCTGATCGAAGTCAATGAGGTTTATAGAGATATAATCCAATTAGCTGTTAAAAACCTTAAAGTACAATTCACACCTGAAAATAATGAGAAAGTTACCCTGGAACGTTTACATGATTTGGGAAGGGCATACAAATTTTGGTTTAATCCTAACAGGCTAATTGATGCTGTGATGGTTTTGCAGCAACGTCTGGTTATGGAAAGTATATCTCAAGAGGATGATTTAGAAAAATTTCATCAAGAAATGCTAATTCTATATCGTCAGCTCACCACAACAGAATGCCTGGATTTATATGGTTATTTTGCCAACAATGACAGTCGATATTTACTTTATACTTTATATTCAATAATTAATGGTTATTCTTTAGATTGGTTGCCATCATTAAATTCAGCTGAAAGAAATGCCATAGCCAGAGTATATCAAGCTCTAAAATGTGTTATGGAGGCACTAAGAGTTGAATTAAAAAACAGGTTTATCACAACTGAACCTTATCTATATGATTTGGGGAAAAAAGAGATTCATACAGGGAGGCGTAATCGAGAGGCAGTATTTAGAATTATTGCAATTTATGGTTGTGAAAGAATAGTACTGAGTGACTCATTAGAAAGATTGTTTAATCTTATAGAGGAATCAAATAAGCAACTTTAGTAGTAAATATGAGTTATTGAAGTGCCAGCTGACTAAGAATAATCTAGACTGTGAAGTATACTAGACTTCTTCTGCTTTGTCCGGGCGATTATGCATTAACTTTATATAGTGCTTTTATTGGATGGGATACACCAGTTTTTTACCATAAAACTCTTGTAGCTGTTTCTTTAGTTCTTCTGCTGGACTTGATTTGGCAAAATCACTCTGCAGGTTATCAATCCATTCGCCAGTTGAAAGATTGAGAATAACGGGTATGTAGGCGTTGTCATCTGGATATAGAGCTAAAATCCAATCTCCACTAATGACTCCGTATAGCTTTTGATTATTTACCTGCATTAATTCATCCGGCTTCAATTCAAGTTGCCCGGTATCCGGGTTAACCTTATAGATTTTTTTTCCTAATTCAATGGCTTTTTCTTTAGTAAAATCTTGATTTGGATACATCCCACTTTCAATAAAGAATATTCGGTGTGGCAGTAGAGTGTTAGGATTTAATACAGTAGGCAGCAATGAAATGCCATCCATTTTTTGTTTTTTTGTAATATTAAGAAAGTCAAGAATGGTTGGGGCCAGATCAAATAATGCTACTCTTGTTTTGATTTTGTTTGTTTTTGTAAGTGGCTTTCCATCTTTATAAATATTAAATGCCAGGAGGCTATGATATTGCATAGGACTTAATATATCAGAACCATGGCCGGCACTTTTATCGAGTTCGGTTGCAGTTTTGGCCTTAAAATACTCTGCGAGTTTGCTAGTTAGCGAGCTTTGATATTTTTGGTAACTCGTCAATCGTGAGTTGGGATAATAAAGTACTTCGCCATGGTCACTTAGTATAATGACCAGGCTATTTTTTAAATAGCCGTGCTTTTTTAAATAACAGAAAATGATTTTAAATTGATTGTCTACTGTTTTTAGCGCTTTTAGGTAAAGCGTATCACGCTTGCTGAGGCTGAATTCATTATCCACTTGATCAGGCAAGGATGCAGCCCAGGCATAAGGCCAATGCGGAAGAGCAAAATGTATGGCAAGGAAAACAGGAAAATTTTGTTGTACAGACAGTTCTCTTTTTAATTCATTTGTAAAGGTTTCCGGATAGTAGGATATGAAGCTGGCTCTATTACTAAAATTATAGGGGAATAACCAGGCGCCAATGCGAAAATTGATCAGCAAATTCCCAAGCGGGAAATCATTATACGAACCAAGCATGACATCATTGACCCCGGTTTTTGGACCGATGATTTTTTTAAATCCAAAATCCTTATCTATGCTATTGAATCGTCTATCATCAGTCGCATATATGGTGTGATATCCTAGTTTATTCAAATCCCACACAATGCTGAGTTGACTTTTAACCCGGTTTCGCTCAACCAGGTTTTCTTCAGCAAGATGATGTTTGGGGTATAACCCAGTTAAAATGGAGCTCCATGCAGGATAGGTTCTGGCTAAAGGACTAATCGTGTTTGTAAATTGAAAACTGTCCATTAGCACTTTATGAAGAAAAGGCATGTTTTTAGCAGTGACACTTTCAGGACTTAAGCTGTCTATGCCCAGGATAATGATATTGGGTTCTGAACCTTTGTTAGGATTTAAAGAAGGTTTCCAATAATTATTTAACAAGATAATACAAACGCCAATGGGTAGCGCCATTGATAAGAGGCAAGCAGTCTTTCGATAAAACAAACAATTTAATAAGAGTAACCCCAAGCAACACAAGGAAAAATAAAGTAATATTAAAAAAATAAACTCAGGAATTGGTGGTGAAAATAATTTACTAAAAATACTAAGGGGGAAATAATAGGCATTAGCACTTAATATACAGCACGCAAATAAGGACCAAATAATGGTTTGCCATTGCTCAGTAGAAAAATAATGCCAAGATCGGTTTAAAATTCCTATGAGCATCAGGGTTTGAATCATGGAAATGATGAGATACAGGCTGAGTTGAATTACGAGAGTGCCGATAATTTCAAAATAGACCGGCAAAGGCAGCTGGATCGAACTGACGAGGCTCTCGGCATGTGAATAGAGCAGAAGCAATTGCAAACCAAAAAAACAAAGATTAAATAAAAGAAACTGACTAAAATACGAAAAAGTAGAATGTTTGTGTTTCATGATTGATTGTCTGCAGGACAATTAATGTGCCAGTTATAAATATAACTATCAATAGTATTAACATGCTTTAATTGGTTGCGCAGAGGTTCTTTCGCGAATTGTAATAAATGTTTGATGACATATTTTTTGGTACCACCAAAATCTTCTTCATACCAGTCATATAATTTAGAAACAATTAATTTACCTTCAATCACATGAACTCCTCTGAGAGAGTTAATGTATTTTGCTGCTGCGTCGTTAAGTTGTTGCTCCAGTAATGCCCCTTGATAGGCTTGTTTGTTCAGGTTAGGTGCTCCTATAGTGGCATTATTTAAAGCATAATGGGTTCTTGGGTCATTCCAAATTGGGCGAATAATTCTATTATTAATATCATCCAAGGATAAGTTGGTGTTTTTGATAGTGATAATATTGGCTCCCCAAGGTCCAACGCTAAATAATCCGGGAGAAATATTAATTTCCTGAATGTTTGCAATGGGATAATAGTTGGCAACTGTTAATACTGTAAGGGCATTATACAAGTTGATCCAATAAGCTAATTGCTCTTGACGGTTATAATTATCAATATCAATTTGTGATAAATTTTTTATATATTCTTTTAGTGAGGCCAACTCTTTCTCATTTATATTGACATAGTCTACCAGATTGATGTCTTCTTCATTAGTTATTACATGATGATCAAGAAAATGTTGCCATGCCTGATGAGAAATGGATTGTTTGGAAAGAGGTGCATTGACCAGCCATTTGGGCCATAAACTTCTGTGGAAGGAAGCAGAAGCTGTACTTGTTATGAAACATAAGGACAAAAGGAATAAGAACAGTATTTTTTTTCTGAATAAAATAAACATGGAATTGGATTTAAACATTAATCACTGCTCTATTTTTAAGGGCACTGCTTATAGTATTCCCATCTAAAAATTCTAATTCACCACCTGATGGTATTCCATGTGCTAATTGACTGACATTGACGGTTTCATTCTTTAGCAACTGATGAATAAAATGAATTGTGGTTTGGCTTTCAACACTGGGGCTTAACGCAAGAATAACTTCCTGAATTTTTTCCCTAATAATTAATTCCTTAAGTTTGGGTAGCCCAATGTCATCAGGTCCCAATCCATCAAGAGGAGAAATTTTCCCCATAAGGACAAAATATTTGCCTTGAAAGGAATTGCTTTGTTCTATGGCAGAAACATCTGCTGGACTCTCTACCACACAAAGCAATGTCGAATCTCGATTAGGATTTTGACAAAGAGCACACAGTGTTTGCTCGGTGTAATTATTACACTGCTGACAATGACTAATGTGCTTCATTGCCTGTTCTAAACAGGAGGCAAGGTGTAAGCCTCGTTGCCTTTGGTGCTGCAATAAATGGAACACCATCCTTTGTGCTGATTTTGGTCCCACACCGGGAAGACAGCGAAGCGCCTCTACCAAGCGGCTTAGAGCATCCATAGTCAGGGTTATTCTCCTTCTTTACCACCCATTAAATCAGTTGGAATATTAAGGCCAGCAGTCAGTTGGCTGATTTTTTCTTTGGATGCTTTTTCAATTTTACGTACCGCATCATTGACTGCAGCAGCAATTAAATCTTCCAGCATTTCAATATCTTCATCCATTAAAGTGGGTTTGATTTTAACTTCAGTTACATCATGACGTCCATTCATCTTAATAGTAACCATCCCACCACCTGATTCTCCATTTACTACCAGCTGGCTTAATTGTTGCTGCGCTTCTTGCATACGTTGTTGCATTTTTTGCGCTTCTTTCATTAAATTGCCTAAATTTTGATTAATATCCATTACAGCCTCGTCTATTTTATGGTTAATTTAAGTATTATAAGTCATCTTTTAACAGGACAATAGAATTTTTGACCAATTCTGCTGAAAATTCTTGTTGTAACTGTTGAAATACTGGGTCAGCGTGTAATGCTGCCTCTGCTTGTTCTTGCTTTTCTTGGCTAGCTTTCTCTTTTTGTTGCGCTGGAGAGGCATGCACAGCATCTTGACTGTTTAAAATAATTTTTACTGGGTTTTTATAATAACCAGCCAATGCGGTTTCAATTCGGTTAATTGTTGTGGGGGTGAATAAGGACTGGTGACCTTTATGTACTCCTAATGTAATTTCTCGCTCTTCTTTGCCAAGAAACTCTGCATTTTCTATGGCATTAAGTGCTAAACCCGATAATTTTAACTGTGGTATTATTTCATTCCAGTCACAGTTCATGGATTCACCAGAGTTAGCAGATTTTTTATCGTCAGTTGATAGTGATTGGGTCTCATGATGAGCAACGCAGTTGGCTGTCGCTTTAGTAACGGGTATTGGTTCAATTCCAATGGGATTCTGCGCTGGAGTTTTATCATCAACATTTAGTGAGTCCGTTGTATTATTTTGCTCGAATGCCAATGGGG